>NZ_NKUI01000019.1 GCF_014845115.1 Methylorubrum zatmanii | reverse complement strand
GAGCGGAGGCCGGTGTCTCGGGGGTGGCTTCCGGGGTGGCGGCAGCCGTCTCCGCCTTGGTGTCCGGGGAGGTCGCCGGCGGTTCGGTCGCGTCGACCGCGGCCTTGCGGATCACCGGTCCGGCAGCTTCCTCGGCCCGGAGGGACGACGCTGGGCTGAAGGCGAGAAGAGCCGCCAGCGCGACGGACAGGGTCCGCACGATGCCTCCTCCGGCTCCCGATTCAGCGCGCATGGCGGCAACTCCCTCGATACGGCCGAGCATGCCGCACCCTTGCTTAAAGATCATCGACGCAAGCACGACCGTGCGCAACCACACGACCGCGGCAAATGGCCAAGGTGAACCGTCAAGGCGAACGGCCGCGACCGGTCCGCCGTTCCCGGCTCAGGCCGCGTCCTCGGAGCGCTCTCCCTCGTCGAGGCCGAGTTCCTTGAGCTTGCGATAGAGAGTGGATCGGCCGATTCCGAGGCGGCGGGACACCTCGGACATCCGGCCGCGGTAGAATTGCAGGGCGAAACGGATCACCTCCGCCTCGATGGCCTCCATCGTCTTCATGTCACCCGTGTCCTCGACGACGAGGGACATGGCATGCGGATCGCGCACCTCGACGCGGACGATCTCCCGCACCGGTTCCAGGCCGCCCGCCGGCAGGGCCGCCTGCGCCGGCAGAGGCGGGATGCGCACGTCGAAACCCTCGACCTGCGCGGCGATCTGCGGGAATTCCGCCACCGTCAGCTCGTCGCCGTCGGCGAGCACCACGGCGCGGAACAGCGCGTTCTCCAGCTGGCGGACATTGCCGGGCCAGGGATAGCGTGAGAGCAGCGCCATCGCCTCGGCGGTGATGCCGCGCAGACGCTTGCCTTCCTCCGCCGCGAAGCGGGCGCAGAACGAGCGCACCAGATCCGGGATGTCCTCGCGGCGCGCCCGCAGGGGCGGCAGGGTCATCGGGAAGACGTTGAGGCGGTAATAGAGATCCTCGCGGAACTTCCCCTGTTTCACGAGGTCGAGCAGCGAGCGGTTGGTTGCCGAGATCAGGCGGATATCGACGCGGACGGAGCGCTTGCCGCCCACCGGATCGACCTCGCCCTCCTGCAATGCCCGCAGGAGCTTCACCTGGGCGTCGAGGGGCAGTTCGCCGATCTCGTCGAGGAAGAGGGTTCCGCCGGAGGCCTCGACGAACTTGCCGACATGCCGCTCGGTGGCGCCGGTGAACGCCCCCTTCTCGTGGCCGAACAGGGTGGATTCGACGAGGTTGTCGGGGATCGCCCCGCAATTCACGGTGACGAACGGCTTGCCGCGCCGGTCGCCGGAGCCCTGGATGGCCCGGGCCAGAACCTCCTTGCCGACGCCGGACTCACCCTCGATCAGCACGGGGATGTTCGATTTCGCCGACCGCTCGGCGAGACGGATAACCCGGTCCATGTCCGGGCTCTTCGAGGCGAGATCCTTGAAGCCGAGGGCGCCGGAGGCGCGGCGGCGCATGCGGCGCACCTCCTCCTCCAGCTGATCGACCCGCAGGGCGTTCTTGATCGAGACCTGCAGGCGCTCGGCGCCGGCCGGCTTGACCACGAAATCCACCGCGCCGGCGCGCATGGCGTTCACCACCGCGTCGATCGAGCCGTTCGAGGTCTGGACGATGACCGGCGTGTCGATGCCGCCCTTGCGCATCTCCGCCAGCACCGCGAGCCCGTCCATGCCGCCGGGCATCACGAGATCGAGCAGCACCACGTTGATGGCTTCGCCCGAGCGCAGGAGGGTGAGCCCGTCCTGACCGTTCTCCGCGATCTTCGCCTCGAAGCCGAGGCGGCGCACCATCGCTTCGGCGAGCCGGCGCTGCACGGGATCGTCGTCGATGATGAGAACGGTGATCGACATGCGGGGCGCCTCGCTTTCGTTCGGCTCGGCCGCAAGCCGATGGCGCCCCTGGCGGTGGCAGGGGAGGCGCATGGCGGCGGCTGTTTCGTTTCGAAGCACAGGGTCGCCCAAGAGCGTAAAGCGCTGCTTAACGACGCGGCGAGATTTCGCCGACACCGCCTTTCAAACGACATTGTGCCCGTTCCGTACGCGGATTTCGGCACACGGGATTGTGACGCTCGGTTGATCGTGAGGCCGGACGCTCGATATCTGACCGTGGCCGCGCGGGTTGCCCTCACCACCGAACCCGCGGCCCGAAGCGTCGAGGACACCGCACATCATGTCGAGCCGAGCCGTTTTTCCCGCCCTCTCCGCGGACGTCGCGAGGGGCGCCGATGAGCTTGCCGCCGTGCGCAACGCGGTTCAGGCGGCCGATCTCGGCGTACTGCCCGAGTGGGATCTCACCGACCTCTATCCCGGCATGGATTCGGCGGCCTTCCGCGACGACCTCGCCAGGGCCGAGACCGAGAGCCGGGCTTTCGCCGGGCGCTATGCCGGGCGCATCGCCGAGATCGCCGCCGGGCCGGACGCCTCGGTCGCCCTCGGCGAGGCGGTGGAGGCCTTCGAGCGGATCGAGGATCTGATGGGCCGGCTGATGTCCTATGCCGGCCTCGTCTATTCCGGCGACACCACGGACGAGACGCGCGCCAAATTCTACGGCGACACCCGCGAGCGGCTGACCACGGCCTCGGGCGACCTTCTGTTCTTCGGCCTCGAGCTGAACCGCGTCGAGGATGCCCTGCTCGACCGGGCGATGAGCGACGGGCCGCTCGCCCGCTACCGGCCCTGGATCGAGGATCTGCGCCGCGAGAAGCCCTACCAGCTCGACGATCGCACGGAGAAGCTGTTCCTCGACAAGTCGGTGACGTCGAGCGCCGCCTGGGACCGGCTGTTCAACGAGACCATCGCCTCGCTCCGCTTCACCGTCCAGGGCGAGCGCCTGACTCTGGAGCCGACCCTCAACAAGCTTCAGGATCCGGACGGGGCGGTGCGCCAGGAGGCGGCGCTGGCGCTGGGCGAGACCCTGCGGGCGAATTTGCGCATCTTCACGCTCATCACCAACACCCTGGCCAAGGACAAGGAGATCTCCGACCGCTGGCGCGGTTTCAAGGACGTGGCGGATGCCCGCCACCTCTCGAACCGGGTCGAGCCGGAGGTGGTGGCCGCTCTGGTCGATGCCGTGCGCGAGGCCTATCCGCGCCTGTCGCACCGCTATTACCGGCTGAAGGCGAAGTGGTTCGGCGTCGAGACGCTGCCCTACTGGGACCGCAACGCGCCCCTGCCGAAGGTCGAGCAGCGCACGATCCCCTGGACGCAGGCCCGCGACACCGTGCTCGACGCCTACGCGTCGTTCTCGCCCGACATGGCCGGCATCGCCAAAAAGTTCTTCGACGGCAACTGGATCGACGCGCCGACCCGGCCCGGCAAAGCCCCCGGCGCCTTCGCGCACCCGACCGTGCCCTCGGCCCACCCCTATGTGCTGGTGAACTACCAGGGCAAGCCGCGGGACGTGATGACCCTGGCCCATGAGCTGGGCCACGGTGTGCATCAGGTGCTCGCTGCCGGGAACGGCGCGCTGATGGCGCCGACTCCGCTCACCCTTGCCGAGACCGCCAGCGTATTCGGCGAGATGCTGACCTTCCGCCGGCTGCTGGCAGGGACCACCGATCCGGTCCAGCGCCGGGCGATGCTGGCGGCCAAGGTCGAGGACATGATCAACACGGTCGTGCGCCAGATCGCCTTCTACTCGTTCGAGCGGAAGGTCCATCTCGCCCGGGCCAAGGGGGAACTGACGGCCGAGCAGATCAACGAACTCTGGATGTCAGTGCAGTCGGAGAGCCTCGGCCCGGCCATCGCCCTTGACAAGGGCTACGAGCCGTTCTGGGCCTACATTCCCCACTTCATCCACTCACCCTTCTACGTTTACGCCTACGCCTTCGGCGATTGCCTCGTGAACTCGCTCTACGGCGTCTATGCCCGGGCCGAGCCCGGTTTCGTCGAGCGCTATTTCGCTCTGCTCTCGGCCGGTGGCTCGAAGCCCTACGGCGAATTGCTCAAGCCCTTCGGCCTCGACGCCAGCGACCCCGGCTTCTGGCAGATCGGCCTCGGCATGATCGAGGACATGATCGCCGAGCTGGAGGCGATGGAGGAGTAACGGCTATCCCCGCTCCGCGTTGTCCTTTTTGTACAACGCGGAGCGGTGCCATGAAGCGTGAAGTCAAGAAGATCGACAATTCGACGGGCGTCATTCTTCCGAAGGACCTTTCGTTGCGCCTCGATCTTCAGCAGAGCCGTGGCTGCATGTTTCCGAATGGCCGGATGGGGGTGTCCGAATAAGTCCTTACGATCCGGAGTTCGACCGAGCGAAGTCGGTCGTGGACGAGATCATGGATGAGTACCTGGATACTCTGCGAACGCTCGCAAAATGAACGAGCCTCTTTGGCTGACGACGGACGGGGTCAGAACCGCTCACGAGAAGCAACTTGCCTGCTTCGGAGACCTCCAGGCCTGAGAGAAGACAGGCGCTCGAATCTGTCCTTGCGCATCCGATCCAGCCTGAAACGAGAGCGATCGTTCTCGGTCTCGCCGCCGGCGAGATCCGTGAATCGGGTCTGCCTCTCTGGCCCCGTGACAACTGGCCGAAGGCGTGAGAACCGCGGCGCGCCGTCCCAGCGCCCTGGGCGTCGGGGGTGTTGCCGCCTATCTCCGGCCGAGTCCACGGAAGAGTTGACCCGAGGCCATGGCCGAGACCGATCGCGAAGCCAACCGCTTCACTGCCCGCGCGAGCCGCTATGCCAGCGTCGGCGCCAATGTCGGAGGGGTAGCCGCCCGGATGGCGGCGGCGCGCCTCTTCGGCGGCAAGGACGGGGCGGCCCCCTCGAACGCCGCCGCCCTGGCCCAGGCGCTAGGGGGCCTGAAGGGGCCGATCATGAAGGTGGCGCAGCTGCTCGCCACCGTGCCGGACCTGCTGCCGCCCGAATACGCCGCCGAGCTGCAGAAGCTGCAGGCCGATGCGCCGCCGATGGGGGCGGCCTTCGTCAAGCGGCGGATGATGGCCGAACTCGGAGCCGACTGGCAGAACAAATTCCGCAGCTTCGATCTCAAGCCGGCCGCCGCTGCGTCCCTGGGGCAGGTTCACCGCGCCGAATCGCTCGACGGAACGCCGCTCGCCTGCAAGCTCCAGTATCCCGACATGCAGTCGGCGGTGGAGGCGGACCTCAAGCAGCTTCAGGTCGCCTTCGCATTCCATCGCCGGATGAATTCCTGGCTCGATACCTCGGAGATCGCCAAGGAGATCGGCGCGCGGGTGCGCGAGGAACTCGATTACGGCCGCGAGGCCAAGCACGCCTCGCTCTACGGCGACGTGTTGAAGGACATCGACTCGGTGCGCGTGCCGACGGTCTATCCCGATCTCTCGACGCGGCGCCTGCTGACCCTCGGCTGGCTCGACGGCGAGAAGATCCTGAACTTCGCTGACAGCCCGATCGAGGTTCGCAACCGGATCGCGCAGGCGATGTTCCGGGCATGGTGGCATCCCTTCAGCCGCGCCGCGGTGATCCACGGAGACCCGCATCTGGGCAATTACACGGTGTTCTCGGAAGGCGGTGAGGCGCAGGGCATCAACCTCCTCGATTACGGCTGCGTGCGCATCTTCCATCCGCGCTTCGTCGGCGGCGTGGTCGATCTCTATCGTGGCCTGCTGGAGGACGACCGTGACCGCGTTGTCCACGCCTACGAGGTGTGGGGATTCAAGAAACTTGATCGCGAGACGATCGATATCCTCAATATCTGGGCGCGCTTCATCTACGGCCCGCTGCTGGAGGATCGCACCCGCACCGTCGCCGATGGAATCGATCCCGGCGCCTATGGCCGGCGCGAGGCCTTCTCGGTGCATCAGGCCCTCAAGGAACGGGGGCCGGTCACGGTCCCCCAGGAATTCGTGTTCATGGACCGGGCGGCGGTGGGCCTCGGCGCCGTCTTCCTGCACCTGCGCTCTGAGCTGAATTACCATCGTCTGTTCGAGGCGGAGATCGAGCGCTTCTCCCTCGAAACCCTGACCGAGCGTCAGGGAGCCGCGCTGTCCGCGGTCGGTCTTCCCCTGCCGGAATGACAAAAGCCGGCTCACGACGTATCGTCCCAACCGTCAAGCTGATTGCGAGCGGGCAGACCTTGCGCTAAATCCGCGCGTGACAATCAAAACGACACTAGGGAACGGGCGCGCGCTATGGCGGACACGAAGACCCTCACCGGCCTGAATTACAGCCCGGCGATGGACGAGAAGACCCACGAGCAGACCTACCGGGGCTTCGTCCGCTTCGTCGAGATCGGCACCGTCACGGTTCTGTGCTGGGTGGTGGCTCTGGCCATCGGCGGACTGCGCGAGGCCTGGATCACCGCCATTGTCGGCGTGCTCGTCTCCTGGGCGGCGGCGGCGGTGGGCGCGTTCGTGCCCGCCATCGGCTGGAAGGCTCAGGCTTTCGTGTTCGCGGCCCTGCTTCTGATCCTCGCCTTCGGCTGATGGATTGAATTTTGCAGGTCGGCCATCCCGGCCGACCTTTTCCAGATCTGAACTTCCAAGAAGGCTCGGATACCGGCGCGCCGAAAGGCGGCTGTAAGAACGGGAGCAACTGATGCGTATTGCCGTCTTAACGGAGACGGACCCGATAGAACCACGGGTCGCGGCCGTCCCCGAAACGGTCAAGAAATTCGTCGGCTTAGGCAGTGACGTGGCAGTCCAGGCGGGAGCCGGCACGAAGGCCGGCGTGCCCGATGCCGAGTACGAAGCGGCCGGCGCCAAGATCGTCGGCAGCGCCGAAGAGGCGCTCTCCGGCGCCGACCTCGTCCTCAAGGTCCGCCGTCCCAACGCGGATGAGCTCACTAAGATCCAGAAGGGCGCGGCGGTCGTCGCGATCATGGATCCCTACGGTCACGAGGCCGAATTGCAGGCGATGGCCGAGGCCGGGATCTCCGCCTTCGCCATGGAGCTGATGCCCCGCATCACCCGCGCCCAGGTGATGGACGTCCTCTCCTCCCAGGCCAACCTTGCTGGCTACAGAGCCGTCGTCGACGGCGCCGCCGAGTACGGCCGCTCCCTGCCGATGATGATGACCGCCGCCGGCACCGTTCCGGCCGCCCGCATCTTCATCATGGGTGTCGGCGTCGCCGGCCTCCAGGCCATCGCCACCGCCCGGCGCATGGGCGCGGTGGTGACCGCCACCGACGTGCGTCCCGCCACCAAGGAGCAGGTCGAGTCCCTGGGCGCCAAGTTCGTCGCCGTCGAGGACGACGAGTTCAAGCAGGCCGAGACGTCCGGCGGTTACGCCAAGGAGATGTCGGCCGAGTACCAGAAGAAGCAGGCGGACCTCGTCCGCGGCCACATCGCCAAGCAGGACATCGTCATCACCACGGCGCTGATTCCGGGCCGGCCGGCGCCGAAGCTCGTCTCCGAGGAGATGGTCGCCTCGATGAAGCCGGGTTCGGTCTTGGTCGACCTCGCGGTGGAGCGCGGCGGCAACGTCGCCGGCGCCAAGGCCGGTGAGATCGTCACCGTCGGCAACGGGGTGAAGATCGTCGGCCACGTCAACGTGCCGGGCCGGCTCGCGGCCACCGCTTCGAGCCTCTACGCCCGCAACCTCTACGCCTTCATCGAGACGCTGATCGACAAGGAGACGAAGGGCCTCGCCGTCAATTGGGACGACGAGCTCGTCAAGGCCACCAACCTCACCCGCGACGGTCAGGTGGTCCACCCCAACTTTCAGCCCAAAGCCTGATCGGTCGCGGAGGATCTCATCATGCCAACCCTTCCGCCCGTCTCGCCTGCAGATCAGGCCCAGGCCGCTGCGGCCGCCGCGCGCGCCGCGGCCGACATCGCTCAGCAGAACGCCGCCCACGCGCAATCGATCGCCGACGCGCTCGGCCACGGTGTCGCTGCGGCCACCCATGGCGCGGTCGATCCGACCGTGTTCCGCCTCGCGATCTTCGTGCTCGCGATCTTCGTCGGCTACTACGTCGTCTGGTCGGTGACGCCTGCGCTGCACACGCCGCTCATGTCCGTCACCAACGCGATCTCCTCCGTCATCATCGTCGGCGCGCTGCTCGCCGTCGGCGTGCCGCTGATCGAGAAGGGCACCGGCTGGGCCCGCTTCTTCGGCTTCATCGGTATCGTTCTCGCCTCCGTGAACATCTTCGGCGGCTTCCTCGTCACCCAGCGCATGCTCGGCATGTACAAGAAGAAGGCCTGAGGCGATGTCGGAAAACGTCTCATCCCTTCTCTACATCGTCTCCGGCGTCCTGTTCATCATGGCGCTGCGGGGGCTCTCGCACCCGACGACCGCTCGTCAGGGCAACCTCTACGGCATGGTGGGCATGGCGCTCGCCATCCTCACCACGCTCATCGGCCATCCGCCGGCCGGGCTCAGCGCCTGGGTGCTCGTTCTGCTCGGCCTCGCCATCGGCGGCGGCGCCGGTGCGGTGATCGCCAAGCGCGTTCCCATGACGGCGATGCCGCAACTCGTCGCGGCCTTCCACTCGCTGGTCGGCCTCGCGGCGGTCGCGGTGGCGGCGGGCGCCCTCTACGCTCCGCAGGCCTTCGGCATCATCGAGAGCGGCCACTTCCACAAGCAGTCGCTGTTCGAGATGGGTCTCGGTGTCGCCATCGGCGCGATCACCTTCACCGGCTCGGTCATCGCCTTCGCCAAGCTCGACGGGCGCATGTCCGGGAAGCCGATCATGCTGCCGGCCCGGCACGCCATCAACCTCGCCATGGCGATCGGTCTGGTGCTGCTCATCGGCATCTTCATCGGCACCGAGTCGAAGGTGGCCTTCTGGCTGATCGTGGTCGTGTCGCTGGTGCTCGGCGGCCTGATCATCATCCCGATCGGCGGCGCCGACATGCCGGTGGTCGTCTCGATGCTCAACTCCTACTCGGGCTGGGCGGCGGCCGGCATCGGCTTCACCCTGGGCAATCTCGCGCTCATCATCACCGGCTCGCTGGTCGGCTCGTCGGGTGCGATCCTGTCCTACATCATGTGCCACGCGATGAACCGCTCGTTCATCTCGGTGATCCTCGGCGGCTTCGGCGGCGACACCGCCGCCGCCGGCAGCGGCCAGGTCGAGACGCGCCCCGTGAAGCAGGGCTCGGCCGACGACGCGGCCTACATCATGAAGAACGCCGAGAAGGTCATCATCGTGCCGGGCTACGGCATGGCGGTCGCCCAGGCTCAGCACAGCCTTCGTGAGATGGCCGACCTGCTGAAGAAGGAAGGCGTCGACGTGAAGTACGCCATCCATCCGGTGGCAGGCCGCATGCCGGGCCACATGAACGTGCTGCTCGCGGAAGCCAACGTGCCCTACGACGAGGTGTTCGAGTTGGAGGACATCAACGGCGAGTTCCCGCAGGCCGACGTGGCCTTCGTGATCGGCGCCAACGACGTCACCAACCCGGCCGCCAAGACCGACAAGGCCTCGCCGATCTACGGCATGCCGATCCTCGACGTTGAGAAGGCCAAGACCGTGCTGTTCATCAAGCGCGGCATGGGCTCCGGCTATGCCGGCGTCGAGAACGAGGTGTTCTTCCGCGACAACACGATGATGCTGTTCGGAGACGCCAAGAAGGTCGTGGACTCGATCCTCAAGAATCTCTGATACGGGCCCGCTCGATCAGAGCGGGATCAGTATCGGCAAGCCCACGCGGCGTATGAACGAAGCCCATGAGAGCGGGGCGGGCGAGCAATCGTCCGCCCCGCTGTCGTTTGCGGGGCGCAGTCTTCGTGCGCCGAAGCGGCTATGCTGGCCCCGTGTCCGCTGCCATGTCCGCCGTCTTGCCATTCGCTTCCCCCCCCGACGCGCCGCGTCCCTTTCTCGACGTCGCCTCGTCCGTGCTCGGGCGGCCCTGGCGCGAACGCTGCGGCGATCCCGGTCTCCAGGCGCTCGCGGTGACGATGACGCAGGCCTATGGCCTGCCCGATCTGCTCTCGCGCGTCCTCGTCGGGCGCGGTGTGCGCCCGGCGGAGGCCGAGGCCTATCTCTCACCCCGTCTGCGCGAGCTGATGCCGGACCCCTCTGCGCTGGTGGACATGGAAGCGGCGGTCGACCGCCTCGTCCATGCCGTGCGGAGGCGGGAGCAGGTGGCGATCTTCGGCGATTATGACGTCGATGGAGCGGCGAGCGCGGCGCTCCTCGCCGAATACCTCCGGGCTCTCGGTGTGCCGGTGCGCATCCATATCCCGGACCGGATCACCGAGGGCTACGGCCCGAATGTCGGCGCGGTCACGGCTCTGCGCGAGGAAGGGGCCGGACTGCTCGTCTGCGTCGATTGCGGCACCGCCGGGCATGAACCGCTGGCCGCCGCCGCCGCGCTCGGCCTCGACGTGATCGTGCTCGATCATCACGGCGCACCGGAAGCGCTGCCTCCGACCCGCGCCCTGGTCAACCCGAACCGGCTCGACGACCTGTCCGGCCTCGGCCATCTCTGCGCGGCGGGCGTCGTCTTCATGACTCTCGTCGCGCTCGCCCGGCGGCTGCGGGAGGAAGGGGGTTTCCCCGGCAGCGCCGAGCCGCGCCTGACCGATTTCCTCGACCTCGTGGCCCTGGCCACCGTTGCCGACGTGGTGCCGCTCGTCGGCCTCAACCGTGCCTTCGTCGTGCAGGGGCTCGCGGTGATGCGCGGGCGCGGACGGCCGGGCCTCGCAGCCCTCCTCGATGCGGCCAGCCTCAGCGAGCCGCCGGAGGCGTGGCATCTCGGCTTCCTCGTCGGGCCTCGCATCAATGCCGGCGGGCGGATCGGCGATGCCGGTCTCGGCGCCCGGCTCCTGACAACGGCCGATCCGATGGAGGCGCGCCGGATCGCCGAGGAACTCGACCGGCTCAACCGGGAGCGGCAGGCTATCGAGGCGCAGGCGGTGGCCGAGGCGGAGGCGGAGATGGACGCTCTCCTCGCCCGCGATCCCGAGCGTTCCGTTCTGATGACCGCCTCGGACGAGTGGCATCCCGGCATCGTCGGGCTGATCGCCGCCCGCCTCAAGGAGCGCTTCGGCCGCCCGGCCTTCGCTTTCGCCCTCAAGCCGGATGGCAGCGCCGTCGGCTCCGGCCGCTCCGTCGTCGGCGCCGATCTCGGCTCTGCCGTGCGCGCCGCGGTCGAGGCCGGTCTTGCGGTGAAGGGCGGCGGCCATGCCATGGCCGCGGGCGTCACCCTTGGCCCCGGAGGCCTCGCTGCCTTCGAGGCCAGCCTCGCGCGCGACTTGAGCGAGTCGGTCGGCCGGGCGCGCGCGGCCGAGGCGCTGTTGATCGACGGCACTGTCAGCGCCGGGGGCGCGACGGCCGAATTGGTGCGGCTGATTCAGCGCGCCGGCCCGTTCGGGCAGGGAGCGCCCGAGCCCGTCATGGCGCTGCCACGCCACCGGATCGCCGATGCCGGCATCGTCGGCAACGGCCATGTCCGCACCCGGCTCGTGAGCGGCGACGGCCAATCCATCGGCGGCATCGCCTTCCGCGCGGCGCAGGGCCCGCTCGGTGTGGCTTTGCTCGGCGGCATCGGCCGCACGTTTCACATCGCCGGCACCCTGTCCTGCGATCGTTGGCGGGGAGCAGAGCGGGCGCAGATCCGCGTCTGTGACCTCGCCCCCTGTGGATAGACGGCGAAGCCAACGGATCAGTTGACACCCGGCCGCGCCCTCACCATAAGGGCCCTCGCCGGCCGCGGAGAAACGCGGCGCACCCGGTTTGGGGGAATGTCCCGAGCGGCAAAGGGGGCGGACTGTAAATCCGCTGCGTAAGCTTCGTAGGTTCGAGTCCTACTTCCCCCACCAAACTGATCCGACATTCGATTTCGCTGGAGCGAACCGCTCGCGGTCACATGTTTGGACTTCGCTGAGATCCGTACGGTTTCTGACGCTCCCATCCCATCAGCCAATCGAACCATGCTGTTTCGGTCCGTGGGCCGCCTTGGCATCCACCGGCAATGCGCGCTTCTGGATGGCGATGCTTTGCAACAGGACCAGTTGACGTCCAATTCAAAAGGCCGGCCTAAAAACGGCAGGAGTGTCGGCAAGCGGGTAAAGTTGTGCGCCGAGCGAAAGAGAAAGCACCTCGCGTTTTGCGTGCCTCAAAAGATCATAAAATTTTGAGCTGAATTGCGGGGCAGCCAGTGGGACGGCTGCCGTGAGTGGTCTCAGATGCGATATTCTCGCTGCCGGAACTCATTCCTGTTCATACACCTACACTTGCGTTTGCCAAAATAACCTGCGTGAATTCGAGTGAGTGATCCGGGCGTTAGGTTGCATCGTTTCGGTCAAGGAAGCCCAGTGCCCAACCCGCTCGTTCGCAAGCTGGAAAACTTCGTTCGCCTTTCTGCGGAAGAGAGGCAGGCTTTGGAACGCATCACTCAGCCGACGCGAAGACTCGGCGCGCGTGAGGACGTCATCCGCGACGGCGACCGGCCGCGCCATGTCAACGTCATCCTCGAAGGCTGGGCCTGCCGCTACAAGCAACTCGAGGACGGCCGGCGCCAGGTGATCTCGATCTTCCTGCCGGGGGATCTGTGCGATCCGCACGTCTTCGTGCTGCGCAAGATGGATCATTTGCTCGGAACGCTGACGCCGGTCGTTATCGCCGAGGTGTCCGAGACGGCGATCCGGGAGGTCGTGCATCAATATCCGCGCATCGGCGAGGCTCTGTGGTGGGAAATGCTCGTAACGGCGGCCGTGCAGCGCGAATGGACCGTCAGTCTCGGTCAGCGGCTGGCAACGGAGCGTTTAGGGCACCTGTTCTGTGAACTTTTCCTGCGCCTGCGGGCCGTGGGCATGACGAACGAGACAAGTTGCGAGTTTCCGATCACCCAGGCCGATCTCGGCGATGCAATGGGGCTATCGACAGTTCACATCAACCGCACTCTCAAGGAGTTGCGGGCCTCGGGACTTATTCGCCTGCGCGGGCGTCAGCTGACGATCCCGGATTTGCCTGCCCTGCAGGCGGCCTCACTATTCGATCCATCCTATCTGCACTACGAGCGGGATCCATCGGTAATAGGCGACGATTGATAAGCGGCCGCTAGCCGGTTCATCCTATTGAGGTCAGCAAACGGCTAAGCCATGAACCAGGATCCGCGGGACGCACGTGTCGAAGAGCTCGAGGCCGAGAACCGGCGCTTGCGCCGCTTCCTTGACGAAAAGGGCTTGACCGCCGAACAGCGGCATCAAGTGCGCAATACGCTCGCCATGCTGCGGGCGATCATCCGCCGCTCCGCGGAGACGAGCGATTCCGTCGAGACTTACGCTGCCCATCTCGACGGGCGGCTCGATGCGGTCGCCCGCGTCCTCAATGCCCTGATGCGCAGCGTGCCCGAAGGCATCGGCCTGCATTCCCTCGTGGCCGACGAGTTGCTGGCCCATCTCGCCCGCGAGGGCGAGCAGGTCTCGATCGAGGGGCCGAGCCTGCGGCTCCGGCCGGGTGCGGCGGAAGTGTTCGCCATGGCGATCCACGAATTGGCCGTGAACGCCGTCGAGCACGGCGCCCTGACGGTGCCGCATGGCCGTATCCAGGTGAGCTGGAACGTGACCGCGCCGACGGATCAACCCGGCTCCCGCCCGCAACTGACCCACGTCTGGACCGAGCACGGGCTTGATGCCCTTCCGCCCGCGCCCCCCCATCGCGGCTTCGGGATGGAAGTGCTCGAACGCAGCCTGCGCTACGAGCTGAAGGCGAAGACGGAGCTGGCCTTCGAGCCGAGCGGTCTGCACTGCACGATCAGCCTGCCATTGCCGCCCCAGATCACCCTGATCGAAGACGACGAATAGAGCCTCGTTTCGAACGTTCTCGAACAATGCGATGCGCGCGACACGCGATTCACGGCATCGCCGGCCGTGAACCCTGCGTCCGCTCACCATGTCTCGATCATTCGTGTTGCGAAGCGTGGCCGGGGTAGCCGCGCGGGATGGCGACGGGTAGTTAACATCTGGATGCTTTGCTGGAGGCATCGCCGCTCGACGGACAAGGGACCTCACCGATCGAATGCTCCTCCGGATGAACTGCCCGCTGCGTTCGCCGGCCCTCGGTGGCGTTATCCTGAGTGTCGTGGCCGTCACCGCCCTGCCGCAGCCGGCGCGGGCCTTCGACCTGTTCGGCCTATTCGGCTCCGAGGAGGAGCCGCCGGCGCCGAGCCCCACGGCGCTGCCCTACACCCTGCGCATCACCGGCACCGACGACTCGGACATCCTGAAAGCGCTTCAGGATACCTCGACGCTCTACCGCCTGCGCCAGGAGGCGCCGCCGGATGGGGAGGGGCTGGTGCGGCGGGCGGAGGCCGATCTGCGCCGGCTGACCGATGTGCTCTCGGGCTACGGCTATTATCAAGGCACCGTCACCGTACGGATCGATGGCGTGCCCGTGACCGGGGAAGCCTCGCTCACCGCCGCCGCCCGCGCGGCCGAAGGCTCCCGCGCCCGGGCGCTGGTCCCGGTGAAGATCGTGGTCGATCTCGGCCCCGCCTACACGCTGCGCACCGTGCGCGCCCTCGATCCCCGCCAGCGCCCGTTCCCGGACGAGGTGCTGCCGGAACGCTTCACCCGCATTGACGACGATGTGCCGGCCCGCTCGGCCACGGTGCTGGCCCGCGAGGCCAAGATCGTCGATCGCCTGCGCGCCCTCGGCCACCCCTTCGCCAAGGTGGTGACGCGCGATCCCGTCGTGGACGACGCCGCCCATGTGATGGATGTGACCTTCACCATCGATCCCGGACCGAGAGCCGGGCTCGGAGAGGTGGCGGTGAAGGCGCCGGAGGGCATCGACCCGGCGGTGATCCGCTCCTTCATCTACACGGAGCCGGGCGATCCCTATTCGCCGAAGGCGGTCGCCGAGATCCGCCGCTCGGTCGCGCGGATCGAAGGGCTCGGCGCCGTGCGCGTGCGGGAGGGCGAAAGCCTCGATGCCGACGGCAACCTGCCGCTCTTCGTCGAGGTGAGCGAGCGCGAGCGCAACCTGATCGGCGTCTCGGCCCGCTATTCCACGGTCGATGGTCCGGGCGTGCGGGCCTACTACGCCAATCGCAATCTCTGGGGCGGCGGCGAGACCCTGCGGCTCGACGCCGACATCTACTATCTCGGCCTCGGCTACGATCCGTTCGCGACCCAGCGCAAGCTCGCCGGCATCGACACCACCGGACTCGGCGGTCGTCTCGCCGCGACCTTCGTGAAGCCGGCCCTCGGCGGCACCCGCAACGACCTGCTCGCCAACGCCTTCGTCACGCGGGAGGTGCAGCAGAGCTACTTCGTGGACGCGGCCGGTGCCTCGGTCGCCCTGCGCCACCGCTTCTCCGACACCTTCTCGGCCCAGATCGGAATCGATGGGCAGGTCGGCCGCTCGAAGGATGCCATCGGCACGGTCGATTACCGGCTGATCGGCGTGCCGGTCTCCGTCACCTACGATTCCACCGACAGCCTGCTCGATCCCACCGAGGGTGTCCGGCTCATCGCCTCCGCCGCGCCCTATCCGAGCTTCCTCGGCTCGGATCCCGGCATCTTCGTCGCGAAGGCGCAGGGCTCGACCTATTACGCCCTCGACGATGAAGCGAAATATGTGCTGGCCGGGCGCCTCGGCTTCGGCTCGGTCTCGGGGGCACGGCTCGACGAGATCCCCGACAATTTCCGGTTCTTCGCCGGCGGCGGCGGTTCGGTGCGCGGCTACGCGTTCCGGACCCTCGGCCCGCGCGGGCCGTTCAACCTGCCGATCGGCGGCCGCTCCCTACTGGAAGCCTCGATCGAGGCCCGGATCAAGGTCACCGACACCATCGGCATCGTGCCGTTCTTCGACGCGGGCACCGCCTTCGCCTCGTCCCTGCCGGATTTCGATGAGCGTATCCGCAAGGCCGCGGGCATCGGTGTCCGCTACTATACCGGCATCGGCCCGATCCGCGCCGATCTCGCCTTCCCCCTCGACCGGATCAAGGGGAATCGCGAGCTGCCGGTCGCCCTGTACATCAGTCTCGGACAGGCTTTCTGAATGGGATTTCTTGTGGGGACGTTTTCTCGCCGCATCGGCGGGCGCGGTATCGGGGCGGCCTTGGCCCTGCTCGGCCTGCTCCTTGTGGCCGCCCTCGTTCCCACCGATCTCACCCGCGCGGCGGATGGCGAGAAGACGGTGCTCGGCGGCATCCTCTCGAAGGCGCTCTCGACGCCTTCGTCTCAGGTGTCCATCGGCGCCGTCGACGGGGCCTTGTCCTCCGATGCCACCATCCGCGATGTCGTCATCAGCGATTCCGAGGGGCCCTGGCTGAAGCTCGACCGGGCTCGCCTCGTCTGGCGGCGCCTCGCCTTGCTCTCCGGCCGGCTCGAGGTCGATGCCCTTGAGATCGGCCGGCTCGAAGTCCTGCGCCGCCCCGTTCCCGGCCCGACGCCGGCCGAAGCCGAGCCTGATGGCAGCCTCCTGCCCGAACTGCCGGTGAAGGTGGAGATCAAGGGCTTTCAGCTGGCCGAGCTGATCCTCGGTGAGAGCGTTGCCGGCCAGCCGGCCCGGCTCGCGGCGGATGGCAAAGCCAAACTCGGCAATCCGTCCGAGGGGCTCGATCTCAGCGTGGATGCCCGCCGCCTCGATGCGGCCGGCCGCTTCGTCGCCCAGCTCCTGTTCGTGCCCAAGGGGGAGCGGCTGGATCTGAAGGCGAATCTCGTCGAGCCGGCGGGAGGGCTGCTCTCGAAGGCGGCCAACCTGCCCGGAACGCCGCCGATCGATTTCAACCTCGACGGTCACGGCACCCTCGATTCCTTCAACGCCAAGCTCGATTTCGATGCCGGTCCCGAGATCGGCGCGAGAGGCGGCGCCCGGCTCTCGCGCATCGGCACCGACCGGCGCTTGAGCCTCGATCTCACCTCCCGGATCGAAGGCTTGGTGCCGGGTCCGGCCGCGGCGGTCTTTTCCGGTGAGACCAAGCTCGAGGGCGGCCTGGCCTTCGCCGATGGCGGCGGGTTCCGGATCGACCGACTCGATCTCACCTCCCGCACCGCGCGGCTCGGCATCGGCGGCACCCTGACCGCCGACCGGGTGGCGGATTTCAGCATCGTCGCCCGCGCCGTCCCGACCGAGGGCGGCGTCACCAAGGCCGCCGAAGCGGAGTTGCAGAACCTGGTCTTCGACGGCAGCCTGAAGGGGCCGCTCTCGGCGCCGCGGGTGAAGGGCAACCTCAAGGCGGCCGGCCTTCGCACGCCAGGATCGGCCCTGGAGCGGGTCGAGGCCGCGCTGAACGTCGAGCCGACCGGCGCCGACCCGAAGGCGCAACGCTTCGCCGTCACCGCCGACGCGGCATTGGAAGGCCTGCACCTCGCCGATCCGGCCCTGCGCCGCGCCCTCGGCAGCCGGGCCAAGCTCACCCTGCGCGCCGCCGCCGGATCGGACGGCGTGCTCGATGTCAGCACCTTGGTCCTTGATGCCGACACCGCCCGCGTCTCCTATGCCGGACGGCTCGGCCAGAACACCCTGACCGGGACCGTCGACGCCGCCCTTGCCGATATCGGCGCGTTCTCGGGGGTTGCCGGCCGTAATCTGGCCGGGCGCCTCGATGCCACGGCAGCTCTGAGCGGCGACCCGGCCCGCAAGGCGCTCTCCGCCGATCTCGACCTGCGCGGCGGCGGTCTCGTGCTGGGTGAGGCGGTGGCCGACCGCCTCGTCGGTCGCGCTCCGACCCTGACGGGACGCATCTTCCAGACTTATGACGGCTATGGCTTCGACCGCCTGCGCTTCGACGGCGCCGAGATGTTCGCGACGCTCCAGGGCAAGGCCGACGCCCGGACCGCCGACGTGGCCGCCCGCATCGATCTGAAGACCCTGTCCGCCCTCGACGAGCGGTTGCTCGGACTGGCGAGCGTCGATGCGCGGCTGACCGGTTCCCTGGTCAAGCCGGCGCTGACCGCCGCTCTGCGCGCACCGGATGTCAGCGCCAATGGGCGGCCGATCCGCGACCTTCGCCTCGATGCCGCCTTCGGCGACCTGCGCGGCGCCTTCGACGGCACGCTGCATTTGAGCGGCGACATCGCCGGCAAGCCGCTCAAGGCCGAGGCCGCCGTCATCCGGCCGACGCGGACGGATTACGCCCTCGACCGCTTCACCTTCGCCCTCGGCTCCGTCGTGGCAGAGGGCCACGCCCAGATCGATGCCGACAGCCTGCTCGGAGACGGCAATTTGACGATCCGGGCCGGCGACCTCGCGGACCTGTCGCCGCTGGCTCTCGCTCCGATGGCCGGCCGCCTCGACGCGGCCGTGACGCTCTCCCGCGCCGCCGGGAAGCAGGACGCGGCGATCCGCGCCACCGGCGCCAGCCTACGCTACGGCAGCTTCGGCTTGGCCAAGCTCGATGCCGACCTCACCGGCCGTGATTTGCGGGCGCATCCGGTCGTCGACGGCCATGCCGCCATCGACCGGGTGATCGCCGCCGGACAGACCGTCGATACGGTGCGGCTCTCCGCGTCAGGAAATGCGGCGGCGAGCGACATAACCCTGACGGCTCAGGCGCGCGGCTTTGCCCTCGACGGGGCTGCGCGGCTGATCCCGGCCGAACGCACCCGGATCGAGATCGCCCGCTTCTCGGCCCAGCGCGGCGGAGACCGGCTGGCGCTGGCCGGGCCATCCGCGATCACCCTCGATGATGGCGCGGCCGTGATCGAGAATCTCGTCGTCGCCGCCGGCTCCGGCCGGATCAGCGTGCAGGGCAGGGCGGGCCCGGCCCTCGACCTCAAGCTCGGCATTCGCGCCCTGCCGCTGGCCCTCGCCCGGATCGCCAGCCCGAGCCTTGCGCTCTCCGGCACGCTGGAGGGGGAGGCCGATATCCACGGCTCCGCCGCCCGGCCGGAGGGGCGCTATGCCCTGTCGGTCGCCGGTCTGGTGACGCCGGAAACCCGCAAGGCCGGGTTGCCGCCGATCACCGCGCGGGCGAGCGGTACCCTGACGGAGGGACAGGCGGGAATCGACGGGCGCGTCTCCGCCGGACGCGGCGCCGACGTGACGGTGACGGGTTCGGTGCCGGTCGAGGCCGGTGGCGCGCTCAATCTGCGCGCCCGCGGCAGCCTCGATGCGGCCCTGGCCAATTCGATGCTGAGCACGACGGGGCAGCGGGCCACCGGCCGGGTGGCGCTCGATGCCGGCGTGACCGGCACCCTGGCGGCCCCGAAGGTGGAGGGCACGGCGACCCTCTCGGGCGGCAGCTTCAGCGATCCTCTCAACGGCATCCGTCTCACCGACATCCAGGGCCGCGTCACCGGGCGCGGCGAGACCATCGTGATCGAACGGCTCACCGCCGCGACCCGCAACGGCGGGCGCCTCGCCGTGGATGGACGGGTAGCGGTCGAGCCGGCCTCGGGTTTCCCCGGCTCCTTGCGCATCACCGCCGAGCGGGCCGAGCTGGTGTCGAGCCCGTTGATGACGGCGGTGTCGAGCCTCAACCTCGCCCTGTCGGGGCCGCTCGCCCGCACGCCGAAGATCAGCGGCCGGGTCGATGTCGTCTCCATCGACGTGTCGGTGCCCGACCGCCTGCCCGCGACGGTGCAGCCCCTGCCGGGCATCCGCCGGGTCAACGAGACACCGGAGGTGCGCGCGCGTCTCGCCAAGCGGGCGGAGCGGAAGGCCCAGATCGCGGCGGTGAGCCGCCGGAAGAAGCCGGCCCCGCCCTTCGATGCCAGCCTCGATCTGATCGTCAGCGCCCCGAGCCGCATCTTCGTGCGCGGTCGCGGCATCGATGCGGAACTCGGCGGCGAGCTGCACATCACCGGCACCTCCCGCGACCCACAGGCCAACGGCGATTTCTCGATGCGCCGGGGCGTGTTCGCCCTGGGCGGCCAGCGCCTCGACTTCACCCGGGGCCGGGTGTTCTTCGTGGGCGACCTCGCCCAACCCGACCTCGATTTCGCCGCCGAGACCAAGGCCGCCGACGTCACCGCCCGCGTCAACGTCACGGGCTCCGCCGCGCAGCCGGAATTCGTGCTCTCGTCGGATCCGAGCCTGCCGCAGGACGAGATCCTGTCCCGCATCCTGTTCAAGAAGGCGGCGGCCGGGCTCTCGCCGTTCCAGGCGCTGCAATTGGCGCAGGCGGTCGCCCAGCTCTCCGGCGGTGCCGGCGGGCCGGACGTGTTCGAAGCGGCCCGCAAGGGGCTCGGCCTCGACAGCCTCGACGTCTCGACCGGAGCGAGCGGCGGCCCTGCGGTCGGCGCCTCGCGCTACATCAACGACCGGATCAGCGTCGGCGTGAAGGCCGGTGCCAAGCCCGCCGACACCGCTGCGACGATCAATTACGACGTGACCCGCCGGATCAAGCTCAACGGAGAAGCCGGCAGCGACGGCCGCACCTCGGTCGGAGTCGGCGCGGAATGGGAGTGGTAGGGCGCCGACCCGGCCCTTCCCGGGGCGACACTCCCAGCGACGGGCGCTCGATCTGTCGAGCGCCCGGCACACAGCGTCCTACGGCTCCTTGAAGCCGTATTCCGGCACGCCGTCCTCGTTGCCGTAGTACTTGTAGGGCAGGAACTTGCCGGACAGATTCATCTTCACCCGGTCGCCCTTGTTGTTCGGCTCGCGCTCCATGGTCATGTTGAAGTCGATCGCCGACATGATACCGTCTCCGAATTCCTCCTGGATCAGCTCCTTCCAGGTGGTGCCGTAGACCATCACCAGCTCGTAGAAGCGGTAGATCAGCGGGTCGGTCGGCGGCATCTGCGGGATCGAGCCGCGATAGGGTGCCTCGTTCAGCATCCGCTCCTCGGCCTGGCTCAGACCGAACAGAGCGGCGGCCTTAGCGGCTTGCGCCTTCGGCAGCTTCATCTGACCCATGCAGGCGGCAGTGATCAGGATCGGCGAGATTCCGCCGATCTCGTCCTGGATGTATTTCCAGGTCCAGCCCTTCTCGCGCTTGATGTCGAGTAGCTTCTCGGTGAGGTCTTCGCGCTTCACGCTCTTCTCCTGTCGCTGGACGGCGAGCCGTATTCGGATGAACCGGTCCGGATGCCGGGGGCGTGGCAACCGGACGGTCGGATCGTCCACAGACCGGGACGGATCCTCAGGGTTCGCAGCGGAAAAGCGCACGCGCCTCGCCACGATGCCGCTGGCCCTGTACTGCGCAAGCGGCGTGCCATCGGCATTGCGGGATAAAAATCGCGTCGAATCAGTGATTTAGAGAGGCGGTGCGTCGCTATGAAATCTCGTCTATGACGAAATCTCGTAGAATGAGTGCGAGATCTCGTCGTGCCCGCTTCCGCTTCGGCATCGTCCCCTTCAGATTACGGCAGGGTCTTCGAGGAGACGCGCGAAGCCATGCTCGTGATCGAGCCTCTGGCCGACCGCATCGCCGACGCGAATGCCGCCGCCGCCCGTCTTCTCGGCCGGACCCGTGCCGATCTCCGGGCGATGGCCGTCAGTGCGCTGCACCCGGAGCAGCGCGCCGCCCTGATCGTATTCACGGAGGGGGTGCTCGCGCAGGGGCAAGGGTGGACCCAGGGCCTCACTCCGAGCCATGGCGGCGGCGCGACGCTGCGGCTCGAATACGTCGCCTCCCGGCTCTCGGGCGAGCCGACCCGCCTCCTCCTGACGCTGTTCGACCTCGACGAGCGCGAGCGCCGCCGGATCGACCGCGAGGCGGAGGAGCATATGCGGGCGGGCCTGCCGGAATGGCAGCGGATGGAGCGGATCTTTCGCGATATCGAGCGGGAGAACCGGCTGATCCTGCGGGCGGCGGGGGAGGGAATCTATGGCGTCAACGCTGAGGGGATCACGACCTTCCTCAATCCGGCGGCGGAGCGGATGCTGGGATGGGACGCTGCCGATCTCGTCGGCAAGGACATGCATGCCAGCGTCCACCACACCCATCCCGGCGGCGCGCATTACCCGCATCAAGATTGCCCGATCTACGCCGCCTTCCGCGACGGGGCGGTGCATCAGGTCGATGGCGAGGTGTTCTGGCGCCGGGACGGCACCTGCTTTCCCGTCGAGTACACCTCGACGCCGATCCGCGAACGCGGCCAGTTGCTCGGCGCGGTGATCGTCTTCCGCGACGTCAGCCAGCGCCGTGAGGCAGAGGAGCGGCTGAGGTCGGCACGGGCCGAGGTCGATTCCCTGCGCGAGCGCCTGGAGCAGGAGAATGCCTATCTCAAGGAGGAGATCCGGGCCGAGAGCCATCACCAGGGCATCATCGGCCGCAGCCCCGCCATCGAGGCCCTGCGCCGCCAGATCGATCTGGTCGCCGGCACCGACGCCACCGTCCTCGTCACGGGCGAATCCGGCACCGGTAAGGAACTGATCGCCCGGGCGATCCACGAGGCCAGCCGGCGGCATGACCGCCCGCTGATCCGGGTCAATTGCGCGGCCATCCCCCGCGAGCTGTTCGAGAGCGAGTTCTTCGGCCATGCCAAGGGCGCCTTCACCGGGGCCCTGCGCGACCGCATCGGGCGGTTCGAGCTGGCCGAGGGCGGGACGCTGTTCCTCGACGAGGTCGGCGAGATCCCCCTCGATCTTCAGGGCAAGCTGCTGCGCGTATTGCAGGAGCGCCAGTTCGAGCGCGTCGGCGAGGAGCGAACCCGCTCGGTCGATATCCGGCTGATCGCGGCGACCAACCGCGACCTCAAGGAGGAGGTGCGCCGCGGGCGCTTCCGCGAGGATCTCTATTTTCGCCTCAATGTCTTTCCCATCGCCTCGGCACCTCTGCGGGAGCGCCGCGAGGACGTGCCGCTGATCGCGCAGCACGTTCTGAAGGGCGTCGCGCGACGCCTCAACCGGACGGATCTGCGTCTGACGGAAGCCGATGCCCGCCGTCTCGTCCGCTACGATTGGCCGGGCAATGTGCGCGAGTTGGAGAACGTGATCGAACGTGCCACGATCCTGGCCGAGCGCGGACGTCTGCGCTTCGATCTGCCCGAGCCCCGCGTCACCGGCCCTGCACCGGCCTCGCCGGAACAACCGGCGCCGGGCGCCCGCCCGCTCAGCGAAGAGGAGCGCCGCCAGCGCGCCCGTACTGAGATCGAGGAGGCTTTGCGCATCGGTGGAGGCAAGGTGTTCGGGCCTGGCGGTGCCGCCGAACTCCTGGGACTCAAGCCGACGACCCTGCGGTCGCGCATGAAGGTGCTCGGTCTCGTGCGCCCCTGAACCGAGGGAAGGAGCCCGCCTCATCGCCCGTCACGACGCCTGTGAACCCAGCGCGCCGAAATCCGCCCTCCTGACGGGAGCCTTGCCTTCGCATGGCTGTCACCCCCTTCTGCTTGGGTCTCCGCCATCACCTCCCGGACCGGGCTGCCATGCCGCGATGGGGTTCACCACGCGCGAACACGATCTGCGCGCGTCAGCCGGAAATCCCTGTTGAGAGCGGAAATGACAGCGAACGGGTGGGCGAGACCGCGTCGCATCGGGCCCACGAGCGCCTGCGCGGCTCTGCTCCTGACGGCATTCTCCGCCAGTTCTCTGCTTTGGACGGCACTTCCGGCGCGGGCGCAGGCCCAGGAATCGCGCCCGCTCCCGCTGGCTCTTCCGCTCTCGGGCGCGGGCGGCGACCCTCAGACGGCGATCGCGCAATCCCGCACGTCGGACCAAGTCTCCGTCACCAACGAGGGATCGATCCAGGAGGCGCTCGGGCCCTACGGTGACCCGTTCGGCCTGCGCGCCTTCCTCGCCGCGCGCGGCATCACCTACGTCCTCACCTATATCGGCGAGGGCCTGTCGAACGTGTCGGGCGGATTGCGGCGCGGGGCGACCTATGGCGGTCGCCTCGACACGTCCCTCGACATCGATCTCGACAAGCTCGCCGGCTGGCGCGGGGCGCGCTTCCACACCGACTTCTTCCAGATCCACGGCCACGGCCTGTCGGCGCGCTACGTCAACAACCTCACCACGGTGACCGGCATCGAGGCGTTGCCCGCGACCCGATTGTTCGAGCTGTGGATCGAGCAGCGCCTGTTCGACGACAGGTTTTCCGTGAAGGTCGGGCAGATTTCGGCCGATACGGAATTCGCCATCGCCCAGTCGGCGGTGGTGTTCATGAACGCCGGCTTCGGCTGGCCCAATGTCGGCGCCGTGGTGATGCCGAGCGGCGGGCCGATCTACCCCCTGGCAACACCCGCCCTCCGCCTGAAATACGAGCCGACCCCGGAACTCTCCTTCCAGGGCGGCCTGTTCAACGGCGACCCGGCGGGCACACCGGCTCTCGGCGACATGACCGATCCGCAGCGGCGCAACCGCACCGGTACGAATTTCCGAGTCGACGACCCCGCTTTGCTGCTCGGCGAGGTGTCCTATGCCTATCCGTCCCTTCCCGGCACGGAGCGGCTGCCCGGCACCGCGACCCTGGGCGGCTGGTATCATTTCGGCCGCTTCGAGAGTCCGCGCCTCGACAGCGTGCAGGGACGCCTGCTGGCAGACCCGGAAGCCAGCGGCATCTCCCGCCGCTTTCGCGGCAATGCCGGGATCTACGCCATCCTCGACCAGACGATCTATCGGGAGCCGGGTACGGCCAGCCAGGGCGCCTCGGCCTTCCTGCGCTTCTCCGCCGTGCCGAGCGACCGCAACCTGATCGACCTCTATGTCGATACGGGCCTCGCTTATCGGGGCCTCTTTCCCGGCCGGCCGAACGACACGCTCGGCCTCGGCATGATCCATTCCCGCATCAGCCCGGAAGCCCGCGCCTTCGACCGCGAGTCGCTTCTCTTCGGTTCGGGCCCCCGGCCCCTGCGCAGCAGCGAGACGGTGTTCGAGGCGACCTATCAGGCGGAACTGGTGCCGGGCCTGACCCTTCAGCCCGATCTGCAATACATCATGCGCCCCGGCGGCGGCCTTCCCGATGAGAGCGGCCGGCGGCTGCGCAATGCCACGGTTCTGGGTTTGCGCGCGACGATCAACTACTGACCGGGAAACGCCGTCAGGGTTCGGGCGGCTCCGGGCCGAACGGCCGAGAAGCGGCGTCGGCGGAGCGGTCGTCGTCGAGGGTCTTCAGGAAGGCGATCAGATCCGCCTTTTCCTCGGCGCTGAGGGCGAGCGGGCGGATGTCGCGGGAGCGGCTCGGCCGGTCGATGCCACCACGGTCGTAGAGGTCGATCACCTCGTCCAGGGTCTTCCGCGAGCCGTCATGCATGTAGGGCGCCCGGCCGGCAACGTTGCGCAGGGTCGGCGTTTTGAAGGCGTAGCGCAGAGCCGTCGATGTCGGGAAGAAACGGGCTCGGCCGATGTCGTTGCCCTGGGCGACGCCAATGTCGTGGAACGAGCCGTCGCTGAAGGTCCAGCCGGAATGGCAGGCGGAGCAATGGGCCTTGCCGACAAACAGGTCGAAGCCCCTTTTGGCGGCCGCATCGACCGCCCGGGCATCGCCCTCGACCCATCGGTCGAACGGCGCCGGGCCCGAAACGATCAGGCGCTGGAACGTAGCCAGGGCCTGCTCGATGTGCTCCTGCGTGACGGGAGACCCGCCTCCGGGAAATGCCTTCTCGAACGCGGCGACGTAAGCCGAATCCGCGGAGACCCGCCGGACCATTTCCTCCGGCGTCAGGTTCATGTTGCTCGGAGAGGTCAGCGGCGTGCGGGCGACCACTTCGAGGCTGCGGAACTTGCCGTCCCAGCCGTAGGTCCCCTCGGTCCAGGCGGCGTTCAGGAGTGTCGGCGTGCGAAATTCCATCACGCCGCCATCGTTGCGGGGCGCCCGCGCATTGGCATCGGTCCAGCTCTGGCCGGGGATGTGACAGGTGGCACAGGTCCGTTCGCCGTCGCGGGAGAGGATGGGATCGAAGAACAGGGCGCGGCCGAGTTCGGCCTTCGCCGCCTGGTACGGATTCTCCTCAGGGAACGGAATCGCGTCCGGCCGTCGAAACTCGGCGAGTTTGGCCGAACGATCCGGCTCACCGGTCGTCGCGACCGCCCAACTGCCCACTGAGATCGCCAGGAAGGCCGCTATGGCCCCCACGTATATCCGAGCCATTCCAACCTCGATCGCATCGAATTTGGAGGCGTTGAATGAATATTTCGTAAACGCAAGCTGTAACGTAAGCTATTTTGAACTACTTCACGGAGACGAATAGCTTCATCTTCGGGTGGATGCCGCACAGAACGGTGAATTGACCGCGGCGCGGAAAGGATACCACGGTCTTGCTGCCTGGCCCTTGCTCGCCGGTGTCGAAGCTGAATTCGGGGCTGTCGAGATAGGCATGGTGAACGAGTTCGCCGTCATCGTTCACGATTTCGATCGCCTCACCGGCCTGCATGGTGATCGCTCCGGGCGCGAAGGCCCGGCCCTTCTGGGTGACCCGGTGCGAGGCCGGATCGCTCGCGACGGCAAGGGCTGTCCCGGATGCGGAGAGGGCGATCACGAGCAGAGCGGCGCCCGCCCGCCTCGGCGCGGTCGCACCCATCGAGCGCACGTCTGACATCAAACCTTCCCCGCTTCCCCACAGGGCGCCCCCGCGCGCTCAGTAAAGTCAGTTAAGCTTCCGTCAGGTTGCGTTCGCATTAACGCCGAACCGCGAAAAGACAGAATTGCTTCAGGCTTCGTAAGCGGGGGAGATTACCTTAACGATTGTCGGTCAGGCTCGCCTCGCGAAGCAAATGGCTCCCTGATGCGTTCTTTTCGACCTTTTCCGGGAAGTTTCCGGTGGCCTGCCGCCGTCGATGCGTTTCTGCGCAGCGGGCACACCATCCGTGGACGCATCTTCCTGGCGTTCCTGATGCTGAGCGTGATCACGGGATTGCTCGGCGGTTACGCTGCGTTCGGCATCATGACGACCGGTGCCCTGGTCGACAAAACCTACGATCGCTCTCTGATGTCGATCAACTACGCTCGCGCCGCCGCCGCCGACCTCGCGGCCCTCCAGGCCACGGTGGCCCGCGCCCGCCTCGCCGGCGACGCGGAAGAAAGGCGCCACCTGGAGGGGCGGATCGAGGAGCTGACGCAGTCCTTCGAGGAGGATCTCGAAATCGCGGTCGACCGCGCACAGTCCGACCGTGCCGCGCGGGAAGCGGCCGCCGCCAAGGATGCGGTGTCCCACTGGCTCGCCGCCCGTCGCGAGTTCGGACCCGACCGCCAGACCGTGGATGTCTGGCAAGCCCTCGACGCGCATGCGGCGGTGGCCGATCAGCACATCGATCTCTTCATCAATTTCACCGCCGGAGATGGCTTCTCCTACCGCCAGACCGCCCGCGCCATCGTCGCCCGCGACGTGCGGCTCAGCATCGCCGCGACCCTGGGCGCCATCCTGCTGTCCGGCATCGTCGCCCTGCTGCTGTCACGGCAGATCGTGCAGCCGGTGGCCGATGCCTCGACGGTCGCGAGCCGCATCGCCGCGGGCGAGCTGGATGTGACCGTGCCGAAGGGGGGCGACGACGAGTTCGGCGTGCTGCTGCGTTCCATGGCGGTGATGCGCGACAACATCGCCGCGATGATGCAGGAGGAGGTGTCGCAGCGACGCTCGGCGGAAGGGTTGCTTGCCGACGCGGTGCAGGGCTCGACGGAGGGGATCGTCGTCGTCGATGCCTCGGGGTGGATCGTCCTCGCCAACGAGCGCGCGGCGGCCTTGCTTGGGTTCACGGCGGCGGAAGCCGGCCGTCACCGTCTTTCGGAAACCTGTGGTTCGGCCGTCGGCGATGCCCTGCTCGCCATGCCGAACGACGGTGTGGCCACCGCCGAGACCCGCTCCGCCGATGGACGCTGGTTGCGCATCAGTCGCAGCCCGACGCGCGACGGCGGCTTCGTCGCGGTCTGCAGCGACGTGTCCCTGCTCAAGGACCAGGAGGATCGGCTCAAGCGCGGCAATTCCCAGCTCGATGCGGCGCTCAGCAACATGCTGCAAGGCCTCTGCCTCTACGATGCCGAGGGGGGATTGCTGGTCTACAATCGCCGCTTCGCCGATATGCTCGGCATCGACGCGGCGGCCCTGCGGCCGGGCATGAGCCTGCGCGAGGTCGCCGGCCTCGTCGAGGCCGCCTCCGGGGACGGCCGTGCCTTCAACCTGCTGATGGAGCAACAGGCGCTGCTCCAGCGCGGCGCGAGCGGTTCCCTGTGTTGTCCGATCCGGACAGATTGCATCGTCTCCCTGAGGCAGCAGCCGACCGCCGAGGGCGGCTGGATCGCCACCTACGAGGACGTGACCCAGCGTTACGAGGCGGAGGCTCGCATCATCACCATGGCGCGCCGCGACGCGCTGACGGGGCTGGCCAACCGCATGGTATTCGGCGAGCGGCTGGAAGAGGCGTCCTCGCTTCTCGGCGAAGGCATCGGCTTCGCCACGCTCTGCCTCGACCTCGACCGCTTCAAGGAGGTCAACGACACTCTCGGCCATCCCGTCGGCGACAGCCTGCTGCGCAGCGTCGCGGACCGGCTGCAGGGCTGCTTGCGGGACACCGACCTCGTCGCGCGGTTGGGCGGCGACGAATTCGCCATCGTCCAGGCAGGTCCGCAGATCCGTGACGACGCGATCGTCCTGGCCAAGCGCCTGATCGCCGCCTTCCAGAGCCCGTTCCTGCTGGACGGCCACACGGTGACGGTCGGGCTCAGCATCGGCATCTCGTTGGCGCCGGAGCACGGAACCAGCCCGGAGAAGCTGCTCAAGAGCGCCGACCTCGCCCTCTACCGCGCCAAGGCGGCCGGGCGCGGCGGCTGGTGCTTCTTCGATGAGGAGATGGATCTCGAACTGCGCAGGCGCCGGGCTCTGGAGAGCGACCTCAAGCAGGCGGTGCGGAACGGGGAGTTCGAGCTGGTCTTCCAGCCCATCGTCAAGCTGGACCAGCCGCGCATCGCCTGCTGCGAGGCGCTGCTGCGCTGGCGGCATCCCGTCCGCGGTTATGTCTCCCCGGCGGAGTTCGTCCCGCTCGTGGAGGAGACCGGCCTCATCGGCGAGATCGGCGAATGGGTGCTGCATCGGGCCTGCGCCGAGGCCGCGACTTGGCCCGGCGGCATCGGCGTCGCGGTCAACGTCTCGCCGGCGCAATTCAAGCACGCCGCCGTCGTCCGGGCTGTGAAAGCGGCCCTGGCCGCGAGCGGGCTGCCGTCGAACCGGCTCGAACTGGAGATCACCGAGTCGGTCCTTCTCACCGACAACATGGCGACGCTGGCGACGCTCCATACCCTGAAACGCATCGGCGTTCGGGTGGCCATGGACGATTTCGGCACCGGTTTCTCGTCGCTGAGCTATCTGCAGAGCTTCCCCTTCGACAAGATCAAGATCGACCAATCCTTCGTGCGCAATCTCGAAGTGACCGGCAATGCGCGGTTGATTGTGCGTTCCGTCATCGGGCTCGGTCGCAGCCTCGGCATCACCACGACGGCGGAAGGGATCGAGACCGAGGCACAGCTCGAACAGCTCCGCCTCGAAGGCTGCGAAGAAGGCCAGGGCTACCTCTTCAGCCGCCCGGTGCCCTCCGCTCGCATCCGCGAGCTGGTCGTCGCCCTGGGGCGGAATGCTGCCTGATCCCGACCCCGGTCGATCAGACCGGAGGCGGGATCAGGAAGCCCGCGCGGCGTCTGAGCGAAGCCTACATCCGCCATCCCGAAGGGATCGACCGGATTGGGTATGAGACGAAGGAACATCGTCCGAACACTGCAGCCACCGAACAGGGATCCGAAGGCTAGGGATCCCGCGCGGAGCTCGACTGCATATCATAATTTAAGTTATGCACATTGCTATACCAGAACAACATATGATGGGATGAGCTTGACGGCAAGTTTCCTCTGAACAAACCACGCGCAAGGCGATTTCCAAGGCACCGAAGCGAAGGCACAGCCCGGCCGAAAGACCCGGCTCTGCGTTGCCGTATGGCTTGTGCTTCGCGCAGCCGAGGAATCGAGCCAATGTATTATCACGACAAGCGTCTTCAGTACCCGGTTCGCGTCGATAGCCCGGATCCGGTCTATGCCCGCATGCTGCAGCAGGCGATCGGCGGCGTCGAGGGCGAGATCCGCGTCTGTATGCAATACTTCTTTCAGGCCTGGGGTAATCGCGCACCGAATACGAAGTATCGTGACATGCTGCTCCATACGGCGACGGAAGAAATCGGCCATATCGAGATGCTCGCCACGGCTGTCGCGATGAACCTGGAGAACGCACCGACCAAGGTTCAGGAAGCGGGTGCCGCCGACGCCATCGTCGGCGCGGTGATGGGCGGCGAGAATCCGCGCCATATCGCCGAGGGCATGCTGCACAAGCACCTGCTCTCCAGCGGAATGGCCGCCTTCCCCGGCAATTCGGACGGCGTGCCGTTCGACATGAATCACATCTATGCCAGCGGTAATATCGCCGCGGATATGTACTGCAACGTCGCTGCCGAGGCGACCGGCCGGACGCTGGCGGTGCGCCTCTCCAACGCGACCAACGATCCCGGCATGAAGGACATGTGGAGTTTCCTCATCGCCCGCGACACGATGCACCAGCAGCAATGGCTGGCGGTGGTGGAGGAACTCGGCGGGGTGGAAGGTGCCCTGCCGATTCCGAACAGCTTCCCGCAATCGGAAGAGAACCAGAAGTTCAACTACAGCTTCTTCGCGACCAACCGCGACGGTGCGCCGCCGCCGGAGGGACGCTGGACGAGCGGCCCCTCCCTCGACGGCAAGGGCACCTTCAACGTCTTCCAGAACGAGCCCATGGGCCAGGAGCCGGTCCTCGGTCCGGCGCGGCCGGATAGCGGCGCCGAGAGCCAGCAGATCGGCTGATCCATCCTCGCCCGTCCGGCCGACCGCCGGGCGGCCCTTTCTCATCCGGCAGCGATCGCATCAGGAGAAGCCGACGATGACGCTCGATACGCGCGAGATCTACGTCACCGCCCTCAAGAACACGCACGCCCTGGAAATGCAGGCCCTCCAGATCATGGAGCGCCAGGTCGAGCGGCTCACCCGCTATCCCGAGATGGAGGAGGCTCTGCGCCGCCATATCGAGGAGACCCACGGCCAGCGCACACGCCTGGAAGAGGCACTTCAGTCCCTCGGCGACAGCCCTTCGACGCTCAAGGAAGGCTTTCTCGGCTTCGTCGGGAACATGATGGCACTGGGTCACACCCCGGCGCAGGACGAGATCTTGAAGAACACCTACGCCAACCATGCCTTCGAGAATTTCGAGATCGCGGCCTACGAATCCCTGCTGACGATCGGCGACGTGGCCGGGCAGGGTGGAAACCTCACCGGCTTCCGGCAATCGCTTCAGGAAGAAGAGGCGATGGCACGCCGGGTGCGCGATCTGATCGGACCGACGACGAAACGCTACATCGATCTCTCGGTCGCGGGTGAGAAGGCGGATCGCTGAGCCGAGGCCGGCGCGCACCACGCACGACGAAACGCACCGGATCGGAGGTATTCCGATCCGGTGCGCGGTCATGGAGAAGGGGGCACCGGCTTCTTGGAAGAGACCGGTGCCGTTTCAGCCGTAAGGCCTCAGGCGGCAAGCCACTCGAGGGTGTCGGCAGCTTCCCAGGCGCAGGGAGCGCTGAGCGAGCCGGCGAACACCGCGTCGAGGCGCAGGCGCTCGGCCTCGACCACCGAACCCTCCACCGCCACCGGACGGCAGCGGCCGTTCCAGCCCGGGGCCACGAAGTCCGGGTTGTGCAGGGCATGATCCGAGGCTTCGGCGAAGAAGGCGCGGTCGCCGCCGTCGATGTAGCTTTCCGCCGGCAGGCCTTCGGCCAGCAGGATGTCGTGGGCATCGAGCTCGACGTGCCAGTAGGTGACGTGAGCGCGCGGCTCGCGGGTGATGGTGGTGCCGTTGATCAGGCACATCACGGGCACGAGCACGCCGCCCTCGTTGTCGGCATCGGCGCCGACCAGCACCGGGTGGCCGGGCGAGAGGAAGAGGTCGTTGACCGGCAGGCCGCCACCGAAGGCGCCGGCCCGGACGCGCACCGGCTGCTGGTTGACGTGCAGCGAACCGGCTTCCGCCACGATCTCGCGGTGGCCGATCCAGGTGATGGGACGCAGGGCGCCGGAGGCGGTGACGGCGAAGTCGCCGACCTGCAGATCCTCGACCGCGACTTCGCCACGCTCGGTGCGGATCTTCGTGCCGGTGACGAAGCAGACGATGTTCGGGCTGTCGGGCGCTTCAGCGCGGGTGATCGGCTGAAGCACATTGAGCAGCGGCAGGGTGCCGCCCTTGGTGACCGCGATCGCGGCCGGCGTGTTCAGGCCCACCGGCGTCAGCGAGAAGTAATAGGTCGGCTCTCCACCACCGGCCGGGACAGAGAAACCTTCGTAGGTCGCCGTGGTCGTCACCGGCAGAAGGCCCGCGACGGTGACCGTTGCAGCAATCTGATCACCGGGATTGGTGACATTGCCGGTAAGAGTTGCCGTGGTCAGGAGGGAGGTGAGGCTCGAGCCAGTAAAGCCGTTTGCTGCAATTGCACCGGTAGCGGCTTCGCCAGCAGTGAAATCAGTCGCGAAAGTCTCAGCCATTTGTGCCCCGCATTTATGTTTGTGCAAGGCATTGATCGGATAACGGACGAGCTTCGACCAGCCGTTGAAAAAGAAAGGTGCTTCCCGAAAGTAGTATCGCCTTTCGCGAAGGATTTTTGCATTGGAATATTATGATTTGTTATTGTGCAATATCGCCAGCAATGGCCACCCGGCCGAATCGAGCAACAGGCGGACGCGGCATGCTGCCCCGCAGGCCTGGGCATCGATTTCCTTGCTGAGACATGCCGTATCCGACGCAGATCCCCCCTCGTGCGGTCGGTTGCACCTTGCAGCGGGCAACAGCGGAGGATGCTCGGACGCTCCCGAGGGCGCCGCATCGGCCTATCGTCCCAGGATATTTGTGGGGATCCGACGGTTGCCGCGACGCCGTCCGTCGGCTCCGCGACCCGATCCCCTTCAAGGCTTCAGAAGCCCGAAACGAAACCGGAGCCCGAGCGATTGCCCGGACTCCGGCATGTCATTGAATGGGATGGTACCACCGCCCCGGCTCGAACGGGGGACCCCTAGATCCACAATCTAGTGCTCTAACCAACTGAGCTACGGCGGCACGTGAGGGGGGCATATCCCGAGCCTCTCGGCATTTCAAGCGTCTTGATGAGGCGACTGTGGATCGCGCCGGCTTTCCTGGGGTGATAGAGCGCGGTCCGATAGCCGAACGGCTTGAGATTTCGTCCCTTTTCCCCGCGAGTGCGATGAAACTTTCGTCATCCCCGTCCGGCACAGGCCCCTGGGTCCAGGCGCCGCTGCGGCTCAGGGCCTGGGTACGGGCGAGCGAGCTGGCCCTCGTGCTGCTCGCCGCCGTCACCGGCTGCCTCGGCGGCTTGGCCGTGGCGGCGATGAGCGGAGCGACGCAGATCCTCCGCGAGGTGCTTTACCGGCTCCCCTCCGGTCAACGGTTGAGCAGCCTGACGGCGCTGCCCGAGGGACTCTCGGGCCTGTCCTTCTTGGCCCCGGCGCTCGGCGGCGCCGTCCTCGGCCTGATGCTCCTGGTCTCGACCCGGGGCCGCGGCAAGGGCCGGCGCAGCGTGGTCGATCCGATCGAGGCCAACGCGCTGCATGGCGGACGGATGTCCCTGGGCGGCTCCCTCGACGTGGCGGCGCAGAACGTCGTCTCGAACGGGTGCGGCGCCTCGGTCGGGCTGGAGGCCGGCTATACCCAGGTCGCGGCGGGGCTCGCCTCCCGGCTCGGCATCGCCTTCCAGATGCGCCGCTCGGACCTGCGCACTCTTGTCGGCTGCGGGTCGGCCGCGGCCATCGCCGCCGCCTTCGGTTCGCCGCTCACGGGGGCGTTCTACGCCTTCGAACTGATCATCGGCACCTACACCATCGCGACGCTCGCACCCGTCGTGGTCGCGGCCCTGTGCGGCAGCTTGGTCGCGCGGGCATTGGCGCCGCAGCCGGCTCTCGTGGATGTCGGCGCCCTGGCGCTCGCCCGGAACGGTCCGGTGGGCGCGGGCGACACGCTGCCCTGCCTCGTCCTCGGCCTTGCCTGTGCCGGCTTCGCGGTGCTGCTGATGCGCGGCGTGACCTTGGTCGAGCGGGGTTTTCGCGCCTCGCGCCTGCCCGCGCCGGTTCGTCCCGTCCTCGGCGGGCTCTGTGTCGGCGGCCTCGCCCTGGCGACGACACCGCAGATCCTCTCGGCCGGGCACGGCGCGCTCCACGTCCACCTCGCGCCCGAGACGGCGACGGGGCTCCTCGCGCTCGCCGGTCTCATCGTCGCCAAGGCCGTGGCCTCGGCCGTGTCGATCGGATCGGGATTTCGCGGCGGCCTGTTCTTCGCCTCGCTGTTTCTCGGTGCCCTGGTCGGGCGCCTGTTCGCCGGGTTCGCGCCCCTGGTCTGGCCCGGCTTCGACGGCTTCAGCCTCGCACCGGTCGGCTACGCCGTCATCGGCATGAGCGCCTTCGCCGCCGCCATCGTCGGCGGTCCGCTCACCATGACCTTCCTCGCCCTGGAGATGACCGGCAGCTTTCCGGTGACGGCCCTGGTGCTCGCCTCGGTGATCGCCTCTGCCCTGACGGTGCGGAAGACCTTCGGCTATTCCTTCGCCACCTGGCGGTTCCATCTGCGCGGCGAGAGCATCCGCAGTGCCCACGATGTCGGATGGATGCGAAGCCTGACGGTGGGACGGATGATGCGCAAGGACATCCGCCCTGTGCCGCTCGATACGCCGATGGCGACGTTCCTGCGCGCCCATCCCCTCGGCTCGCCCTCCCGCGTGGTCGCGGTGGACGGTCAGGGCCGCTATGCCGGCATCATCCTCGTGCCCGACGCCCATGCCCGCGCTGCCGCATCGGGCGCGAGGCCTGCCGAACTCACAGACGTCGTCCGCTATGCGGAGGCCTTCCTCCTGGCCGATATGAGCGTGAAGCAGGCGGCCGAGGCCTTCGACGAGGCGGAGAGCGAAGCGCTTGCCGTGCTCGACGGTGCGGAGAGCCGGCGCGTCATCGGGCTCCTCACCGAGAGCCACACGCTCAAGCGCTACAGCGAGGAACTCGACCGCCAGCGCCGCTCCATGCTCGGCGAGGCGGCGTGAGAGAAGCGGCCGTGCTATGGCGGCGGCATGACCCTGCGCGCCCTCCTCGCCGGCCTCCTGCTATCCCTCGTCCTCACGGTCCCCGCCGGGGCGGATTCCTGCGATAGGTTCACCGTGCGGCTGATCAGGGGCACGGGCGTCGCCCTCGCCGGACGCAGCGGCTCGACGGTGGTGTTCCGTGCCGTCGATGCCGACCGGATGAGCCTCGACTGCGCCCCGCCCCGCCGGCTTCTGTTCCGTTCGGATCGCCGCGAGCCGCCGCGCGCCTTCTTCGTGCTGATCGGCCTCGCGGCGAAGACGCTGACCGGCGCCTCCCCCGAAGCCGTGGAGGCCCTCGCCCTGCGCCTGCACCAGGACAGCCTGCTCACCGGTGAGCCGCAGCTCGGTCGCAGCGACGGCGCGGTCCTGCGCTGTGATCCCGGTGACCGGCCCGACGGCATCGGCGGCGGCAGCCTCTGTCGCCTCGCGCCGGACCGGCCTCATCGCGGTCACGGCCTTTCCCACCGGGTGGCGAGGGGTTAGAGCCGAGCCATGTCCCAGACTGCACAGACCTCCGGTTCCGTCGTCCGCGTCGGCGGCGTCGCCTTCGCCAACCATCTGCCGCTGGCGCTGATCGCCGGCCCTTGCCAGCTCGAAGGGCGCAACCACGCCCTCGAAGTCGCCGCCGCCCTCAAGGAAATGGCGGCCGGGCTCGGCATCGGCCTCGTGTTCAAATCGTCCTTCGACAAGGCCAACCGCACCTCCGGCCGGACGGCCCGCGGCGTCGGGCTCGACGAGGCTCTGCCGGTCTTCGCCGAGATTCGCGAGAGCCTCGGGCTTCCGGTGCTCACGGACGTGCACGAGGCGGAGCAATGCGCCCGGGCGGCCGAGGCCGTCGATGTTCTCCAGATTCCGGCCTTCCTGTGCCGCCAGACCGATCTGCTGCTCGCCGCGGCGGCGACAGGCCGGGCGGTCAACGTCAAGAAGGGGCAGTTCCTCGCCCCCTGGGACATGGCCCATGTCGCGGCGAAGGTGACGGAGGCCGGCAATCCCAACGTCATCGTCACCGAACGCGGGGCCTCCTTCGGCTACAATACCCTCGTCTCCGACATGAGGGCTCTGCCGATCATGGCCCGGGTTACCGAGGGCGCGCCGGTCGTGTTCGACGCGACCCACTCGGTGCAGCAGCCGGGCGGGCAGGGCGCGACCTCCGGCGGCCAGCGCGAATTCGTCCCGGTGCTTGCCCGCGCCGCCGTCGCGGTGGGAGTGGCCGGCATTTTCATCGAGACCCATCCCGATCCCGATCGCGCGCCCTCGGATGGGCCAAACATGGTGGCTTTGGCCGACCTGCCGGCTCTGATCGAGACGCTGATGGCCTTCGACCGTATCGCGAAGACCTGACCGAGCCTCGGCGGATTCGGCTTCAGCTCTGGTTCAGCGAGCGCAGGTTATCCCCGTTTTCAGATGAGGTGAGGGAAGACACGGATAAAGGGCTGCCAGTAGTCCCGTATGCTGGGAACTTTCAGCCAAGCTCGGTGTTTTCCTGTCAAGATATTCCTCGACTGGAAAGGACGCTATGCGTAAACTCGCCCTCGTGACGGCCGCTCTGATCTCCGTCGGCACGCTGACCGCCACCTCCGCCGATGCACGCCCCTATGGCCGTGGCTACGGCCACCATTACGGTCATTATCATGGCGGCTACGGCACTCGGGCCTATTACGGTGGACGCCGCCGGGGCATCAGCACCGGTGCGGCCGTCGGCCTTGGCATCGCCGGCCTTGCCGCCGGTGCGATTGCCGCCGGTGCGGCCCGCGACGCCTATGCCCGGGATTCCTATTACGGTCGTCCGGCCTATGGCTACGATTACGGCTACTGAGGCGAAAGTCTCGTGAAACAGCAACAGGGCGGCCGGAGGATGCTCCGGCCGCCCTTTTCGTTTGGGCCTGCCATCGTCGAGGCCGGCTGCCCGCTCAGCCCCGGCCGCGATAGGGAGCGACACCCTGGTCCGGAAGCCAGACCGATTTCAGCGGCTCGCCCGTCTGCCAGAACACGTCGATCGGAATGCCGCCGCGGGGATACCAATACCCGCCGATCCGCAACCAGCGCGGCTCGAGAACCTCCACGAGGCGCCGGCCGATGCCCACGGTGCAATCCTCATGGAAGGCGCCGTGGTTGCGGAAGGCCCCGAGATAGAGCTTGAGCGATTTCGACTCCACCAGCCAGCGATCCGGCACATAATCGATGACGAGGGTGGCGAAGTCCGGCTGCCCGGTCACCGGGCAGAGGGAAGTGAATTCCGGCGCGGTAAAACGGGCGAGATAGTCGGTGTCGGCATGCGGGTTCGGCACTCGGTCGAGCTGCGCGGTTTCCGGAGAGGTCGGGAGCGGCGTCTGGCGGCCCAGCTGCCTGGCGTGGTGTTCGATGGGATCCATGACCGGCCTATACGCCCTGTGATCGCCGGCGCCTATTGTCATCGGCGAATGTCAGGATCACTGTGGGGGCGGGCCGCTCCGATGGCCGCCCAAAGCGGCGCATCGCAAAATTTGTGAAATCGGTGTGGGGTCGAAGGCAGGCCGGGAGCTTGCCCCCTTTCGAAGGTTGGCAGATAAGCCGGCATCGGAGAGCGTCGCAGGACGCGCGGCCCTCGAAGGCTCCCTGAGAGACGACCCCGCCGCGACGCACCGCAAGGAGCGCCCATGACCGCGATCACCAATATCGCCGCCCGCGAGATCCTCGACAGCCGTGGCAACCCCACCGTCGAGGTCGATGTCCTCTTGGAGGATGGCTCCTTCGGCCGCGCGGCGGTCCCCTCCGGCGCCTCGACCGGCGCCCACGAGGCGGTCGAGCTGCGCGACGGCGACAAGAGCCGCTACAACGGCAAGGGCGTGCTCAAGGCCATCGAGGCGATCCAGAACGACATTCTCGACGCCATCGGCGGCATGGATGCCGAGGATCAGGTCGCCGTCGATGAGGCGATGATCACCCTCGACGGAACGCCGAACAAATCGCGGCTCGGCGCCAACGCCATCCTCGGTGTCTCTCTCGCCGTGGCCAAGGCCGCCGCCGAGACCTCCGGCCTGCCGCTCTACCGCTATGTCGGCGGCGTGCAGGGCCGGGTGCTGCCGGTGCCGATGATGAACATCGTCAACGGCGGGGCGCATGCCGACAACCCCATCGACTTCCAGGAATTCATGGTGATGCCGGTCGGCGCCACCTCGCTCTCGGACGCGGTGCGGATGGGCGCCGAGATCTTCCACACCCTCAAGAGCGCCCTGAAGAAGGCTGGCCACAACACCAATGTCGGTGATGAGGGCGGCTTCGCCCCGAATCTGCCATCGGCGGAGGCTGCCCTCGATTTCGTGATGGAGTCGATCAACGCCGCCGGCTTCAAGCCGGGCAGCGACGTGGTGCTGGCGCTCGACTGCGCCTCGACCGAGTTCTTCAAGGACGGCGCCTACCATTACGAGGGCGAGGGCCAGACCCGCTCCATCGAGCAACAGGTCGAGTACCTCGCCAAGCTGACGCAGGATTACCCGATCCTCTCCATCGAGGACGGCATGGCCGAGGACGATTGGGAGGGCTGGAAGCTTCTGACCGACCGCATCGGCAGCCGGGTTCAGCTCGTCGGCGACGACCTGTTCGTCACCAATGTCGACCGGCTCGCCCGCGGCATCGAATCGGGCACGGCCAACTCGATCCTGGTGAAGGTCAACCAGATCGGCTCGCTCACCGAGACGCTCGCGGCCGTCGATATGGCCCAGCGCGCCGGCTACACCGCGGTGATGTCCCACCGCTCCGGCGAGACCGAGGATTCGACCATCGCCGACCTCGCCGTCGCCACCAATTGCGGGCAGATCAAGACCGGCTCCCTCGCCCGCTCGGACCGGCTGGCCAAGTACAACCAGCTCATCCGCATCGAGGAAGGCCTGGGCGCCCAGGCGCTCTATGCCGGCCGCAGCGCGATTCGTCAGCTCGCCGGCCGTTGATCGGCGCCTGAGCGGCAAGGGGCGCGGCGAGCCGAATGGGCTCGCCGCGCCCCTCTTTTTGCGCTCCCGGCCCAGCGCTCCGTCGTCGCCCGGCAACGCTTTCTTCACCTTGATCGGGCGATCCTCGTGCCCGCCATGGTTATTCGCCGCCGCGTCCGCGCCATCGTCGTTCCTGCCGTCCTGTGGACGGTGTCCGCGCTCGTCGTCGGCTACTTCGTGCATCAGGCGGAGAGCGGCAATCGTGGCCTGGAGGCCAAGCGGGCGCTCAAGATCGAGGCCTACGGTCTGACCCAGGAACTCAACGTCGCCAGGGCTGAGCGCACGACCTGGGAGCACCGGGTCTCCCTGCTGCGCAGCGAGCAGATCGACCGTGATCTTCTGGAAGAACGGGCCCGCGTGGTGCTGGGCCGTGTTCATCCCAACGACATCGTCATCATAGATCCATAGATTTTTTAGCGCCGGCTCAATTGTTCAAAATAGCATTTGAACAACCCTGTTTTAATTGTGTCACCGAATCGACAAGCGTTGCGGTGACAGGACTTGGCCGCTGTCAGTCCACCCCTCGATTTCCGTAAGTCGCTGTCCTAGAACCCCGCGTAACAGCGAGCTTTCTGGAGGACGCCGATGGGTGCGGGCAGCGAGGCGGGGAAACCTGCGACGGACACGGATGCGCCGCAGCACCGGCCTGCCCCGAACATTCCTCAGTTCACCCGGGACGAGGATCTCCACGCCTACCGCGAGATGCTGCTGATCCGCCGCTTCGAGGAGAAGGCAGGCCAGCTCTACGGCATGGGCCTGATCGGCGGCTTCTGCCACTTGTACATCGGTCAGGAGGCGGTCGTCGTCGGCGTGCAGATGGCCGGCGAGGACGGAGACCAGAACATCACCGGCTACCGTGACCACGGCCACATGCTGGCCTGCGGTATGGACGCCAAGGGCGTGATGGCCGAGCTGACCGGGCGCCGCGGCGGCTATTCCCGCGGCAAGGGCGGCTCGATGCACATGTTCAGCCGCGAGAAGCAGTTCTTCGGCGGCCACGGCATCGTCGGCGCGCAAGTCGCGCTCGGCACCGGCCTCGCCTTCGCCGACGCCTACCTCAAGAACGGCAAGGTCAGCTTCACCTATATGGGCGACGGCGCGGCCAACCAGGGCCAGGTCTACGAGAGCTTCAACATGGCGGCCCTGTGGAAGCTGCCGGTGGTCTACATCGTCGAGAACAACCGCTACGCCATGGGCACCTCGGTGGCCCGCGCCTCGGCGCAGACGGACTTTTCCAAGCGCGGCCTCTCCTTCGGCATCCCCGGTGAGCAGGTCGACGGCATGGATGTGCGCACGGTGCGCGAGGCCGCAGCCCGCGCGATCCAGCACGCCCGCTCGGGCGAGGGGCCCTACATCCTCGAGATGCAGACCTACCGCTATCGCGGCCACTCGATGTCCGACCCGGCCAAGTACCGGTCGAAGGACGAGGTCTCGAAGATGCGCGACGAGCACGACCCCATCGAGATGGTGCGCAAGCGCCTGATCGAGGCGCATGGCGTGCCGGAGGCCGACCTAAAGGGCATCGATGCCAAGGTCCGCGAGATCGTCAACGAATCCGCCGATTTCGCCACCCACGACGCCGAGCCCGATCCGTCGGAGCTTTGGACCGACATTCTTCTCGAAGCCCGCGCCTGAGGCGCCCGACCGTCGACGCACCCGGATCGATAGAGCAGCGCAAATGGCGACCGACATTCTGATGCCCGCCCTCTCTCCGACCATGGAGGAGGGAAAGCTCGCCAAGTGGCTCAAGAAGGAGGGCGACGCGGTCAAGGCCGGCGACGTGCTCGCCGAGATCGAGACCGATAAGGCGACCATGGAGGTCGAGGCGATCGACGAGGGTGTGCTGGCCAAGATCCTGGTGCCGGACGGCACCGAGAACGTGGCCGTCAACACGCCCATCGCCATCATCGCCGAAGAGGGCGAGGACGTCTCGGCCGCCGCCGCGAGCGGCGGCAAGGGCAAGCCCAACGGCGCCGATGGCGGCGCCCCGGCCCCGACGCCCGACATGGACGCCGAGGGCATGACGGAAAAACCGTCCGCCACCGCCAAGAGCGGTGAGGATGCTCCGAAGGCGACGGCGGCGCCGGCCGTCATCACCAACAAGGCGCCAGCCCCGGTGATGGAGGAATTCCCGGCCGATTCACCGATGGTGACCACGACCGTGCGCGAGGCCCTGCGCGATGCCATGGCCGAGGAAATGCGCAAGGACGACAAAGTCTTCGTGATGGGCGAGGAGGTCGCCGAGTATCAGGGCGCCTACAAGATCACGCAGGGACTGCTTCAGGAATTCGGCGCCCGCCGCGTGGTCGATACCCCGATCACCGAGCACGGCTTCGCCGGTATCGGCGTCGGCGCGGCCTTCATGGGCCTCAAGCCCATCGTCGAGTTCATGACCTTCAACTTCGCCATGCAGGCGATCGACCACATCATCAACTCGGCGGCCAAGACCCTCTACATGTCCGGCGGCCAGCTCGGCTGCCCGATCGTGTTCCGCGGCCCCAACGGCGCCGCCGCCCGCGTCGGCGCCCAGCACAGCCACGATTACGCCGCGTGGTACTCCAACGTACCGGGCCTCAAGGTGATCGCGCCCTACACGGCCTCCGACGCCAAGGGCCTGCTCAAGGCGGCGATCCGCGATCCCAACCCGGTGATCTTCCTCGAGAACGAGATCCTCTACGGCCAGTCCTTCCCGGTGCCGCAGATCGAGGATCTGGTGCTGCCGATCGGCAAGGCCCGCATCCACCGTCCCGGCACGGACGTCACACTCGTCTCCTTCTCCATCGGCATGACCTACGCCCTCAAGGCGGCCCAGATTCTGTCCGAGCAGGGCATCGAGGCGGAGGTGATCGACCTGCGCACGATCCGGCCGATGGACAGCGCCACGGTGGTGGAATCGGTCAAGAAGACCGGCCGCTGCGTCTGCGTCGAGGAAGGCTTCCCGCAATCGGGCGTCGGCGCCGAGATCGTCGCCCGCCTGATGGTCGATGCCTTCGACTATCTCGACGCTCCGGTGCTGCGGGTGACCGGCAAGGACGTGCCGATGCCCTACGCCGCGAACCTGGAGAAGCTGGCTCTGCCGAGCGTGGCGGAAGTCGTCGAAGCCGCCAAGAGCGTCTGCTACAAGTAAATGTCTCAGGAATTCGAAGAACTCGATATCCCGCCCGACGCCCTGGAACAGGGCGGGATCGAGATTGTGCGCGCCTCCATCGTCGACGGGGCCGTGAGCGTCGCGCTCCGGCGTGCCTTCGACGATCCGGCGACCTGGGGCCGCCTGCTGATCGATCTCGCGCGCCAGGCCGCCCGCGCCTACGCCCTGGAGACGGACACCTCGGAGGAGGAAGCCTTCGAGCGGATCCGCGCCGGGTGGGAGGCCGAAAGCCTCGACCCCAACAACGTCCTCAACTGACCCCTTCTTGAAGGCCGCTCGGGAACGACACGATGCCGATCAACGTCCTGATGCCCGCCCTTTCGCCGACGATGGAGAAGGGCAACCTCGCCAAGTGGCTCAAAAAAGAGGGCGACGCGATCAAGTCCGGCGACGTGATCGCCGAGATCGAGACCGACAAGGCGACCATGGAGGTCGAGGCTGTCGATGAGGGCGTGCTGGCCAAGATCCTGGTGGCCGAAGGCACGGCGGACGTGCCGGTCAACGAGCTGATCGCGTTGATCGCGGAAGAGGGCGAGGATCCGGCGAGCGTCCAGGCGCAGAAGGCCGGCGGCGAGGCGAAGACCGCCCCCGTCGAGCCCAAGGGCACGCCCGATCAGAACGCCGCACCGGATGGCAGCCACGCCTCCTACGCCCGGGTCGATCAGGCGCCGGAAGGGGCCAAACCGAACGGGGCTGCGCCGGCCGCCGCCTCCGAAGCGGGAGGCCGCGTCTTCGCCTCGCCGCTCGCCCGCCGCATCGCCAAGCAGGAGGGGCTCGATCTCTCCGCCGTGAAGGGCTCGGGCCCGCATGGCCGGGTGATCCAGCGCGACGTGCAGGATGCGCTGGCCAACGGGACGGGCAAGGGGACGGCTAAGGGAGCGGACAAGGCTGCCGCCGCGCCGGCTCCGGCAGAGAAGCCGGCCGCTGCCCCGGCGCCGAAGGCCGCTCCGGCGGGCGGCGCACCGGCCGGCCTCAGCCTGGAACAGGTCAAGGGCTTCTACGAGAAGGGCTCCTACGAGGAGGTCTCCCTCGACGGCATGCGCAAGACCATCGCCAAGCGCCTCACCGAGGCGATGCAGGTCGCCCCGCACTTCTATCTCACCGTCGATTGCGAACTCGATGCGCTGATGAAGCTGCGCGAGACGCTGAATGCCGCCGCCGGCAAGGACAAGGACGGCAAGCCGCTGTTCAAGCTCTCGGTCAACGACTTCGTCATCAAGGCGATGGGCCTCGCCCTGACCCGCGTCCCGGCGGCCAACGCTGTCTGGGCGGAGGATCGGATCCTGCGCTTCAAGCATGTCGAGGTCGGTGTGGCGGTGGCCATCGACGGCGGCCTGTTCACGCCCGTCATCCGCCGGGCCGACGAGAAGACGCTCTCCACCATCTCCAACGAGATGAAGGACTTCGCCAGCCGGGCGCGGGCCAAGAAGCTGAAGCCGGAAGAGTACCAGGGCGGCGTCACCTCGGTGTCGAATCTCGGCATGTTCGGCATCAAGCACTTCACCGCCGTGATCAACCCGCCGCAATCGACCATCCTCGCGGTCGGCGCCGGCGAGAAGCGGATCGTCGTCCGGGACGGGCAGCCGGCGGTGGCGCAGGTGATGACCTGCACCCTCTCCTGCGATCACCGCGTCCTCGACGGCGCCCTCGGCGCCGAGCTGATCGCGGCCTTCAAGGGGCTGATCGAGAACCCGATGGGCATGCTGGTCTGAGGCCCACTTCCGTGCAAGCCTGGATCATCTCTGCCATCGGTGCTCTGCTCGCGCTCACTGCCGCAAACGGCATCAGACCTGCGCGAGCCGAGCCGGTCCCAGACTTTCCAATGTTTGTCGATGGCAAACCGGTCTTTCGCCATATCGAATCGGGAAACCCGGATATTTTGCGGTCGGAAGCCGATTTGTCGCTGGTCGATGAAGCAGCGCTTCGGGCTTACGCTGCACAAAGGAAAGACGTCAGGGTCAGTGACATCCGCCGAGCACTCTCAGATGCAACCTACTCGACGTATTCTGGATTTCATGGAACTCAGATAGAGTACGCGGGAGCAGATGGGTCCGTCCATCTCTGGTATCCTGGAAATTCCACGATTCTACGGGGTCAATGGAAGCCCAGGCAAGCTTTCGTCGAATATTTTGTAAACGGCAAACTTCTGCGCAGGTTTGAGAACTCGCAAGTCTGTTTCCGATATGGCGCCGGGACTTACAATCCGGCCACAGGCCACACGGGCGATGGCTGGGAATGTCAACCGTTCCAAGCCTATCGCAAGCATATCGCTGAGACCAAGCGTGGCGATTTTCTGCGGATGAAGACAAGGTTCGAAGTACCTTTCGTCCTCTCGAAAGAAAAATTCTCCCTTGCCGCCCTGCGCGCTCGCATCCGGAGCTAAACGGTCATGTCCGAAACCTACGACGTCCTCATCATCGGCGCCGGACCTGGCGGCTACGTCACCGCGATCCGCGCGGCGCAGCTCGGGTTCAAGACGGCGGTGGTCGACCGCGAGCATCTTGGCGGCATCTGCCTCAACTGGGGCTGCATCCCGACCAAGGCGCTGCTGCGCTCCGCCGAGATCTACCACTACATGCAGCACGCCGCCGATTACGGGCTCTCCGCCAAGGAGGTCAGCTTCGATGCGGCAGCCATCGTCAAGCGCTCCCGGGGCGTCTCGGGCCGGCTCAACGGCGGCGTCGGCATGCTGCTCAAGAAGAACAAGGTCGACGTGATCTGGGGCGAGGCCACGATCGATGCGGCGGCCAAGGGCAACGAACCCGGCAAAGTGACGGTCAAGGAGACCAAGCGGGCCGAGGCGCCGAAGGGCGCCAAGGGCGCGGGCACCTATCAGGCCAAGCACATCGTCGTCGCCACCGGCGCCCGGCCGCGGGTGCTGCCCGGTATCGAGCCCGACAAGAAGCTGATCTGGACCTATTACGACGCCATGGTCCCGGAGACGATGCCCAAAAGCCTGTTGGTGATGGGCTCGGGCGCCATCGGCATCGAGTTCGCCTCGTTCTACCGCACCATGGGCGCCGAGGTGACGGTGATCGAGCTGCTGCCGCAGATCCTCCCCGTAGAGGATGCGGAGATCGCCGGCCTCGCCCGCAAGCGCTTCGAGAAGCAAGGCATCAAGATCCTCACCGGCGCCAAGGTGACGAAGGTCGAGAAGGGCGCCGATTCCGTCACCGCCACGGTGGAGGACGACAAGGGCAAGACGCAGACGCTCACCGCCGAGAAGCTGATCTCGGCGGTCGGCGTCGTCGGCAACATCGAAAATCTGGGCCTCGAGAAGCTCGGGGTGAAGATCGAGCGCGGCGTCGTCGTCAATGACGGGCTCGGCCGCACCAACGTGCCCGGCCTCTACGCCATCGGCGACGTGGCCGGCCCGCCGATGCTCGCCCACAAGGCCGAGCATGAGGGCGTGATCTGCATCGAGACCATCAAGGGGCTGCACACCCATCCGATGGACAAGGGCAAGATTCCCGGCTGCACCTATTGCCACCCGCAGATCGCCAGCGTCGGCCTGACCGAGGCGAAGGCAAAGGATCTCGGCTTCTCGATCAAGGTCGGCCGCTTCCCCTTCGCGGGCAACGGCAAGGCAATTGCCCTGGGCGAGCCGGACGGCCTCATCAAGACGATCTTCGACGCCAAGACCGGCCAGCTGCTCGGGGCTCACATGATCGGCGCCGAGGTGACGGAGCTGATCCAAGGCTATGTCGTCGCCATGAACCTGGAGACGACCGAGGAAGAGCTGATGCACACGGTCTTCCCGCATCCGACGCTCTCCGAGATGATGCATGAGAGCGTGCTCGACGCCTATGGCCGCGTGATCCACACGTAGGCGAAGGTGGACTTCTCTCGCTGAGGTAAAGCGTCTCAACGTGCGCGGGACTTGGCTGCGAGCCCCGATCCCGCGCACGACGTGTGTCGACGCCCTGCGGGGATTGTCGGCCCGTGGCGGCATCTGCGCCTCGCGGCGGCGAAGCGTCACCGGCGTTGGTCCCAACACGGGAAAAAGATTTCACTCTGGTGGTAGCGTCACCGGGGAATGATGTGCTGCGGTTGCATTTCCGTTAGCTCGACGTCGTATATGTCGGCGGTCATTCGCCCTGGACGCGAGGCCCGCCTTTTATGATCCTACGAATTCTTCTGCTTATCGTCGGGCTCTGCGTCGTCTACTTCTCGCTCGCCTCTCTACGCGTGCATCTCTACGTCACGCTGCTGTTGCTCTTCATCTGTGCCGGGCCTCTGAGCTACCTCATCTTCCGTGAGGAAACCGAGTAGACGGTGCGAGTTTCGAAGCCGGAACGGGCGTGAGGGCAGGGACGAAGGGCGGTCGGCGGCCGACCGTCCTTCGCGTAGTTCGCGGCTGAGCCCCGGCATCGGGCCTGATCGGGCCTGCGATCAGCGGGGACCGCCGCCGCGCCGCATCGCGATCTCCTGACCCTCCTGATGGACTGCGCCGGATGGCGGGTTCCGTTCGTTGGGGACCGGATTCATGCCCTCGTGGGCTGTGCGGGAGGCCGGGCGGTTGGCGGCGGGATCGCCTGCGGCGCGTTTCAGGGCAAGGGCGCGCCGGGCGCCGGAGACCGTCCGGCCGCGGGCATCGGCGGACCGGCGGCGTTCGTGCTCCTTGCTGACGCGCTTGACGGCAGCGGCGAGCAGGGCTGCCTTCTCACGGGTGCCGCTGTTGTCGGTGGCCGGGCTCGATCCGGAAGGGGCGGCCTTGCCGCGCACCTCCCGACGTTGACGGCGGGACACGTCTCGGGCCCGGTCCCGGCGCTCCCGCAGCAGGCGGATCAGCTCCGGCAGGGCCCGGGCGTCCTCCCGCTCCAGTTCGGGATGGTGCGACCGCTTCACCAGTTCGGTCTCGCCGGCATCCAGCAGCCGCTCTTCGCGGCGTCGCGATACGGACATGATCTCTCCCGTGGCAGTTTCGAGGCGGGGAGGGAGGTTCTGTCGCCCCCTCCCTGTCGCCAACGAATGCAGATCGGGATCGTTGCCTGATCCGGCCCGAACGGCGTAACCGCCCTACGGGGCCGTAAGCCGGCGGGCCGAACTGATGCCGGGCAGGGCCATCAGCGCCAGCAGGCCCGCGGCGACGAACAGCAGGGTGTTGCCGAGCAGACGCCACGACACCACGCCAATCACGCCTCCGGCGAGGAAGGCGGCGACCGTCACGCCATAGAGCTGCATCTTGCCCGCATCCGGCCCCGGATGGACGCCCCCGCGCCGTGCCAGCAAATGGGCAAGGCCGATGCCGAGATCGGTCACCATGCCGGTCACATGGGTGGTCCGCACGCGGGCATCGGTGATCTGCGTCACGGTCGCGTTCTGGAGGCCGAGTAGGAAGCTCAGCCCCAGAACGAGGATCGCTCCATGCGCCGCCGGCGGCAGCCAAGCGCCAAGGAGCCCGAGCCCGACGAGCAGCACCGCCTCCGCGAGCACGCTGTAGGCATAGATACCGCGCAGGCGACGGTGGCGCCCGGCACTGATGAGCAGGGTCGCGCACAGAGCCCCGGCCATGAAGGTGGCCACCAGTGCCAGGGCCTGGACGGCGAGAGCCAACTCGCCGAGGCCGAGATGGTCGGCCAGCGCCGAGACGTTGCCGGTCATGTTCGACGAGAAGCTGCCGAAGGCGCAGAAGCCGGCGGCGTTCAGGGCTCCGGCGATGCTCGCGAAGGACCATGCGAGGCGCCGGTCGATGCGCAGGCTGCGGGCGTGACCTTCGTGAACGAGCATCGCGTGAGTATCGTCGGCCGGCGGGGAGGGGCGTGTCGCCGCCATTCTACACGCTGCGCAGCCCCTGCAAGCGGGTGGCCTTATCTCATGCGCTGCGGTGATGGACCTCGGGACGCTGACGCGAAGCCCGCCCTGTCACGGCTTCTCATTGCTTCCCTTCGGCCGGACGATGCTTCTGCGGCCCGTGTCCCGCTTGGCCGCCATGATTGTGCTTGTTGTGGTCGCGGTTCTCCCGCTGCGAGGTGCTGCGGGGCTCGCGCGGGGGTTCGGACCGGCGCTTGCCCCCACCGCCCGCCGGCACGTTCGGCCCTTCCTTGTGCTCGATGGTGCGGATCTTGAGGTCGTGGGTCTTGTCGCCGGCCATGGGATCATTCCTCCGTTGTCGGGCGAGGTGCATGTCCGGGCAACCGGGGCGACTCGCCGACGTTCCGAAATCCGGCCCGCTCGCCGGCTCGGGCCTGCGCCGATCCCGCCATGGCCGCCTCTCCAGCCGGATGTCCACAGGCTCGACCGAACCGGGTAAGATCTCGTTAACCATTTCGGTATGTTCTATCTTCGTTCTCACACCGAGTCGGAGAGAGACCATGCGCAAGCCTCAAGCCTCGTCCCAGCCGGTCGAGCGGAGCCGAGGCGCGTTCCCGCCCCCTGCTTCACCCGCTGCAGCACCTCCCCCGAGCACGCTTCGGGAGAACCCGGCTTCCTGCCCGGTGGAGGATATCGCCCAGGCCTATCTCACCAGCACGCAGGGCGATGCCGGGATAGCCCTGCGCTGCGCCATCACCGACGCGCTGTCGGACCTGATGGAGGCAGAGCGCCGGGCCCGCGAGAACAGCCGCCTCATCTCGCGCGGCTACGTCCGTAGCCTCGCACCGCAAGAATGAGCGCCGCCTGCGTCGTCAACGGTGCTTGAAGCGCGGCGGAGCAGGAGCATCTTCCTCTTCGCCGAAGCCAAGAGTGCCCCATGCGCCTGTTCCTGTCCGCCCTCGTTACGGCTTTCGCCCTGACAGCCGCATCGCTGCCGGCGCGGGCCGATCTGCTCGTCGCCGTCGACAAGGACGCTCAGCGCATGAGCGTCCTTGTCGATGGAGAGATCCGGTACACGTGGCCGGTCTCCACCGGGATCGCCGGCCACGACACCCCGAACGGCAGCTATCGCCCGTTCCGCATGGAAAAGACCCACTTCTCCCGGGAATGGGACAACGCGCCGATGCCGCATGCGATCTTCTTCACGCAGGTCGGCCACGCGATCCACGGCACCACCCAGACCCGCCGCCTCGGCCGCGCCGCCTCGCATGGCTGCGTCCGCCTCTCGCAACGCAATGCCGCGACGCTGTTCGCTCTGGTGAAGCAACAGACCATGGCGAGGACGCGGGTGGTGATCGAGGGCAGCGGAGAGGCCGGCGAGGGCGTCGTCGCCGTGCGCTCGCGGGGCCGGGACTGGGAGGAGCGGGACTTCTACGACGCCCCGCCGCGGCGCCGGTATCGCGATGCCTTCGACGGCGAGTACGGGCCCGGCGTCGGCTACGGCGATCTGTACTGACGGTCAGGACGCCTCACGAGACGCCCGGCCGCGACGGCGCGGCGGGCGTTTCATGGGAGAGCCTCAGTGCGATGCCGTGCCGCCGCTCACCCGCCAGACCGCGTTGCCGACATCGTCGGTGACCAGCAGCGCGCCGCCCTTGTCGATGGCGAGGCCGACCGGCCGTCCCTGCGCCTTCTCCTCTTGGTTGAGGAAGCCGGTGAGGGCATCGCGCGGAGCGGCTGCGGGCTTTCCTTCGGCGAAGGGAACGTAGATCACCTTGTAGCCGCTCTTCGGCCGGCGGTTCCACGAGCCGTGCTGGGCGACGAACAGGCCGCTCTTCCAGGCTTCGGGCAGGCTCGACGCCATCGAGAAGGCGATGCCGAGGGAGGCGGTGTGGGTGCCGACCGCGTAATCGGGCGCGATGGCTGTCGCCACCTTCTGCGGCTGCGGCGGCTTCACCCGCTCGTCGACATGCTGGCCCCAATAACTCCATGGCCAGCCGTAGAACGCGCCGTCCTTCACGCTGGTGATGTAATCCGGCACGAGATCGCTGCCGATCTCGTCGCGCTCGTTCACCGCCGTCCAGAGAGCGCCGCTCACCGGTTCGAAGGCGAGGCCATTGGGGTTGCGCAGGCCGGTGGCGAATTCCCGCATCGTCTTGCCGGCGATGTCGTATTCCCAGATGGCGGCACGACCCTTCTCGATGTCGAGGCCGTTCTCGCCGACATTGCTGTTCGAGCCGACCGTGATGAACAGCTTGCGGCCGTCCCGGCTGGCGATGACGTTCTTGGTCCAGTGGTGGTTGATGCCGGCGGGAAGATCCACGACCTTCTCCGGGCGCGCCGTGATCTCGGTCTGTCCCTCCGTGTAGGGCACGCGCACCAGCGCATCGGCATTGGCTACGTAGAGGTCGGAGCCGACCAGCGCCATGCCGAAGGGGGAGGTGAGCCCCTTCAGGAAAACGTGGCGCTCTTCCGCCACGCCGTCGTTGTCCCTGTCGCGCAGGAGCACGATGCGATTGGCGCTCTCGCCGCCGGCCCCGGCGAGGCCCTTCACCTTGTCGGCGACCCAGTCGGTGACGCCGGTCGAGGTGTCACCGGATTTCGGCGCCTGGCTCTCGGCGACCAGAACGTCGCCGTTCGGCAGGACGACGGGCCAGCGCGGGTGGTCGAGGCCGGTGGCGAAGGCGGTGACCGTCAGTCCCTCCGCCGCCCGGGGCATCGCTCCCGCCGGCCAGCGCGCCACGCGGGCGATGTTGACGGTCGGCATCAGCGTCGGATTCGGCGGCGGCAAGGTTGGGTTCGCGCCGCTGCTCTGCGCGATGTCGAGCGCGGCGGATTCGGGATAGATGACGAAGCGCAGGAAGGCGGCGCCTCCCACCAGCACGACGGCGAGGGCGGCGAGGCCCAGCTTGGAAGACGTCCGCATCGGCATCCTCGTCTCGAACAGGCGGATCAGGCGACCGGAGCGGCAACGGCCTGAGCGGCATTCTCCTCGGCGCCGGGATGGCGGCGCGACGAGTAGTAGAGGCCGATGGCGTTCCAGAACGCGTCGCGCTGCTCGTGGGTGAACCGGAGCAGAGCCGTCTCCAGCGCGGCGCGGCCAGCCGCGGCGGCCTCCGTGCGCATGCGCTCGTCGAAGGCGTCGGACGGCTCCTCGCTCGGCTTCGCAAGAGACTGATCCGACATGCGCTGGCACTCCGCTCGCAAGGTCCCAGCGTGGGCAACGCCTAAGCTCTTCTTCCGTTCAACGCCGTCGTCGCGAAACGGCTTGCGGGCTCCGTGTGCGAAAAGACACACCGCCCCGGATTCGAAGCCGAGGCTTAACAGTTCCTTTGCTCCTGTGGTTCGAATGGTCCAGCTTGGCCATCCAGCGTCGTCAGCCTTCAGGAGCCTGCATGCGAGCCGACCGGACTTTTCGCCTTTTCTGCCTCTTCGGACTGGCACTGACCGGTTCGGGCCTCGGCGGATGCGGATTGTTCCGGCCTCAAACGGAGCTGACCACCGGCTCGATCGCGCCGAGCGCCAAAGTCGTGCAGGCGCCGACCGCCGCAGACAAGGAATGCCTCGCCCGGGCGATGTATTTCGAGTCGAACCGCAGCGACGAAGAGGGCCTTCTCGCCGTCGGCACGGTGGTGATGAACCGCCTCGATGCGCCCGCCTATCCCGGCCGGATCTGCGAGGTCGTCGGCCAGAAGCGGCAGTTCGCCAATGGCGTGCTGACCAAGCCGGTGCGGGAGCAGGACCGGCCGCGGCTCGAAAAGGTCGCCGACGCGTTGCTGTCGGGCCAACGCCATGAGGGGGTCGGCCCGGCCCTGCACTTCCACACCGCCGGCTACAGCTTCCCCTACAAGAACATGCACTACGTCGCCGCTGCGGGCGGCAACGTGTTCTACGAGAAGAGCGACCGCGAAGGGTATCTGCCGGCGGTGCAGCCGCGTGCGGTAGTGCAGACGGCCTCCGGCCGGCTGATGCCGCTTCAGGTCGCCGCCGCCAATTCCGGGATGATCGGCCTGCCGCTCACCGGCCGCGTCCAGCCGACGCTGACGGCCGAATACACGGCGCCGACCGCACCGGATCTGCGGATCCCCGGCCCGGCCCGCTACGCCTCGGCTCCCGGCCGCGACCAGCGCTGATCTGAGCGGAGCGGGTTACGGCCGGGGCGGGTTGTCGCCCCCGGCCTATGCGCAGACGGCCCAAGGCCTTAAGTCAGGGACGGGCCGGGCCTCCCCTCCGGCTTTCCTGGTGTCGAACTGCGCAGTCTCATGGCCGTCGTCCTCGATCTCCTGAACAACGACACCCGGCCGAAGCAGGCTGCGCCCGCGCGCCCGCGCCATCCGGAAAAGGCGCATCGGCCGGACACGGCGATCCAGCGCAAGCCGGACTGGATCCGGGTGAAGGCGCCGGGCTCGAAGCTGTGGGCGGAGACGAAGGACATCGTCCGCGCCAACAAGCTGGTCACCGTCTGCGAAGAGGCGGGCTGCCCGAATATCGGCGAGTGCTGGGAGAAGCGCCACGCCACCTTCATGATCATGGGGGACACCTGCACCCGCGCCTGCTCGTTCTGCAACGTGCGCACCGGGCTGCCGGAGGGCCTCGATGCCGCCGAGCCGGAGAAGGTGGCCGACGCGGTGGCCAAGCTCGGCCTGCATCACGTCGTCGTGACCTCGGTGGACCGCGATGACCTCAAGGACGGTGGCGCCGAGCATTTCTCGCGCACCATCGCCGCGATCCGCCGGGCGAGCCCCGGCACCACCGTCGAGATCCTGACGCCCGATTTCCTGCGCAAGCCCGGCGCCCTCGAAATCGTGGTGGCGGCCAAGCCCGACGTGTTCAACCACAACCTCGAGACCGTGCCGGGCAAGTACGTGACGGTTCGGCCAGGGGCGCGCTACTTCCACTCCGTGCGCCTGCTGCAGCGGGTCAAGGAGCTCGATCCGACGATCTTCACCAAGTCCGGCATCATGGTCGGGCTGGGCGAGGAGCGGAACGAGGTCGTGCAGCTCATGGACGACCTGCGCTCGGCGGAGGTCGACTTCCTGACCATCGGCCAATATCTGCAACCGACCCGCAAGCATCATGAGGTCGTGCGCTTCGTGCCGCCGGACGAGTTCAAGGCCTACGAGACGACAGCCTATGCCAAGGGTTTCCTGCTGGTTTCGGCGACGCCGCTGACCCGCTCGTCGCACCATGCCGGCGAGGATTTCGCCCGCCTCAAGGCCGCGCGGCTCGCCAAGCTCGGGCCCACCTCGCTCGCCGCCGCCAACGCCTGAGTCCGCATGCCATCCTTCCGCATCACGAGGAAAGTGCGCCACACGGCGACGCAGATGTACGACCTCGTCGCCGACATCGAGCGGTATCCCGAGTTCCTGCCGCTCTGCGAGTCGCTGCGCGTGCTGCGCGATGTCGAGGGGCCGAACGGCACGAAGATCCGGGTCGCCGAGATGGGCGTCGGCTACAAGGCGATCCGCGAGCGCTTCACCACCCGCGTGACCCTCGACCGCGACAACCGCAAGATCACCGCCGAGTATATCGACGGCCCGTTCCGGCATCTGGAGAACCGCTGGTCCTTCCGCGAGGCGGCGGATGGCGGTTGCGAGGTCGACTTCTTCATCACCTACGAGTTCAAGAGCCGCACCCTCGGCCTGCTGATGGGCTCGATGTTCGACCGTGCCTTCCGCAAATTCACCGACGCCTTCGAGGGCCGCGCCACCGCGATCTACGGGGCACCGGCCTGACACCGCCCGACCCTCTTGCCGTCCGCGTCCGTTGCCGTATCCTTGCGTAGAGGCCGTTCACGCGCTCTCCACCAGCACGGATTGCCGCTCGAACAGCGCTCGGCAGGCACTGCCCAGGCACCCCATCAGCGCGCCATGCGGCTTGTCCTCGACGAGGCGGCCGTGATCGAACATCAGGATGCGGCCGCGGATCAGGCGCTCCATCGCCTTCTGCACCAGCGAAGGCGCGGGCAGCCTTCTTCGGGAGGGTAGGCCAGGGGCTTCAGCCGGAGAGGCTGGCATGGGTCGAGCGGCAGAGAGGAAGACGATGGCGGCGGCCGTGCTGTTTCCTCCTGTTCAAGCAATGAGGAGCGAAAATCGGAGGGGAATGCGCGCTTCGCAATGCACAAAATTCGAAACGCATTTTCGATGCTGCAAAGGCTATTTCCGAATGCCCAAGCATGACTGCGAGGCTTGTCGATCGATCCTGCCCCCCATCTGGAAGCGGCAGAATTCGTCATCGATCAGCAACGTATCACCTTCAAATTAATTGCGATATTTGCTATTATTTATTGCAAGGATATATTTATATATATGAATTACATATCGGTACGCAGCGCGATTTGGGCCGGACGGTATTTTCAAAAATCTATCGCGATCACTCACATCCACGACTGACACTGGAAGATATGTGCGCGGCACGTCAAATTCGACCGTGAAGCATCGAATCCGTCGATTCACCTTCTACGATAGATCGCGAAACACAAGCGCAACAATAAGCATAATATCTCACCATCTATTCGCCAGAATTCATGGTATTACGCTTAGGAAATGATCGCTTATCATCTAAGACACAAAAGATTTATTCTTTACATTCGGTTGAAATCTGCAGCATGTGATCCTCTTTGTCGCACCTTGGCCTGAAGTACACCGCCCAAGCAGCGGCAATGCGGCACCGGAACCGTTACGCCTGAGGAATGATGGATTGGGCACACGAAACCTGACATGGCAGACGCTGCAGCCCCGCGAGTGCCGCTGGGCGCGGATGAGGCAACGGCCGGCGATTGCGTGGCTGACCGGCCTCTCAGGAGCTGGAAAATCGAGCGTTGCCAATGCGGTCGATCGCGCCCTGACGGAGGCCGGCCGCAGCAGCATGGTGCTCGACGGCGATAATCTGCGTCACGGGCTGAACCGCGATCTCGGCTTCACGGCGGAGGAGCGGATCGAGAACATCCGCCGTACCGCCGAGGCCGCCCGGCTGATGGCGGAGGCTGGGCTCGTGGTGATCGTCTCCCTGATCTCACCCTTCCGCGCCGAACGTCAGACAGCCCGGGCGATTGCCGGAGACATCCCCTTCCTCGAAGTCTTCATCGACACGCCTCTGGCGATCTGTGAAGCCCGCGACCCGAAGGGCCTGTATGATCGCGCGCGGGCCGGCAAGATTCCCAACTTCACCGGCATCTCAGCTCCCTACGAGATCCCGAACTCCCCCGACCTCACCCTGACAACGCGGGATCGCAGCGTGATGGACACGGCGCAGCCGCTGATCGCGGCCCTGCTGGAGCTGAGCGCGGGCTGACCGGGACGGCCCGCGGCTCTGTTTCTGCCCGTCAAGCAACCGGGACCGCGCGCCTGCGCTTGCTGCGACGGCTGATATTACGTCCGCCCGAAGCATTCCGGCGCAGCGACCCTATTGAAGAGGGCAGGACCGGCTGAATTGCCTGGGTTGAAGCCTCGTCGAGATCAAAGCTTCATCGCTCAAATCAAATCTTCCGAATCCGGATGCCCCCGCTCCGCGTGGGGGCGACACGGCGCCGGGCCCGTCCCCCGATACGGTGCGCAGGAGCAGGGCGCTCCTTCCAAGCCGACACCGAATGAAGGCTGCCGAAGGCGCGCAGACCGTCGCCATCTCGACGACATCGATTTTCATCCCTCACTGTCATGCGAATTGCCGATGTCAGGTGCTGTGTCGCACAAATCGGAATAGGCGCCCGGATTAAATCTGAAGTATATACTAGTGACAAAACGCACTTTAAAAGTACATTTTTCGGGACTACTCTTATTCTGCGACGAACAAGGAAGACAAAAAAAGTTCGCGGTTGAGGGATTACGAGAGGAAGGTCGATATGAACCGGATTATGACGATTGGTTTCCTGGCGGCGGCTCTGATTGCTCCTGTTGCCACTCAGGCGGCGGATGGCGGGAGTGGCAGCCGTCAGCAGGCTGGCGGCGCCTTCATGAGCAGCTACGTCGATGACCCCTATCACGACCCGCGTTCGCTCCACTCGCAGCGGAAAGGCACGGGCCAGATCCTGGGCGCGCCGATGCTGAGCGAGAATGCCGGTGCCAAGACGAGCCCCGCTCGTGCGGCCCTGCGCGAGGGCGCGGTCGGTTCGCGGTGGTCGGCGGGTCAGGCGCCGCGCCGGACGCGCTGAAGCATCGCTCTGAGCGGCGGCCGTGCCTGCTCCTGAAACGACGGCGAATACAAGCTTCACGCTTCGTCTTCACGGGGGGCCATCGGTCCGTCTGAGGAGGTCGATGAAGAACGAGAGACTAGCGCGTCCGATCTCCCGATCGATGCGCTAGGCCCATGCGGAGGCGGCGCGCCGAAACTCGCGCCGCCGGATGCGCCAACCGGATCGGCCCTGCGGCCCATCTTCGAGCGAACGCATCCGACGGCATCGTGCCGACCGATAAGTCGCTGCGCCAGACGCGGCGACACGGGCGGGCTTTTGCCGACCGGCCGCGCCGGCCCGCTCGACTTGTGCCCAGTCTGCTTGCGTCCGGTCTACTTGGTGTCCCGCAGGCGAAGCCCCGTCTGTCGAGCACCGGAATCTCACCTCTGTCGGCGCGCCGTCTCACGCGCGGCAATGGACAGCGAGGCCGATCGTGGACGGTAGAGTTCAGGATCTTTCAGCGCTTGCGGAGTGCATCCCCGTGGGCGCGGGCAGATCGGCGGGCTGCCGTTCCATGACCATCCGCGGCCCGGAGCCCAGGTCGGTCTCCGCGCCGCATCACGCGACTCGTCCGAATACATCACCCGATCCGGCCCCAACGATCTTGTCGCGAGCCGCACCGATGATCCCGTCGCGCCGGTGCCGGGAGCAGGGATGGCTGCGCCAGGCATCGCCGGCCTCCACGCTGTCTCAGCGGAGTAGCATCTTGCCATGTCCTCCATTTTCGCCCGGCTGATCCCGCCGACCCTGGGCCGGGATCTCCCGGCCTCCTTCGTCGTCTTCCTCGTGGCGATGCCGCTCTGCATGGGCATCGCCATCGCCTCGGGAGTGCCCGCCGAGCGCGGCCTCATCACCGGCGTGATCGGCGGCATCGTCGTCGGTTTCCTGGCCGGCTCACCGCTCCAGGTCAGCGGCCCGGCCGCAGGCCTTGCCGTCATTGTCTTCGAATTCGTGCGCGAGCACGGCATCGATGCCCTCGGGCCGGTCCTCGTCGCCGCCGGCGCGATCCAGCTTCTTGCCGGCGCCCTGCGGGTCGGCGGCTGGTTCCGGGCCATCTCCCCCGCCGTCGTGCACGGCATGCTGGCGGGCATCGGCATCCTGATCGTGCTGGCGCAGATCCATGTGCTGACCGACGCGCTGCCGAAGGCCAACGGCCTCGACAACCTCGTCGCCATCCCGGCCGCCTTCTTCAACTTCGTCTCCGGCCCCAACGGCAACCGGCCCGGCGCGGTCATCGTCGGCATCGTCACCATCGTGGCGATGATCGGCTGGGAGCGGATCCGGCCGGTCAAGCTGAAGCTTCTCCCAGGCGCGCTCGTCGGCGTCCTGGCCGGCACGCTCGTCGCCGATCTCGGCGCCATGGCAGTCAAGCGCGTCGAGGTGCCGGAGAACATCCTCTCCGCCGTCGCACTCCCGGCCTCCGGCGACTGGAGCCGCCTGACCGAGCCGGCCATGATCATCATGGCCCTGACCCTCGCGGTCGTCGCCAGCGCCGAGAGCCTGCTGTCCGCAGCGGCGGTGGACCGGATGCATGACGGCCCGCGCACACAGTACAATCGCGAGCTCGGCGCGCAGGGCGTCGGCAACATCCTCTGCGGCCTGGCGGGCGGCTTGCCGATGACGGGCGTCATCGTCCGCTCCTCGGCCAACGTCCAGGCGGGCGCGGCGTCGCGGGCCTCCACGATCCTGCACGGCAGCTGGATCCTGGCCTTCCTGCTGGTCCTGCCGATGGTATTGAAGCTGGTTCCGACGGCGGCTTTGGCCGGCATCCTGGTGGTGACGGGCTGGCGCTTGGTCAGCCCTGCCCACGCCTTCCATCTGCACGAGCGCTACGGCCTTGCCACCGCCGCGATCTGGCTCGCGACCATGGTGATGGTGGTCGCCACCGACCTCCTGACCGGCGTGCTGACCGGGCTCGTCCTCAGTCTCCTTCAGGTCATCCCGCATTTCGTCCGGGGGCCGCTCAAGATCGAGGGCGGCGCCGCCAAGACGGTGCAGGGCGGAACGATCGAGGCCGTCCCGGAACTGCGCCTCTCGGGCTCGGCCACTTTCCTGCAACTGCCGCATCTCAACGAGGCGCTGGAACGGACCCCGGAGGGCACGCCGGTCCGGCTCGCGGCGGAGAATCTCCGCCACGTCGATCACACCTGCCTGGAGATGCTCCGGGAATGGGCGACGCGGCGGGCCAAGACCGGCGCCCGGGTCGAGATCGTCGGAGGCGGCGCCAGCGGGCTGCATCACAGCCTCGCCGCCGTCGCGCACGCCGCCCCGAAGGACTGACGGAGACCCGGTGCCAACGAGGAAGGGCCGGTGCCGCGTCGAGCGGCACCGGCCCCCTCTCAGACGGAGACGGGTTGCTGCGGGCCGCCGATGCGCCGGGCCGCCTCGAACCGGTTCAGGAACCGGGGCTCCTTTTCCGGGGCGATGCGGATCGTCAGGGCGATCACCCCACCGGAATCGGCCTGCCGGTCGAGCACCTCGGCATTCTCGTAGAGCCAGTTGAGGGCGGCGCCGTCCTCCGGCGGCAGGCTCACCGCGAAGGTGGAGCGGGCCCGCGCCACCTGCGATTCAATCCGCTCCGCCAGGGCGGGAAGCCCCTCGCCGGTCAGGGCCGAGACGAGGATCGGCGCCGGTCCGGTTCCTCGATGCGCGGCACTGAGATTGAGCAGCCGGGTGCGCTCCCCCTCATCCAGCAGGTCGGCCTTGTTCCAGACCTCGATGATCCGGTCGGCATCCGCCTTGATGCCGAGTTCACGCAGCACCGCCTCGACATCCTCGGCCTGAGCCTGGGTGTCGCCATGCGAGACATCCCGCACATGCAGCAGGATGTCGGCCTCGATCACATCCTCCAGCGTGGCGCGGAAGGCGGCGATCAGCGAGGTCGGCAAGTCGGAGATGAAGCCCACCGTGTCGGACAGGATCACCGTCTCGCCATGCGGCAGCTTGGTGGCGCGGGCGGTCGGATCGAGGGTGGCGAAGAGCATGTCCTGCGCCTTCACCTCGGCCTTGGTGAGGGCGTTGAACAGGGTCGACTTGCCCGCGTTCGTGTAACCGACCAGGGCGACGATCGGGTAGGGCACCCGCGCCCGGCTCTTGCGGTGCAGGCCGCGGGTCCGCGTGACCGCGTCGAGATCGCGCTCGATCCGGGTCATGCGCTCTTGGATCATCCGCCGGTCGGCCTCGATCTGGGTCTCGCCGGGTCCACCGAGGAAGCCGAAGCCACCGCGCTGACGCTCAAGGTGAGTCCAGGAGCGGACCAGCCGGGAGCGTTGATAGGCGAGGTGGGCATGCTCGACCTGAAGCGTGCCCTCCCGCGTCGAGGCCCGCCGCCCGAAGATTTCCAGAATCAGGCCGGTGCGGTCGATGACCTTCGCGCCCCAGGCCTTTTCGAGGTTGCGCTGCTGAACCGGCGTGAGCGCGCAATCCATCACCACGAGGCCGATCTCCTCGGCCTGGATCAGCCCGGCCACTTCCTCGACGCGACCCTTGCCGAGATAAGTCGAGGGACGCGGACGCTGAATGTGAACCGACATCGCCTGGGCCACGTCCAGATCGATGGCAGCCGCCAGCCCCACCGCCTCGTCGAGCCGCGCCTCGTCGGAGCGGGCGGCCTCCGCCTGTCCGGGAACGAAGCGCTGGGCGGTGCGTGTCAGATAGGGGCCGAGAACCAGGGTTCGGGTCGCGGCGGCGATCTCGCCCTCGGGGGCGGCCTTCGCCTGCAAGCGTGCTTCGCCGGGCGGAAGGAGTTCAGTCATGGCGTCTCCGTGTCATCGTTCCTTCATGTGGGAACGATGACGCCATTTCGCATCCGCCGGCTTCCGCAAATGACCGAAATCGAAGCGGCAAGCCGTCGTTTTTATTTCGTGAGGCGGGAGCTGTTCCCGCGGAAGGGCGAAGCGCGCCGTTACGCCTTGTCGGGCGCAGTCTCGTCCGGCTCGAACAGCTGGACCGGATGGCCGGGCATGATCGTCGAGATCGCGTGCTTGTAGACCAATTGCGAATGCCCGTCCCGGCGCAGCAGAACGCAGAAATTATCGAACCAAGTCACGACACCTTGAAGCTTGACGCCGTTGACGAGGAAGATTGTCAGCGGGATCTTGTTCTTGCGGACATGGTTGAGGAACGTGTCCTGGAGGTTTTGAGCGCGCTCGCCCGCCATTTCTTCTTATCCTTGTTTCAGCATCGGCACCGCGGAAGCGCGGGTTCCCGTGGCGGCATCGCGGGGTGCAGCCGCTCCGCACCTTTCGAGACCGCTTCCCCAAGCCAAATCGCATTACAGGGCGAAGCTTGCCGCGACGCAAGGGGCTGATTGCGCCACCCTGTGGCGATATCCACCCCTTGCAACCGCTTCCGCAGCGACGCCGCTCTCCCCGACAGCCCTCGAAACGGGATGAGCTTCCCGATCGTCTCCCGTTAGGGACCGATGCCGAGGGATTTCAGCTTCCGGTGCAGGGCCGAGCGCTCCATGCCGATGAATTCGGCGGTGCGGGAGATGTTGCCCGAGAAACGGGCGATCTGCGCGATGAGATATTCGCGCTCGAAGATCTCGCGCGCCTCGCGCAGGGCGAGGCTCATCAGCTTCTCTCCGCCCGCGCCGGTCGGCGTTGTCGGCACCAGGGCGCCGATCTCGGTCGGCAGCATCTCGGAGGTGACCTCCTGCTCCGGATCGCTCTGGGTCAGGATCATCAGCCGTTCGACGTTGTTGCGCAGCTGGCGCACGTTGCCGGGCCAGTCGTGCGACTGCAGCACCGCCATGGCGTCCTCGGCGATGCGCCGCCGCGGCAGGCCGGTGGCGGCCGAGATCTGCTCCATGAAGAAGGTGATGAGTTCCGGCACGTCCTCGCGCCGCTCGGCGAGCGACGGAATGCGGATCGGCACCACCGAGAGGCGGTGGAACAGATCCTCGCGGAAGCGTCCGGCGGCGATCTCCTCTGTCAGATCGCGGGAGGAGGAGGAGATGATGCGCACGTCCACGTGGACACGGGCGGTGCCGCCGACGCGCTGGAAGTTCTGATCGACCAGTACCCGCAGGATTCGGCTCTGCGTCTCCTTGGGCATGTCGGCGACTTCGTCGATGTAGAGGGAGCCGCCATGGGCTTCCTCCAGGGCGCCGACGCGCCGCACCCGGCCCTCGCCGCCCTCGACGCCGAACAGCTCGGCTTCCATCGTCTCCGGTGTGATCGTGGCCGCGTTGATGACGACGAAGGGGCCGCTCGCCCGTGCCGAGGCCCCGTGCAGGGTGCGCGCCGAGAGTTCCTTGCCGGCGCCGGGCGCGCCGGAGATCATCACCCGGGCATTGGTCGGGGCCACGCGCTCGATGGTCTGGCGCAGCTGGTTGATCGCCACCGAGGCGCCGACGATGCGGCTCGCCTGGCCCGACCGGACCTTGAGGTCGCGCACCTCGCGCTTGAGGCGCGAGGCTTCCAGCGCCCGCTCGGCGACGAGGATCAGCCGGTCGGCCTTGAACGGCTTCTCGATGAAGTCGTAGGCGCCGGATTTGATCGCCGCCACGGCGGTCTCGATGTTGCCGTGGCCGGAGATCATCACCACCGGCAGGTCGGGATGGCCGGCCTTGATCAGGTCGAGCACCTGAAGGCCGTCCAGGCGCGAGCCCTGGAGCCAGATGTCGAGGAAGACGAGATGGGGCCGGCGCGCCTCGATCGCGGCCAGCGCCTCGTCGGAGCCCGCCGCCGTGCGGGTGCGGTGCCCCTCGTCGTCCAGGATGCCCGCGACCAGATCGCGGATGTCGGCCTCGTCGTCGACGATCAGGATGTCGGCGCTCATGGCTGCATCTCCGCGACGCGTCGCGCTTCCATGGCGTCCTCCGTGTTCTTGTCCATCGTTGTCCCGTCACGCGCGTCCGGCGCGGCGGAGCGTGTCCGCTCCTGCCCGGCACCGGGCTCGGAATTCTGTCCGGCCTCCGGCCCGCCCCCGACCTCCCGCGGCAGACGCATGCGGACCTGTCCGCCGCGCCCCCTCGGGTTGTCGTTCAGCTCGATGCCCCCGCCATGCTCTTCGAGCACCTTGGAGACGATGGCGAGTCCGAGGCCGGTCCCGCCCTCGCGGGTCGTCATATAGGGTTCGAGCAGGCGCTGGCGCCCCTCCGCCGGGAAGCCTTTTCCATTGTCGGTGACCTCGATCACGACGAAGGCCTCCTCGACGACGAGCCGCAGCGCCACCTCGCCCTTGCCGCCATCGGCGGTCAGCACATCCTCGGGGACGGCCTGGACCGCCTCGACGGCGTTCTTGAGGATGTTGGTGAGCGCCTGGGACAGGAGCCGCACGTCGAAGGCGGCAACGACACGTCCCTTCTCGTCGGCGCCCTCCGTCTCGAACGGAAACTCCATGTCCGGGTGGGCCATGCGGAGCATGAACAGGTTCTGGCGGGCGATCTCGGCCAGATCCTGCTGCGTGATCGCGGGCTTCGGCATCCGGGCGAAGGAGGAGAACTCGTCCACCATCCGCTTGATCTCGTCGACCTGCCGCACGATCGTGGCGGTGCATTGCTCGAACACGTCCTTGTCGGCCGTGATCACTTTTCCGTATTTGCGCCGGATGCGCTCGGCGGAGAGCTGAATCGGGGTCAGCGGATTCTTGATCTCGTGGGCGATGCGCCGGGCCACATCCGCCCAGGCGGAGGTGCGCTGTGCCGTGACGAGGTCGGTGATGTCGTCGAGGGTCACCACGTAGCCGCGCGCCTCCCCCTGGGCCTGCTCGCTCGTGACCCGCACGGCGATGGTGCGCTCGCGACCGCCGCGCACCAGCTGGATCTGCTGCTGCAGGGCGCGCTGGCGCCCCTCCGCCTCGGGGAACAGGGCGGCGATCTCGGGCACGACCTGCGTCAGCGGCTGGCCAACCAGCTCCTTCGCCGTGAGGCCGAGGGTGCGCTCCGCACCCGGATTGGCGATGGTGATGACCCCGTCGGCATCGACGCCGAGCACGCCGGGCGAGACGCCCGACAGCACCGCCTCGGTGAACCGGCGGCGGCGGTCGATCAGGTCGCTGGCCGCGCGCAGGCCGTCATGCTGCCGGCGCAGCTCCTGGGTCATGGTGTTGAAGCTCTCGCCGAGATGCGCGAGGTCGCCATCCGCCTTCCGTGCCGGCACGCGGGCGTAGAAATTGCCGGCGGCCACCTCGTCGGCGGCGTTGATCAGCCGGCGGATCGGCGCAACGAAGCGGTTGGCGAAGTTGAGCCCGAACCAGACCGCCGAGAGCAGCGTGATCAGCGCGATCAGGATGAAGACCGAGGCGAAGGCGATCTGAACGTAGCGGCGCAATTCGTCGTAGGTCAGGTATTCCGCCGCCGCCGCGCGGGCGACGCCGGGGAAATCGATGGCGAGCTGGCTGACCTCGCGCTGCACCAGCAGCACGGCGTTGTCGTAGGCCGGCATCCGCATCAGGGCGGCGAAGACGCGGCCCTCGTTGGGCAGAAGGCAGATCGGATCGCTCGACTTCGCCGCGTCCTCGAAGGCGGCGGCCGAGGGCAGGCGGGTCTGCTTGAGCACGTCGATATTGGCCCGGGCCACCACCTCGTTCGGCCCGCGCATGATCTTGGCGATCGGCAGCCCGAGCGCCTGGGCGCGTATGGTCAGGAAGCTCTCGAACCACTCGCGATTGACGTCGAAATTCGGCCGCGCGCGGGTCAGGTCGTCGGTCAGGATGCGGATTTCGCGGGCCAGCGCCTGACACTGGTTCTCCTGATAAGCGTCGGCGATCTCGACCGATTTCAGCACCACGTCCCGCACCCGGCCGGTGAAGCCGAGGGAGAGCCCGACATCGATCGTCACGGAGGCGACGATGGCGAGCAGGATGGTCGGCAGGATCGCGATCAGGCTGAACAGGCCGACGATGCGGGTGTGGAGCCGCGCCACCGAGGCATGGGTGCGCCGGGCATGCAGGAAGACCCGAGCCTCCCAGGCGATGACCACGACGAGGGCGAGCACCAGCACGGCGTTGACCGCCAGCAGCGTCACGCCGGTGGCCGGCGTCCGTGTGATCTGGATGATGCCGACCAAGATCAGGAAGGTGATGGAAGCGGAGATCAGCGCCGTCGCCACCACGGCCGCCCCGATCCAGCCCGGCCCGCGCGGGGGCGAGTCGAAGCGGCGCGCGATTTCCGCCGCGCCGTCCTCCTCGGACGGGGCGTCGGACGGCTTGGCGTGAGAGCGTCGCGACAGGAGCGGCATCGCTGATGCGGGGCCACAACAGTGTGGCGAAATTAATACGAATCGGTCCGAGGCGTCGAAACGATCAGGCCGCCAGACTGCCCCAGCGGCGCAGGTCGCGGAACCGCCGGCCGTCCGAAAACCGCACGGTCACGCTCTCCGTGAGCCGGCCGGCGGCCTCGACCCGCACGGCGTCCGGCCGCTCCAGCTCGTCGGCCCGGTCGAGGGCCGCCTCAATGCTCATCGGCACCGGCTCGGCACCGCCGAAGGCCCGCCACCACTGCACCGCCTTCTCACGGGCATGGCCGGAATGTTCGAGGCAGACCTCGACGCGGCATCCGCCCCCCTGCCACCGGAACGCGACCTCGAGACGGTCCGGCCCCGAGCCGCCGGGACCGCGTCCCAGCCGCCAGGAGGCCAACTCCCGCCAGGGGGAGACGGGTTCGGACAGGATCGGCAGCGCGTCCTCGGCACTCGCCGCATGGGGCGCCTCCTCGTCCTCAGTCTCCGGCTCGACCCAGCAGGCCTCGCAGGTGCTGGCATTGAGGGCGATCAGCGCGCCGCAGCCGGGGCAGGGCTTGGCGCGCGCGATTCCCGGCGCGGCGGGGCCGAGGGCGACGCTGCGGGCCGTGACCGCATCGACCGGCCCGTGCATCCGCACCAGCCCGGCATAGTCGAGCACGATCGCATCCGCCTTGCCCGGCGCCCGGCGCAGGGCCCGGCCGACCTGCTGCACGTAGAGACCGGCGGATTGAGTCGGCCGCAACAGGGCGATGAGATCGACCTCAGGCACATTGAAGCCAGTGGAGAGCACGCCGACCGAGGTGAGGCAGCGGATCTTGCCGGCCCGGAAATCGCGCACGATCCGGTCGCGCTCGCGCTTGCCCATCTCGCCGGTGACGGTCTCGCAGGACACGCCCTCGGCGCGGATCGCATCGCGCATGGCGGCCGCGTGGGCGAGGCCGGCGCAGAAGGCGAGCCAGGCCCGCCGCTCCCGGCCGTAGCTCACCATCTCCTCCACGGCGGCGCGGGTGATCCATGCGCGGTTGACCGCCGCCTCCAGCGCCGAGGGCACGTAGTCGCCGCCGCGCTTCGGCACCCCGGTGACGTCGAGGGAGAGGGCGGTGGCCTTGCAGACCAGGGGGGCGAGATAGCCCTGATGGATCAGGTCGCCGACGAGCGCTTCGTAGACGATGCGTGCGAAGACCCGGCCCTCGCCCTCGTCGAGCCGGCCGGAATCGAGGCGGTAGGGGGTGGCGGTGAAGCCCGCGACCTTGAGATCCGGGTTGCCCGCCCGCGCGGCGGCGAGGAAGCGGCCGTAGCCGGTCTCGCCGGAGCGGGGCACGAGATGGGCCTCGTCGATGACGATGAGGTCGATGGTCCCGAACAAATCGGCGCGGTCGCGCACCGATTGAATCGAGCAGAACACCACCTGCGCACCGGCCTCCCGCCGCCCGACACCGGCGGAGAAGATGCCGGCGGGCGCCTCCGGCCAATAGGCCAGCAGCTCGCCGTGGTTCTGCACCACCAGCTCGCGGACATGGGTGAGCACGCAGATGCGGGCCTCCGGCGCCCGCTCCAGCCAATCGCGGATCAGCGCGGCGATGACGAGCGCCTTGCCGGCGCCGGTCGGCAGCACGACGAGGCCGGGCCCGCCGCCCTGGTCCCAATGCCGGTCGAGCGCCTCCAGGGCGGCGCGCTGATACTCACGGAGGCGCAGCATGGCGCGCCTTTAGCGAAGCGCGGCCGTGGAGAACAGAGGGGGATCGCACGCGGCCTCGCCGGCTCCCCCTTCAGCGCCTCACCGCGAGGTGCGGAACACCTGCAGGTCGAGATCCCGCACCTTCTTGCGCAGGGTGTTGCGGTTGACCCCCAGCAGCTCCGCCGCCCGGATCTGGTTGCCGCGGGTGGCGGCGAGCGCCGCGCCGATCAGCGGGCCTTCGATCTCGCGCAGGATCCGGTGATAGAGGCCGGGCGGGGGCAGGGTGTCGCGATAACCGGAGAAGTAATCGGCCAGATGCCGCTCGACCGCACCGGACAGGGTTTCGCTCTCCGACGCGCCGTTCTTGCGCGCGGCGCCGTTGCCGGCGGGGGCGGGCTGGGCCAGCGGCAGGGTATCGAGTTCCGCCTCGATGACGGGGCCGGTGATGGTCTCCTGCGGGTAGAGGGCGGCGAGCCGGCGGACGAGATTCTCCAGTTCGCGCACGTTGCCCGGCCAGCGGTAGCGCTTGAGCCGCTCCATGGCGTCGCCGTCGAGGGTCTTGCGGGTCAGGCCCTCACGCTCCACCAGCACGAAGAAGTGGCGGATCAGGTCCGGCACGTCCTCGGCACGCTCGCGCAGGGCCGGCAGGCGCAGGGGCACCACGTTCAGGCGGAAGAACAGATCCTCGCGGAAGATGCCCTGCTGGATCGAGACCCGCAGATCCTTGTTGGTCGCGGCGATGATCCGCACGTTGGTCTTGATCGGCACGCGCCCGCCGACGGTGGTGTACTCGCCCTGCTGCAGCACCCGCAGCAGGCGGGTTTGGGCCTCCATCGGCATGTCGCCGATCTCGTCGAGGAACAGCGTGCCGCCCTCCGCCTGCTCGAAGCGGCCGGCGGAGCGGGAGAGCGCGCCGGTGAAGGCGCCCTTCTCATGGCCGAACAGCTCCGATTCGATCAGGTCGCGCGGGATCGCCGCCATGTTGACCGGCACGAACGGCCCGGTGCGGCGGCGGCCGTAATCGTGCAGCGCCCGGGCCACCAGCTCCTTGCCGGTGCCGGATTCGCCGGTGATCATCACGGTGAGGTCGGTCGGCATCAGGCGGGCGAGCGCCCGGTAGATCTCCTGCATGGCCGGCGAGCGGCCGACCAGCGGAATGTCCTCGTTCTCCGGCCCGGCGCCGGGAGCCGGCGTCCCACGGGGGCGTGACAGGGCGCGGCCGACGATGGCGGTCAGCTCCTTCAGGTCGAAGGGCTTGGGCAGATACTCGTAGGCGCCGCGCTCGGAGGCCCGGATCGCGGTCATGAACGTGTTCTGCGCGCTCATGACGATGATCGGCAGCTCGGGCCGCACCCGCTTGATGCGCGGCAGCAGGTCGAACACGTTCTCGTCGGGCATCATCACGTCGGTGATGACGAGGTCGCCCTCACCCTGGGCGACCCAGCGCCAGAGCGTCGAGCAATTCGAGGTGGTGCGGACCTCGTAGCCGGCCCGGGAGAGAGCTTGGTTGAGGACGGTGCGGATGGCAGCGTCGTCGTCCGCGACGATGATGTGGCCGTTGGGCATGACTCTCGACTCAACGATCCGCAGTCGATTCACGCCCGTCGCGGGCGCTCGACATGGGAAGCAGGATCCGGAAGGCGGTGCGGCGGGGAACGGGATCGCATTCGACGATGCCCCCATGATCGCCGACGATCTTGGCAACCAATGCAAGTCCGAGGCCGGAACCCTGCGCCTTGGTCGTGACGAAAGGGTCGAACAGGTCGGACAGCAGGTCGGGCGGGATGCCCGGGCCGTTGTCGCGCACCGCCACCTCGATGGGCAGGCTGACGCGCTCGCGGGAGCCGGGGATCTGGAGGCGCAGGCCGGTGCGGAAAGCGGTGGAGAGGGTGATCTCACCCTCGACCGTATCCGTGCCGATCGCCTCCGCAGCGTTCTTGACGAGGTTCAGGATCACCTGGATCAGCTGGTCCCTGTTGCCGAGGACGGGCGGCAGCGAGGGATCGTAATTCTCGACGAAGCGGATGTGACGGGCGAAGCCCGACTGCGCCGAGCGCTTCACCTGATCGAGCACGCCGTGGACGTTGACCGGGCCGCGCTCCACCGGGCGCTCGTCGCCGAACAGTTCCATCCGCTCGACGATGCGCACGATCCGATCGGACTCGTCGCAGATGAGGCGGGTGAGCACCCGGTCCTCGTCGTCCCGCTCCTGTTCGAGCAACTGCGCCGCGCCGCGGATGCCGGCGAGCGGGTTCTTGATCTCGTGGGCGAGCATGGCGCCCAGGGCCACCATCGAGCGGGCGGCGCCGCGATGGGTGAGCTGGCGGTTCATCTTGTCGGCGATGGTGCGCTCCTGGAGCATCAGCACCACCGAATCGTCCTCGTCCCGCAGGGGCGTGGCGAACACGTCGACGCTGCGCTCCTGGCCCGAGCGCGGCTGGACCAGCTCGACACGGTATTCCGAGACGCTGGAGCTCCGCCGCCGCACCTCGGCCACCAGGGCGATGATGGGCGAGGAGAACGGGATGATGTCGCGCAGCCGCCCGCGCAGCATCAGCCGGGCGGACGCGTCGAAGAACAGCTCGGCGGCGTGATTGACCCGCAGGATCCGCTCGTCTGGGCCGATGGTGAGCACCGGCAGCGGCAGGGAATTCAGCACCGCTTCCGCCGCCGGCAGCGATTCGGGCAGAGGCTCGTCAGAAAAGGGCATCAGGCCGCCTCGCCGAAGGGCGCATCCGTCCCTCCGGCCGGTTCGAGAAAAGCGCGGCGCAGGAGACGCAGCGCCTCCGCCGGATCGGTGGTGGTGACGAGGCGGCGCCGGTCGTCGGCACCGAGGCCGCCGGCCGCATCGGCATAGGCGGCGAGGTGCTTGCGGGCGTGGCGCACGCCCATCGACGCCCCGTAGAGCGCGATCAGCCCCTCGTAATGCGCGGTCGCGACCTCCGCTTGCCGTTCGGGCGAGAGTGGCATGACGGTTCTGCCGGCCAGCCCGGCGGCGATTGCGCCGACGAGCCAGGGCCGGCCGACCGCCGCGCGCCCGATCATCACGCCGGTCGCGCCCGAGGCGGCGAGGCAGGCGCGCGCCTCCTCCAGGCTCGCGATGTCGCCGTTGGCGATGACGGGGAGACTCACCGCCTCCACCACGGATCGGATCGCCGACCAATCGGCCCGGCCCTTGTAGAATTGCTGCCGGGTGCGGCCGTGGACGGTGACGCCGTCGAGACCGAGCGATTCGGCGCGCCGGGCGAGGTCCGGCGCATTGAGGCTGGCATGGTCCCAGCCGAGGCGCATCTTCACCGTCACCGGGACCTCGACCGCCTCGCGCACCGCGGCGAGCAGCCGGGCGGCATGATCGAGATCGCGCATCAAGGCGGAGCCGGATTCGCCGCCGGTCACGGTCTTGGCCGGGCAGCCCATGTTGATATCGATGGCATCCGCCCCGTTGGCGACGGCGATGCGGGCGGCCTCGGCCATCGGCTCCGGTGCGCAGCCGGCGAGCTGGACGATGTGCGGACTCACCCCGGCGCCCTCGGCCCGGACGCGCGATTCGGCGTCACCCTTCGCCAGTTCGGCCGCCGCCACCATTTCGGAGACGACGGCGCTGGCGCCGAGCCCCTGCGCGAGACGGCGCATATGCAGGTCGGTGACGCCCGAGAGCGGAGCCAGAAGGACGGGCGGATGCACCGGCCCTCCCTCACCCCCGGAGCGCAGCGCGCTCAAATAATGATCATCTGTCATTATGCACAATAAATAGCCAAACGCGGGCCGGACGCAAGCGCCGACTGCGTTTGCCTTCAGTCTATCCGCCGCATAAGAGCGCGGCGTCCCCAATTCTCTGTCGTTCGAGGCCTCAGCATGTCCGACCCCGCCGCGCGGCAGCCGGGAGGCTCACAGGATCCCGTCGTCGCCGCCGTGGTCGTCGCCGCCGGCAAAGGCCTGCGCGTCGGCGGCGACTTGCCCAAGCAATATCGCCGCGTCGGCGGCCGGGCCGTGCTGACGCGGACACTCGCGGCTTTGGCCGGCTCCGACCGCATCGCGCGCATTCAACCGGTGATCGCCTCCGACGCGCAGGATTTCTACCGGGAATGCCTCGCCGATCTCGACCCGGCCCATCGTGAGAAGCTGGCGGAGCCGGTGCCGGGCGGTGCGACCCGCCAGCAATCGGTGGCGGCGGGGCTCGAAGGGCTGGCGCGCTCCGGCCACCCGGATCTCGTGCTGATCCACGACGCGGCGCGGCCCTTCGTGGACGACGCGCTGATCGCCCGCGCCGTGTCCGCCGGGGCGGAGCACGGCGCGGCCGTGCCGGGCGTGGCGGTCTCCGACACCATCAAGCTCGTGGAAGAGATCGCGCCGGGAATCGGCCGCGTCCACGAGACGCCGGCCCGCGAGAAACTGCGCGCGGTGCAGACCCCGCAGAGCTTCCGCTTCGGACCGCTCCTCGACGCCCACCGCAAGGCGGTGGCGGAGGGGCGCGACGGCTTCACCGATGACGGGGCGCTGGCGGAATGGGCCGGATTGCCGGTGGTGGTGTTCGAAGGCGATGCCCGCAACAGGAAGATCACCCAGGCCGCGGACCTGATCGACGCGGATCGGGCTTTCTCCGGCCGGGCTTTCTCTGAAACCGCGGCCGCGATATCTGAAGACCCTATGACCACTTACGTGACCCGCCTCGGCACCGGCTTCGATGTTCACGCCTTCACGGAGGGCGACCATGTCTGGCTCGGCGGCGTGAAAATTCCGGCGGACCGGGGCGTGCTCGCCCATTCCGACGGCGACGTGGCGCTGCACGCGCTGACCGATGCGCTGCTCGGCGCCATCGCCGACGGCGATATCGGCACCCATTTCCCGCCCTCCGACGAGAAGTGGCGCGGGGCCGCCTCCGACCAGTTCCTCGCCCATGCCTGCCAGCTGGTGCGGGCGCGCGGCGGTAGGATCGACCATCTCGACGTGACCGTGCTGGCCGAAGCCCCGCGCATCGGCCAATATCGCGACGCGATCCGTGCCCGCATCGCCGAGGTTGCCGGGGTTCCGCTCTCCTCCGTCTCGATCAAGGCGACGACGACGGAGAAGCTCGGCTTCGTCGGCCGGGCCGAGGGGCTGGCCGCCCAGGCCGCCGCCACGGTTCGCCTGCCGGAGATCCCGGCGGAGATCGAGACCGAAGCGGAGACCAACGAGCGCCGCTCGTGATCGAGGACGCCGCCCTGCTCGCCCGCGCCGAGGCACTGGTGCGGGCCTATGCGGCGGCGAAGCAGCGTGTCGTGACCGCCGAATCCTGCACCGGCGGCTTGGTCGCCGGTCTGCTCACGGCGGTGCCCGGCTCCTCGGCGGTGATGGAGCGCGGTTTCGTCACCTATTCCAACGAGGCCAAGGCCGAGGCCATCGGCGTGCCGATGGACGTGATCCTGCGCCATGGCGCGGTGAGCGAGCCGGTCGCCCGTGCCATGGCGGACGGTGCGCTCGCCGCGTCCCGGGCGGAGGTCGCCGTCTCGGTGACCGGCATCGCCGGGCCGGGCGGCGGCAGCGCGGACAAGCCGGTGGGGCTCGTGCATTTCGGGCTGGCGGTGCGGGGCGGACCCACCCGCCACGTCGAACGCCGCTTCGGCGATCTCGGCCGCGCGGAAATCCGGCGGCTGTCGGTGGCGGAGGCGCTGGCGCTGCTCGAATCCGTCGACCTCGCTCAGGCGTCATCGGGCCGAACCGGCTGAGCGCAGCTCTTCGAGTCTGATCCGCCTCCTGAGCTGCGCCGCAAAGCGGGTCTCGACGGATGTCCCGGTCGGCTTCCGGAGGATCCTTCGAGGTTGCTGCGCGGCCGCTCACAAGAGGAGCGAATCAGAGACGCGCCTCGCGGCGAGTCTCACCCCAACAGCCGGTCCAGCGTGATCGGCGTCTTGCGCACGCGGATGCCGGTGGCGTGATAGACGGCGTTGGCAATGGCGCCCGCCGTGCCGGTGATGCCGATCTCGCCCACGCCCTTGATTCCGAGGGGATTCACGTGCGGGTCGTGCTCCTCGACCAGAATCGCTTCGATGGCGGGCACGTCGGCATTCACCGGCACATGGTACTCGCCGAGATTGGCGTTCATGACCCGGCCCGAGCGGGGATCGAGCACGGCGGTCTCGTGCAGGGCGAAGGACACACCCCAGATCATGCCGCCGTAATACTGGCTGGTCACGAGACGCGGATTGACGATCCGTCCGGCGGCGAAGGCGCCGACGAGCCGTGTCACCCGGATCTGACCGAAATCGGGATCGACGCTGACCTCGGCGAAGACGGCGCCATGGGCGTGCATGGCATAGGCCTCGCGCGAGGCCGGATCCGGCGCGGCCTTGCCCTCGGCCGAGACCGAGGCGCGGCCCGCGCGTGCGAGAATATCGGCGAACGATTCGCCACGGCCCTCGTCATCCCGGCGCAGCAATCGGCCGCCCCTGGCGAACACGCCGGCATTGCCCGCGCCGTAGAGCGGCGAGCGCTCGTCACCGGTGGCAAGCTCGGCGAGCTGCGCCAGCACGGCACTGGTGGCGGAATGGATCGCCGAACCGGCGGTGGCGGTATGGGCCGAGCCTCCGGCGATGCCGGCATTGGGCAGGTCGGAGCGGCCGCTCTGGAAATCGAGTCGATCGAGATCGATCCCGAGCCCGTCGGCGGCGATCTGGGCCAGGGCGGTCCAGGCGCCCTGGCCCATGTCGTGGGCGCCGAGCGCGACCGTGCCGGTGCCGTCGGCGCGGATCTCGGCCCGCGCCTCGGCCTGCATCATCAGGGCCGGGAACAGGGCGGTGCCGACCCCGTAGCCGACCAGCCGCCCGGCGGAATCGCGCATGGAGCGCGGCGCCTTCGCCCGCTTGTCCCAGCCGAACCGGGCCGCGCCCTGCGCGTAGCACTCCCGCAAGGCCTTGGAGGAGAAGGGCCGGCCGGAGATAGGCTCGGCCTCGGCGTAGTTCTTCAGGCGGAAGTCCAGCGGGTCGAGGCCGCAGGCCTCCGCCATCTCGTCGATGGCGCCTTCGAGCGCGACGCTGCCCGAGGCTTCCCCCGGCGCCCGCATGAACAGCGGCGTCCCGGTATCGACCCGCACGCCCGAATGGCCGGTCGAGACGGCGGGCGCCGCGTAGAGGTAGCGGGAGAGGGCGCTGGCCGGCTCGTAGAAATCGTCGAAGCTGCTCGTCGCGGTCAGGGTGTGATGGTCGAGGGCGGTGAGCGCCCCGGAGGCGTCGGTCCCGAGGCGCAGGGTCTGGCGGGTCTCGGCCCGGTGCCCCACGGGACCGAACATCTGCTCCCGGCGCAGCACCAGCTTGACCGGACGGCCGACGAGCTTGGCCGCCATCACCCCGAGCACCTGCGGGCCGAATAGAAAGCCCTTCGAGCCGAAGCCGCCGCCGAGGAAGGGCGAGCGCACGAGGACGTTCTTCGGATCGAGGCCGAACAGGGCCGCGAGCCGCATCTGGGCCGTGGCCAGGGCTTGGCTGGGCGTATCGACGATCAGCCGGTCGCCGTCCCATTGCGCGACGACGGCATGTGGTTCGAGGGGGTTGTGATATTGCGCCGCCGTCTCGTAGACCGTCTCGATGCGCCGCTCGGCCTCGGCCAGCCCGGCCTCGACATCGCCGCGGGAGGCGCGCGTCTTGTCGCCGGCTCCGACCGCCTCCGGCTCCTGCGGCGCTTCGACGTCGAGGCCGATCCGGGCGGGCTCGACCGCGTAGCGCGGGGCCAGCAGCTCGGCCCCCTCGGTCGCGGCCTCCAGGGTCTCGGCGATCACCACCGCGATCGGCTGATGCGCGTAGCGGACCTGATCGCTCTGCAGCAGATCGAGCCGGAACATGAAGGGATTGTCCTTCGCGTCCGGGTCCTGGGCGAGCTTCGGCGCATTGGCGCCGGTCATCACCGCGACGACACCGGGATGACCTTTCGCCGCCGCGACGTCGAGATGGGTCACGCGGCCCCGGGCGATGCGGCTCACCGCCATCACCGCGTGGAGCAAGCCCTCCGGCCGGTTGTCGGCGGCGTAGGTCGCGGCGCCGGTGACCTTCAGGATTCCGTCGCGGCGGGTCAGCGGCTGGCCGATGCTCGACCCGTGCCGGGCCTGCTCGTAGGCGATATCAGGCATGGAGCGCGCTCCCGTCAGCGAAGGCGGAGGCCGGCAGGGCGAGCATGCGCTCCGGGGTGCCGGCGGCGGCGAGGGTGAGCGTCCGCACGATCAGGCGGCGGGCAAGCTCGATCTTGAAGGCGTTGTCGCCCGAGGGCCGGGCCTCGGCCAGAGCCGCATCGGCCGCCGCGCGGAAGCTCGCCTCGCCCGGCTCGGCGCCGGCCAGAACCGCCTCGGCGGCGCGGGCGCGCCAGGGCTTGAGGGCGACACCGCCGAGCGCCAGCCGCGCCGCGCCGATCCGCCCGCCCTCAAGGCGCAGCGCAGCAGAGGCCGAAACCACCGCGAAGGCGTAGGAGGTGCGGTCGCGGATCTTGAGGTAGCGTGAATGGCCGGCGAAGGCGGCGGCGTCTTGCGGAAGGCGGAGGGAGACGATCATTTCCCCCGGCTCCAGCACCGTCTCCCGCTCCGGCGCGTCGCCGGGCAGGCGGTGGAAGGCCTCAAGCGCCACCTCGCGGGTGCCGGCCTTCCCCGCGATCTCGACCACGGCATCGAGGGCCACCAGCGGCACGCAGAGATCGGACGGGTGGGTGGCGATGCATCGCTCGCTCCAGCCGAGCACGGCGTGGAGGCGGGTTTCACCGCCCCGCGCGTCGCAGCCGGCGCCGGGATCGCGCTTGTTGCAGGCGCTCGCCGGATCGTAAAAATAGGGGCAGCGGGTCCGCTGCATCAGGTTGCCGGCGAGCGTCGCGGCGTTGCGCAACTGCGCCGAAGCCCCCGACAGAAGCGCCTCGGCTACGGCCGGGTAGGCGCGGGCGAATTCCGCGTCGTAGGCGAGGTCGCTGTTGCGCACGAGCGCGCCGACGCGATGCCCCCCGCCGGGCAAAGCCTCGATCCGGTCGAGCCCGGGCAGATGCGTCACGTCCACGAGGCGCGTCGGGCGGGTGATCCCGCCCTTCATCAGGTCGAGCAGGTTGGTGCCGGCGGCGAGATAGGCGGCGCCCGGCTCGGCGGCCGCCGCGACGGCCTCGGCCACCGATCCGGCGCGGACGTAATCGAAGCGGTTCACGCAGCCTCTCCCTGTTCGGAGGCGAGGCGGGCCTGGGCCTCGAGCACGGCCTGGGTGATGCCGATATAGGCGCCGCAGCGGCAGAGATTGCCGCTCATGCCCTCCCGCACCCGCTCGGGATCGTCGCCGGCCTGTCCCTCGCGGATCAGCCCGACAGCGCTCATGATCTGGCCCGGCGTGCAGAAGCCGCATTGAAAACCGTCATGGTCGATGAAGGCGGCCTGCACCGGATGCAGCGCGTCGCCCCGTGCCAAACCCTCGATGGTCAGCACGTCGGCGCCGTCGAGGCTCACGGCCAGGGCGAGGCAGGAATTCACCCGCCGCCCGTTCACCAGCACCGTGCAGGCACCGCACTGGCCCCGATCGCAGCCCTTCTTCGAGCCGGTGAGGTGAAGCCGTTCGCGCAAGAGATCGAGAATGGTGACGCGCGGATCGTCGAGGTCGATCGCACGGGTTTCACCGTTGACGGTGAGCGTGAGACTGAAGCTCATGCGGAGAAGGCTCCCGGGCCCGCATCCTGTCTGGAAGCGTTTCAATTTAGCCCGGCCGTTTCACGTGACCAGTGCGGTGCACTGAGGCAATTGCGGGCAATTCGCCCAGTTCTTCGGCTTCTCCCCGTTTCGTGAAGGTCCCCGCCGTGGTGGACCCGCTGCTTCGGTCGAGCATGGTCCGCCTCGAAGCGGGGCGCCAGATTCCGGGTTCGCCTTCGGCCCCCGGAATGACGGGTATCGACGGTGCGCGGTCCGCCAACGCATCTTGAGCGTGACACTCATTGAACGGAGCAAACCCCAGCGCCTCGCACCGCTTGCAGGGCGGAATTCAGTTCGATCCGCCTGATCGGCCAAGCCCGCTCTCACTGCCCCTTGGCGGCCTCCTTCCGCTTCAGGAAGGCCTCCATCTGCGCGATCTCGGTATCCTGCGCCTTGACGATGTCCTCGGCGAGCTTGCGGATCTCGGGATCCTTCGAATGTTCGAGGGCGATCCTGGCCATGGCGATGGCGCCGCGGTGATGCGGGATCATTCCGCGCACGAAATCGACATCGACATCGTTGGTGTAGCGGATGTCCATCTCGCGATGCATCCGGGCATCCGCGTCGCGAAACGCCCGCGTCGCAGGCGTGTCGGCTACGGCCCCCTTCGCGTCCGATGCGCCGTGATGATGATGGTGTCCGTCCTCGGCGAGTGCCGGACCGGCCAGGATGAGAAGGGCGGCGAGGGCGATGCGCTTCATCGTGGTGTTCTCTTTAGTCTGGAGGAAAAATCAGTCGAAACGGGCGCTGGCGGTGGCGCCATCGGGGGCGGTGATGCGCAAAGCCCCGGCGGGTTGGTCGCCGAGGGGCGCGTCGGCCCGGCCGGCGAGCCGGCCGCCTTCGGGCACGAGCGGGATGCGGACGGCCTTGGAGCCGGCCTTCAGGATCGCGACCGCCTTGAAGCCCTCGACCGGCAGCGCCTTGCCGCCGCCGTCGCTGAGATAGACGGAGACCGCATCGCCCCTGGTGACGAGTTCGGCGTGCCAAGCTCCGGCATCCTCGACGCGCCCGCCATGTGGGCCGGGCGCGTGGTCGTGATCGTGAGCCGGACCGGCGCTCGCGGGCGTGGCGAGCAGGGCCAGCGCCAGGAGGAAGCCGCGTGGTTTCGCGCGCATCGTCGATGGTCTCCTCACAGGAAAAGGGATCAGAAAGCCTCGCGCGCCGGGGCGTGCAGGCTGTCGGCGGAAGGGGGCGCGTGCAGCCGGGCGAAGGCCCTGCGCCCGACCATCAGCACCAGCACCGGGGTCAGGAGCGCGTCGAGCAGCGTCGCGCTCATCAATCCGCCGAAGATCGTGACCGCCACCGGATGCAGGATCTCCTTGCCGGGCGCCGAGCCGTCGGTGAGGAGCGGCACCAGGGCGATGCCGGCCGAAAGCGCCGTCATCAGCACCGGGGTCATCCGCTCCAGGCTGGCCCGGGTCACGAGGGCGGGACCGAGGGGCAGCCCCTCGTCACGGCTCAGATTCAGCATGTGGCTGATCTTGAGGATGCCGTTTCGGGCGACGATGCCGGTCAGGGTCACGAAGCCGATCATCGACGCCACCGACAGGGGCAGGGCGGCGATCCAGAGGGCGGCGACGCTGCCGACCAGTGCCAGGGGCACGTTGCCCATCACGATGAGCGCCAGGGGCACCGAGCGGTAGCGCCCGTGCAGCAGGGCGAAGACGAGGGCGAGGGAGACGAGGCTGAGCAGGCCGATGGTCCGCGCGGCCTCGCCCTGCGCCTCGTAGGTGCCCTCGATCCGGGCCGAGACTCCCTCCGGCAGCCGGGTGCCGTCGAGGACGCGGCGGATGCCGCCGACGATGGCGGCCATGTCGGTACGGCCGTCGGAATTGGCCTGGACCACGATGCGCCGCCGCCCGTTCTCGCGCAGGATCTGGTTCGGCCCGTCCGTCTCGCGGATATCGGCGATCTCGCGGGCCGGCACCCAGCCCGACGGCGTCTCGATCAACAGGTCACCGAGCGCCTGGGGGCTGCGCCGGGCCTCGGGCAGGCGCAGCACCACGTCGAAGCGGCGCGGCCCGTCGGCGATGGTCGAGAGGGTGCGCCCATTGGCGAGCCGGGCGATGGTCTCGACCACGTTGGAGGGCGAGACGCCGTAGAGCGCGGCCCGGCCGTGATCGACCCGGATGTCGAGCTGCGGGATACGCACCTGCCGCTCGACCTGGAGGTCGGTGACGCCGGGCACCTCGCGGGCGATGGCCTCGCGCAGACCCTCCGCCGCGATGCGCAGGGCATCGAGATCGTCGCCGACGAGCTTGAGCGCGATCTCGGCGCGGACGCCCGACAGCATGTGGTCGAGCCGGTGCGAGATCGGCTGGCCGACATTCACCGCCACCGGCAGGACCGCCAGACGCTCCCGGATCTCGGCGATCACGGTCTCGCGCGGACGGCCGGCCTTCAGGCGCACTTCGAGGTCGGAGGAATGGACGCCCTCGGCATGCTCGTCGAGTTCGGCCCGGCCCGTGCGGCGCCCGACCGTGGCGACCTCGGGCATGTCGAGGATCAGCCGCTCGGCGATGGCGCCAACCCGGCTGCTCTCGGCGAGCGAGATCCCGGGACGGAAGGTGACGTTGATGGTGAGCGAGCCCTCGTTGAAGGCCGGCAGGAACGCCCGGGGCAGATGCACGGCGGCGATGCCGGCTCCGACCACGCAGAGGGCGACGCAGGAGACTAGCATCCGCGGATGGGCGAGGGCGTGCCTGAGCAGCGCCGCATTGCCGGCCTTGAGCCTGCGCACCAGGGCCGGTTCGCGCTCGGCGAGGGAGGCCATGCCGGGCAGGAGGTAAGAGGCGAGCACCGGCGTCAGCGTCACGGAAACGAGCAGGCTCGCCAGGATCGCGACGATGTAGGCCTGCCCCAAAGGCGCGAACAGCCGACCCTCGATGCCGGAGAGGGCGAAGAGCGGCACGAAGACCAGCACGATGATGGCGGTGGCGTAGACGATGCCCGAACGCACCTCGCTGGAGGCGGCCACCACCACGTCGAAGACGCTGCGGGGCGAGCCCTCCGCCCGATTCTCGCGAAGGCGGCGGAAGATGTTCTCGACATCGACGACGGCGTCGTCGACCAGTTCGCCGATGGCGATGGCGAGTCCGCCGAGCGTCATGGTGTTGATCGAGAAGCCCAGCAGCCAGAATACCAGGGCCGTGGCGAGGATCGAGACGGGGATCGCCGTGAGCGAGATCAGTGTCGTGCGCAGGTTCATCAGGAAGGCGAACAGCACGAGCGCCACCACGGCGACCGCCTCGATCAGCACGCGCTCGACATTGGCGAGCGAGGTCTCGATGAAATCCGCCTGCCGGAACAGGATCTTCTGCGCGTCCATGCCCTTCGGCAGAGAGGGAGCGATCTCCTTCAGCGCCGCCTCGACGGCCTGCGTCAGCCGCACCGTATCGACGCCGGGCTGCTTCTCGACCGAGAGGATCACCGCCGGCTCGCCGCGGTAGCCGCCATCCCCGCGCTTCGGCCGCGCGGCGAACGCGACCTCGGCGATCTGGCGCAGGTAGACCCGGCCCTCGACCGCCGGATTGCCCGTGCCGGGCAGGTCCGCCGCCGCGGTCGCCCCCTGCGGGCCGGTCGGGATCACGAGGTTGCGCAGATCCTCCAGGCTCAGGGTGCGGCCGATATTGCGGATCAGGATCTCGCGGGCATTGGCATCGGCGAATCCGCCGCCGGCATTGGTGCCGAAGCCGGACAGCGCGTTCGCCAGAGCCTCGTTGCTGACGCCGAGCGCCCGCATCGCCGCCGGGTTGGGGCTGACCCGGAACTGGCGCACCTCGCCGCCGATGGGGATCACCTGCGCCACACCGGGAATGGCGAGCAGGCGGGGCCGGAGGGTGAAGTCGGCGGTCTCGCGCAGCTGCATCGGGCTCAAGCCCTCGCCCGTGACCGCGACGAGGAGGATACCGCCCATGATCGAGGCGACCGGGCCCATCTGCGGGGCGATGCCCTGCGGCAGCTCGGAACGGACCAGAGCGAGGCGTTCCGCCACGAATTGCCGGTCGCGGTAGAGGTCGGTGTCCCAGCCGAACTCCACGGTGACGATGGAGAGCCCGGCGCCCGAGACCGAGCGCACACGGGTGACGCCGGGCAGGCCGTTCATCCGCGTCTCGATGGGGTAGGTGACGAGTTGCTCGACCTCCGGCGGGGCGTAGCCCTCCGCCTCCGTCATCACCGTGACGGTGGGGCGGTTGAGATCGGGCAGCACATCGACCGGCAGGCGGGTCAACGCGAGCCCACCCGCCAGCACCAGGGCGAGGCAGAGCGCGAGCACCAGCACCCGGTTGAGCAGGGCAGCGCGAACGAGGAGGGCGAACATGACGCGTCTCCCCTCAGCGAACCTGATCGAGCAATTCGGCGCCCTGGACGACCACGCGCCGGCCGGGGGCGAGGCCGCCCGCGACCAGCACCTGCTCCGCGTCCAACGGCTCGACCCGCACGATTCTCGGCTCGAACCGCTCGGCCGAGACATGCTCGTAGACCACTGTGCCGCCCTCGCCGCGAACCACGCCGGAGCGGGGCAGGGCGAGGCCGTTGGCGGATTCGCCGGTCGGCGCCAGCACGGTGACGAACTGGCCGAGCCGCACGGACTCGACGGGGCCGGTGATCGCGAACTGGACCGGCACCGCCTGGTTGCGGTCGGCGAGGCCCGCGCCGCGATAGATCAGGGCCAGGCTGCGTCCATCGGGCAGCCGCGCGGTGGCGGCGGCCCCGGCGTCGAGGCCGACGAAGCTCAGGGCCTCGACATAGAGCCTGTCCGGATCGACGATGCGGAACACCATGGTGCCCGGCGCCGCCATCTGGCCGGTGATCGCGGCCCGCTCGGCGATGACGCCGTCCACGGGGGCGACCAGTTCCTCGGGCGCCCGGCGGATCGTGTCGAGGGCGGCGCGCCGATCCTTCAGGCCGGCGAGTTCGGCACGGGCATCCTCCAGGGCGGTCTGCGCCACGGCGCCGGTCGCGGCGAGTCGCTCGTAGCGGGCGACCTTGCGGCCGGTGATGGCGATCTGCTGATCGAGGTCTCCCTGCGTCTGGCGCATGTCGGATTGATCCACGGCCTGGACCGGCGGGGTCACGGTGCCGAGCACGTCGCCCCTGCGAACCCGCGCCCCGAGATTGGGGAAGCCGCCCGGCGGCGGGGCGAGCCGGCCGCCGACGGAGGATTGCACCACGCCGCTGGCATTCGGATCGGCGATGACGCGGCCAGGCAGTTCCACCGTGCGGCGGTGTTCGGCCAGTCCGGTCACACCGGTGCGGAGGGCGAGAAGGCGCTGCGTCGATTTCGGCACGAACACCGCACCGTCGGGCAGGCGCCGGGCTCGCTCCAGGCCCAGTTCGGCCGGCCGCGTCAGGGCAGCGCCCTGGACCGGAGGCGCCGCCTCGGCGCCGTGACCGTGCCCTTCATGGGCGAAGGCCGCACCGCCGACCAGCAGGGTCAGGGTGATGGCGAGCACCGCGAAAGCCGGCAAAGCCCGGCGTGCCCGCAGGAGCATGATGACGGCCAGCCCCAGCAGGAAACCGCCGGCGGCGGCGCCGACCGGGCCCTGGTGCGTCAGGTGCCGCCGGACATTGGCGAGCCAGGCCGGCCCCTCCGATGAAGCGGGAAGGACCGAAGTGGGCGGGGGAGCGGGCAGGGGAGCGGGCAGGTGCAGATCGAGGTCCAGCACATCCGTGACGCCGTCGGCGGTCACGGTCGCGAGCAGATCGTGACTGCGGCTCCGGGCCAGCCAGGGCGCCGGCATCTCGTAGACGCCGTCACCGATGGCGGTGGCCACCACCGGGCCGTCCGGCGTCTCGACCTCGATCCCGGCGGCGGGCACGGGCGCGTTGGTGGCGAACCGGTCGAGATAGAGCCGGAGCTTCGCCTCCGCCGCCACCGCAACCAGCTCGAATTCGGATGAACGCGCCTCCGCGCGTGGCGCCGCCTGAACCGGCGAAGCCGGCGGCGGGGCGCCGTGATCGTGCCCGTCGTGAGCCAGGACATCGTGGCCCGAGAGCGATGCGGCGGCCAGCGCGACGCAGACGGCCAGCGCCCGAAGCGCCGCCGCAGGATGGATGAACATATCGAACGACACCTTCGCCGGAGATGCAACGACAGCGTCCGGCGCCCCCATGGGCAGCGGACGGAGTTCGGGCGTCAGGCGAAGGGTCTGGGAGGCTCGATCTGCGCCTCGGGCAAGATCCCCGAAAGGCGCGGCCCGTCACCGACCGTGGCACGAGCCTGCACCATCGGCGGTGCGAGGACCGGAACGGGGGAGGGGGCGAGGCCTGTAGCGCAGCAGGAGGACGGGGCGTGACCGCAGGCCGCGCAGGCCGGACACGCGCAGGCGAGGCGGGAGAGGCCCGCCGTCTGCGCCGGGACCACGTGCTCGGACGCAACAGCCGCGAGGGATCGGCCGGTCAGCTCCAGCGGAGCGTCAGCCACAGGCTGCGCGACGGGAGCATGCGCGTGAGAGCCATGGGCGCGCGCACCGGTCGGCATCAGCGCAGCGGCGATCGTCACGATCACCGCCGCCAGCCAGAGCGCTATGTGGCCTGCGGGCTTCATGATGAGGCACGCCTAGCATGAAGGCGTCACCATCCAAAGGGGGTGTCCATTCAACCGAGGCATATAAATTAAGAGGGCGGCATCCGATCCGCGCCGATCGCGTGTTGCCGGCAGCCGCACAGTGAACCTGTACTTCGGTCCGGTTACACCCGCCCGTTCTCTTGGCCATCATCGACTTCGCGACCGCCGACTTCGCCTTTCGACAAGCTCTGCCTGCACCGGCCGCCGCTGTCTGCACCGGCGCGGCACATCGCCTCGCGAACGGCGGAATGACACAAGTCCAGATGGATGGCATGCGACGCGACGATCTCTCTATCCATCGGCAAGCCGAATCGAAGACCTTTCTAAACTGATGTTCCGCCTTGGCGGCAGCCGCCGGTGTGAAGCCGGCTCAACTCGGCCGCAGCCAGCCTCCAGGATGTCCTGTGTGGATGGCTC
>NZ_NKUI01000189.1 GCF_014845115.1 Methylorubrum zatmanii | reverse complement strand
TGTCCGACAGCCCGCCTCGGCCGGAAAACACGGCCCGAGGCGGTCCGTTCCGTTCTGCCTGCCCCGCGCGAATGCTTGGCCGGGCAAGCTTTGCCGTTCCGCTGTTGCGTATCGTGCGTTTCGGCACGCGGAGCGGATCCTCGGCTGCGGGCGAAATGTTCGCGAAGACTTCGCCAAGAATTTCGCGAAAAGTCAGGCCGTGCCGGGATTGTCTTGCGAATGGCGGGTCGGTGCAATCCTCAACCCGCCGTATTCCCGAGGATCTCTTCGGCCGCGCCTACCCGGGCCGATTCCGCCGTATCGGCGATCGCGGGGTACTCCCGCCGGGGACCGGGAAGACCCCGTGAGACCTGTCCTTCGGGGGCCCTCGCGTGCCCCGCGCCGGTCATCCCAGCGCGCATGCAGGCCGAAGGTCGGCTTTACGCCGGGGGGCGGCGTGCTCTAACCCCTGAAGCCATACGCCAAACCGGAGACCGAGATCCGATGAAACTGCCGCGCCGCTTCTTCCAGCCGCTCGCCGCGGGTGCGCCCGAGCCGTTCCGCGAGCTGCCGATCAAGCTCGAGCGGATGATCCACTTCGTCCCGCCCCACAACGAGAAGGTCCGCGCCCGCGTGCCCGAGCTCGCCAAGACGGTGGACGTGGTGCTCGGCAACCTGGAGGACGCGGTCCCCGCCGACCAGAAGGAGGCGGCGCGCAAGGGCTTCGTCGAGATGGCCAAGGCCACCGACTTCGCCGCCAGCGGCACCGGCCTGTGGACCCGCATCAACGCCCTCAACTCCCCCTGGATTCTCGACGACCTGTTCACCCTGGTCGCCGAGGTCGGCTCCAAGCTCGACGTGGTGATGGTGCCGAAGGTCGAGGGGCCCTGGGACATCCACTACATCGACCAGCTGCTGGCCCAGCTCGAAGCGCGCCACGGGGTGACCAAGCCGATCCTCGTCCACGCCATCCTCGAGACCGCCGAGGGCGTGGCCAATGTCGATGCCATCGCCTCCGCCTCGCCCCGCATGCACGGCATGAGCCTCGGCCCGGCCGATCTCGCCGCCTCCCGCGGCATGAAGACCACCCGCGTCGGCGGCGGCCACCCGGATTACCGGGTCATCGCCGATCCCAAGGGGGACGGCGAGCGCGCCTCCGCCCAGCAGGATCTGTGGCACTACACCATCGCCCGGATGGTCGATGCCTGCATGGCCAACGGCATCAAGGCCTTCTACGGACCCTTCGGCGACTTCTCGGATTCGGCCGCCTGCGAGGTCCAGTTCCGCAACGCCTTCCTGATGGGCTGCGCCGGTGCCTGGACGCTGCATCCGAGCCAGGTCGCGCTGGCCAAGACCGTGTTCGCCCCCGATCCGGCCGAGGTGAACTTCGCGGTGCGCATCGTCGAGGCGATGCCCGACGGCACCGGCGCGGTGATGATCGACGGCAAGATGCAGGACGACGCCACCTGGAAACAGGCCAAGGTGATCGTCGATCTCGCCCGTCTGGTGGCCGAGAAGGATCCGGACCTGGCCAAGGTCTACAATCTGCCCTGATCGCTGCGGAGAATGCGCGCCCGCTCCGATGGAACCGAGCGGGCGCGAAGCCTATCTATCGGTCATGACCCAGACCAGCATGAGAACCGCCAAGTTCGGCCTCGGGGCGGTGGTCCGGCACAGGATCTACCCGTTCCGGGGTGTCGTGTTCGACGTGGACCCGGAATTTTCCAATACCGAGGAATGGTGGCTCGCCATTCCCGAGGAGGTCCGGCCGCGCAAGGACCAACCGTTCTACCACCTGCTCGCCGAGAACGCGGACAGCGAATACGTCGCCTATGTCTCGGAGCAGAATCTCGTGCCCGACACCTCCGGCGAGGCCCTGCGCCATGCCGGCATCAACGAGGTGTTCGAGCGCAGCGCCGACGGCGCCTACCGCATGCGGAGCGGCCACGCGAACTGAGCCTGGCCATCGGCCGAGAAAAACAAAGGGACGCCCGCGGCACGGGCGTCCCTTTGTCGTCGAACCGCGGCGACGCGACCGCCCGCGGCCGAAGCCGGATCAGGAGATCAGGTCGAGCTTGTCCGTCTTGAAGCCGGCCGCCCGCAGCCCGTCGGGCAGGGCGGCGTAATCGGCATAGCCGGCCTCGCGGGCCATGGCGTCGAGGGCCGTGCGCTCGTCGTCGGCGCTGCCGGTCCAGAGGATCGCGCCGCTCGTCTTCTGCCGGATCTGGAAGATGCTCATCGTCGTCCGTCCATGGTCGAGTCTCTCTTGCAAGGACAACCCGAGACCGGCGCCCCGGTTGCAGCGGAGGATGTGAGGCGGGCCTCGAAGCCCCGTAGGCAGGTCCGCGCGGCGTCTGAGCGAAACCCGAACGCCGCCATCCCGAAGGAAGCGACCGGATTCGGCTGGGAGGGGAGCGGCGTCCTGCGGACTGCGAAAAACCGACTTTTCCTCCGGGCGACCCCAGCTTCGCGCGGGCAGCGGTTCGGGGCGACGCATAATCCGCGCTGCCGGGGAAGGCTTGTCGTGCGGGCATGCCAGTTCTGGTCCGGCGCTAGCACTCGGCGCTCAGCGAATACGTCGGAGTTGTGGCGTCGGCGGCGAGCGAAGCTTTTCGAAACATTTTTGATGTATTCCGAGGGGTACCGCTTCGCGTCCGTCAGGGACCCTGCGGTCGACGGATGATCGATGCAGGAATCGTGGAACCGGTATGGCGGCCAGACGTCGCGGGATGTGAGACGGGAGGCGTTCGTCGTGCTCGTCTCGGATCGCCGCGAGCGGGCCGAGCGCCTCGCCCGCGGCATCGCCCTGGTCCTTCCCTGCCGCGTGATCGAACCCGGTTCGGCCCTGCCCGCCGGCCCGCCGGCGGCCTTCCTCGTCGATGTCGCCACCGATCTGACCAAGAGTGGGGACAGCGGCCCGGAAGGGAGCCGGGAGAGCGCCGCCTGGGTCGCTGCGATCGCCGCCTCCATCCGCGCGAGCGGGCTGCCCTGTCTGTATCTCTCCCGCGGCCATGCCGCCCAGGACGGGGCGGCCATCCGCCTGCTCGGCGGGCCGACGGTGATCGATCCGCGTCAGCCGGCCGGCATCGTTCCGACGCTCCTGCGCCTGATCGGCCAGGGGCGGAAGCGGGGGCCCGGAGCGGGGG
>NZ_NKUI01000188.1 GCF_014845115.1 Methylorubrum zatmanii | reverse complement strand
CTGTTCGCCCTGGCGCTGCTCCTGCGCCTGCGCCTCGGCTTAGGGTCGGCCGTAGCTCTGGTGGGTCTGTTCGGTGTGCAAGTCGGGCTAGCCTTCATCTACCGGAACGATGAGGCCCGCACAGTCACAACGCTGACTATGCTCGCCTGGATCTATCTGGGACTGGCTGCCATCCTGTTCCTTGTGAATGGCCGGCGCATGCTCGACCTCCTGCGCGCTGGCCTATTGGAGCGACGGATGGGCAAGGTGGGCGCACCAGTTCGGCCCGAGGTGGTCCGTGGTCAGCGCTGAGGCGGTCCCGGCTGGAGGTATTCCGAGTTGTAATCTTGGCTATCGGGCCGCCCGTCCGCTGCCCCGCCTCAGCGCGCGAGCTCCTTCATCTCCCAGTCATCGTCGGTATTCTGGCAGGCCATGCCGCGGGCTCAGGTCGTGCGCCACGCCTCCTTAGAGCCGTGCCCGGCGGTGTTGCGACAGGACGGTGGCTGGAGCGTTGACCGGTGAAGGAGCCAGCGATGCCTTCACGGTTGTCTGTCGATCTGCGCGAGCGCGTCTGGCGGCCGTGACAGAGGGCGCTTCCTTCCATCAGGCGGCGGCGCGGTTCGGGGTGAGCGTGTCGAGCGCCAGCCGCTGGTCGCGACGGTTTGCGCAGCAGGGTCACGTCGCCCCCAAACCGACACACGGCGACGACCGCCTGCCGGCGGTCGAGGCGCATACGGATCTGATCCTCTCCCTCGACGAGGCCCGGCCCGAACGCTTGCCTCGGCGAGTTGCGCGACGCCCTGGCCGGGCATGGCGTGCAGACCAGCACGAGCGGGCTGTCACGCTTCTTCGCTCGCCATGGGATCAACCGTAAAAAGGGGCGCAGTACGCGGCTGAGCAGGAGCGGGCCGACGTGAGGGCGGCGCGTGAGGCGTGGTTCGAGACTCAGCCCGACCTCGACCACGACAAGCTCGTCTTCCTCGACGAGACGGCGGCCGCCACCAACATGGCCCGCCGCTACGGCCACGCCCCGCGCGGCGAGCGCTGCCGGCTCCTCGTACCCCAGGGCCATTACAAAACGACTACTGTCACCGGCACTCTGCGCACCCTCGACCTTGCGGATGGCGCCACAAACGGCCAGCGCTTTCGCGACTACGTCGCCAACCGCCTCGTCCCGGTGCTGCGGCCCGGCGACACTGTGATCCTCGACAACCTGCAGGCCCACAAGGTGACGGGTGTGCGCGAGGCCATCGAAGCCGCCGGGGCGAGGCTGCTCTACCTCCCGCCCTACAGCCCGGACTTCAATCCGATCGAACAGATCTTCGCTAAGTTGAAGGGCCTCCTCCGAACCGCCGCGGCCCGCACTGTCCCAGACCTCTGGGACACCATCCGGCATGCCCTCACCCGCTTCACCCCGGACGAGTGCCGCAACAGCCTCGCCGCCGCCGGCTACGACAACGACTTGGCCATCGCTACGTAAGCGGGAACAGCTCTAAAACAAAAAAGCTCGGCCCAAAGGCCGAGCTGAGTTTTTACAGGTCTCATATAGATCTTAGTCTTTATAGACGCACTTGTCAAGTCGGCTCTGTATTAGAAGTCCCGCTGGACTCTCATGCGCAGCTGCACAGTGTCAAATGAACTCACGGTGCGAGCGCTTAGCGGAATATTGGTTTGTGACACTCCAAAGCTCTTGTTCAAATCGACTACTCTTCCGTTCGTAACACCAATTTTTGTATAGATTCCCTCAAGCCCGATATCGAGGTCCTTAACTGGAGACCAAATGACACTTGCACCAGTATAGATCTGGTAGGTATCACGCAGAGTCTGGTTCAGGGCAAAAGTTCGCGTTCCCGGAGCACCAGGACCACCGCCAACCAGCGCGCTTGCAATCCCTTGTGCTGCACGTGCACCTGGTGCTTGAGAAAGCTCGCCGTAGCTGGCAAAGAACGCCGAACGCCACTCCGGGGTCCAGTAATGGAGGTAAGAGCCAACTACAGTGAAGCTTCTAGATAGCTCCAGCCGCCCAGTAAGGGGATTCAATGTTGAGTCATTGAAAAATTGGTTAAATGAAGCGCCACTCACATTGCTAGTGTTGCTGGCGTATGATCCTGAGTAGTTCGAGTACCCAGTATATAAAGTAGCGCCCTCTCCATATGCGCCTTGTAAGTAGAGGCCGTCTCCTGGTGCGATGAAGGGAAGGTTGAACTTTACGCCGCCTTGAATTGCCCATCCGTATTCGGTGGACGGACGCTGGCGACTCACTGCGTTGGCTGCAGTAAGCGCAGCACCGTCACCCGTCGTACCCAAGAATTGGTTTGGCAAAAAATTGCCAGTGTTGACATCCTTGACTGCTGCTGACACCTGAGCTGAACCCCAAGCAGCATCATAACGCAGCGCGCCGACGAAGTCGGGCATGCGATTACGCTCGATTACGTCCACGAAGCCTACACCTGTCGGCTGCCCGGCGGCATTAAATCCAAGGAACACAGGTGAGGGTGCGTTGAGAGCGCCAAAAGTAGCGAAGGACGAAGTTCCCGCAGCGGCATTCGCGGCTGCTACAGATGCAGAAAAAATCGTGTTCTTGCGGAAGGTCGGATCCTCGAGCGAAAGCGACGCTGAGAAGCCGCTGTCGCCGAGCTTAGAGGTGTAGGCAAGAAGGTTCGTCGAAGCGAGATTTGATCCGAGGGCCCCGCCAATAATCTCGTAATCATTTGCGTAGAAGTCGAAGAACGAGGAGGCGCGACCGGCGGTAAGACCAGCGAACTGGATGAACGCCTTTTCGGTGCTCACAAACTGCTGTGCTCGACCGAACTGGTCCTGGCCAAGTGCCGAAAATGCGTTCCCGATCCGCGTTTGCGTGCCGGACGCAAAATTGGAATAACCCGTTCGCGATGCGAACTCGAGTCGAACGAAAGCACGAAGTGTGCCGTAGCCGGTTTGGGTGCGGGCATCGAGGTTGATGCGGGCGAGACCACGGTAACCGGTTGTGTCACCTGCGCCTTGGTTGCGCGAATATCCGTCGTTGTACCCAACCTCGAAGCGGGCACGACCCGAGACACGAAGGCACGTGTCTGTCCCAGGGATATAAAAGAAGCCCGCTCCATAGGCAGAGCAAACGCGGACATACTCGATCGGCGCTGCCTTCTTGATCGGCAAATCGGCCGCTTGCGCCCCAGTTATCGCGGATGTTACCGCGACAGATCCAAGGAGCGAGACCTTTAAGAGCCTCATTGTTATCTCCGGAGTTTCGAGACCGTAAGATTGCACAGTGTTAGGAGCGATGCTCCAATTCAACTCTGTGCCGCACAAATTTGCTTTAACCCATGTATAATGATTTACAAATAATCATGGGTGCGCACTGGTTGTGCTCCAGTGCCGACTTCATTGTGAACACGAATGCCCTGACAGGGCAACATGCATTAGCAAAACGCCCGGAGGTTCCAGTCCTTCTGTGGCTAGGATGCAACTCAATTTAGGCGACTAATACCAACGCTCATTGAGGGAGACCCACATCACGTAGCGCGCAGCGGCATCGTGGCTGGAGTGCGCCGCTGTTGATCGACAGGTGCGGCCAGCGTCGCGCACCTGATCGAACTTGGGCTGGATGAGGCCCGCTCCACGATCGACGGGACTGCTGGCCGCCTCGGCCTCTCACGCAGGACGCTGCAGCGTCGCCTGGAAGAGACGGGCACGCGCTATGCCGACCTTCAGTGCAGCGTGTTGATACGCTAGGCGAAGGCGCTCCTGTCAGACGAAACGCTGCCGATTGACCGGATCTGAGGCGAACTGGGCTACACGGATGTGACCCGGCTTCATCGGCAACGGGTCCTGCGTTCGGGTGAGCGCCTGGATCTGCGACTTTCCGTCGAGGGGGAGCACCACGGCATGAGCCCGTGGATCGACGTAGAGCCCGACCACCAGGGCACCCATCGAACAGGTTCGATGGGAACCCGTCGCGCAGTTTGGCGGCGAAGGCTGGGTCGTTGGAAAGCTTGAACTGCCGCACCCGATGCGGCTGCAGGCTGTGCCCGCGCCAGATCCGCTGCACCGACGAGACGCTGATGGATGCGGCCTGGGTCATGGCAGCCGCGGTCCAATGCGTAGTCTCGCCGGGCGGATCAGCATGGGTCAGGGCCACCACGCGCGCGCCGCCACCTCCGGTCCGAGGGACGGGATGCGGGCTGGCCGTGTCTTGTCGCGAAGGAGCCCATCAAGGCCCTCCTGTGCGAAGCGCTCCTGCCAGCGCCAGAATGCGGTCTTGGACACGCCCGCCTCACGCATGATCGCATGAGTACCCAGATCATCGGCGCTCAGCAGCACGATGCGAGCGTGCCAGACATGCTTCTGCGGCGTATTCCGGTCACCTTCCTCATCGACGGCTACGTCGTCGAGGGACACGTGCCGGTGGCGCAGGTCAAGCGATTGCTGGCGGAGCGGCCGGCTATCAAGGGCATCTCGCTGCCCGGCATGCCCGCGGGCTCACCCGGCATGGATGGCGAGAAGGCGGAGCCGTTCACGGTCTACGAAATCGGGGACAGCGTCACGAAGGTCTTCGCACGCGAGTAGTGCGAGGCCAGGACTGAACTCACACTCACCGGACGAGAGGAGAAACCTATGTCCAAGACTTCGAAATTCGTAACCTCTGCATTCCTCGGTGCTGGTCTGGTTGCCGAGATCGCCGCGGCCTCGGCCGAGCCTGTCACAACGCCCCCGGCGCCCTCAGACAAGAGCATGATGCAGGACGGGATGATGCCGATGATGCAGGACATGTCGAAGATGAGGGGGGAACTGCAACAAGATGATGTAGACCATGATGGACCGGCAGAACCAGGGCGGATCGGGCCAGCAACTTCCTGACAAGCGCGGCTGAACTGCCGGAGGCTAGTCCAGGCTGCGCGGCTTTAACCGCAATCTGACACACGAGAACTGCACAGCCACCAGGCTCCGGTCCTGTCCGAAAGGCACAAGGGAACGGCTGACATCGCCCAATTGAGTTATAGCGCACTTCCACCCGCTGGCCATGTCGGCGAAGGTGTCAGAGCCCGCCACCCCGCCCACTACTTCTTGGCGGGTTCCGTAAATGCCCCTTATGCGAATGGCGTCACGCCAGCTCGGCAATGCGTTCAGTCGGCGTGCTGTTCTGTTAGCGTCCCACGACCCTGGAAGTGGCCACTGCCGAGAGCAGCTCGACCGCAGACACAGTGAACCAGCAATCGGGTCGTATAACAGCAACCGTGTACTTAACCTTTTGTTAACCAAATCCCGACCATGCCCTTGCCACCCAATCATTCCCATGTCATTGTGTCAGAGTTAAATTAACTTTGTCGCAAGCTAGTCTTTGACGAGGCCACGCGAACATGTGCTCCTTGTGTTCCACCAACACAGGGAACACACGCATGCCCAATTTCAACGTCCGCAAGGCCATCGCCGTCCTGGCCACCCTCGGCCTGGCTTTCTTCGTGCTCTTCCAGCTCATCCCGCCGGTCACCCGCGCCGGTCCGATCGGCCTCACGCTGGTGCCCGCCTCGGAGCTCGTCGCCGCGAGCGTCGAGGGCTTCAATCCCGAGGACACCCCTCTGACACGCCGGCTCGACCTGCTTCGTCAGAACATCATCGCGCTCGGCATCGGCGAGCAGCTCCAGGTGCGGGGCATCATCCTGGCGATTATCGCCGTGCTGGCTCTGTACGCCCTACTGCCGAGCCGTTACCGGCTTCTGCGCCCCTTCAGCGATGCCGTTGATGCGGCGGCTCAAAGCTTCGCGCCCTATCGCACCCTCACCCGGCTCATCCAGAGCCCGCTGTTCTTCCTCGCGACCGTCCTGCTGATCGGCGGGCTCGTGGTACAGAACGAATTGCTCGACGCATCAGGCAGCCTCCCAGCCCTGACCAAGCTCCACTGCTCCGTGAGCCAGCCCTGTCACATCTGGCCCCGGCCGTTCCTGACAAACCCGTTCTGATGTGGCGTCGGCTCCACCGGCGAGGTGGAGCCCGTCAAAGCGCAAGAGACGACGCCTACAGCAGGCGGCGACCGGCTTCAGCCGGTCGCCGCCTGCAACAGAGCTCCTCAACGTCCGTAATCCGGTCCCGAGCGGGACCGGCCCGGCCGCTCACGCGTGACGACGTCCGGCAGACTTCCCCGGATGTCTTCGACCAGCCGGAGAACACGGGGCGAGACCTGGCGCTCCGCGTGGCGAACGCCCCGGGCAAGCTGCCGGAGTGCCTGCCGTGGCACTGCGCTCATCTCCTGCAACACCCGCCGCAGCGCCCGCGCCGCCGCAAAGCCGCTCTGCAGATCGAGGCGCATCTCGGCTTGGGGCGGCGTGATCACACCGCTGCGCATGAACGCGGCCCGGTCCTCGACATGATCAACCACGTTCACCTTCTCGGTATAGCGGCGCGCTTCGACGAACAGCCGCTCGTGCAGCTCGGCGGTGCTCGGCGTGAAGCGCGGATCCGTCTGCCGCACCCGCACCGCCGCCTCCACGCGCTCGCGCTCGACCACCAGGTGGGCCTCCTGCCGGTGGCGCGTCAGCCCAACATACAGCTCGCGCGCATCGCCGGCCGTGAACCCAGAGTAGATCGTCGCTTCGCAGGTTCGGCCCTGCACCGCGTAGGCGGTCCCAGCATAGCCGAGGCTGATCCGCGGCCACGATTGCGCCTGCGCCGTTCGGCGCGCCCGCACCGGCACGAACGCGGCATAGGCGTCCTCGACCCGCCGGCCATCTTCCAGCCGCACCCGCAGGCGCAGCTCCCCGCCCGCGGCCGCCCCGATCGCCTCGACGGTCGCCCGCGTGCCGTTGCGGATGCCGTGCTGACTCAGGCTCTCGCCGAAGCGGACGCGGTCTCCGACCGCCAAGCTCAGCGCCCGCGACCGGTTCTCGCGGTCGCGCGCCATGACCTCGACGTCCGGTCCGGTCAGATCACCCTCAGCCCGCAGCAGGGCACGGGCACCGCGGTTCAGCTCGGCCGCGTCGCGGTTGCGCCGCGTCACCATCAGCACCGCGTCCGTCCCGTGCCGCGCCCGTGCCTCGGACCAGAGGGCCAGCGCCCGCGCCTGCACGGCTGGGGCGCCGGCGACGAGCTCGATGCAGCCGTGCCGGGCATAGGCACGCAACCCCGCCTCGACCTCGCCGCGCGCCATCAGCACCGACGCCGCCCGTTGCCAGGGCACAGCCTGGCGCCGTACCTCGGACAGGGTCGCGTGGCGGCCGAGCACGTCGTTCACCGCGCGCAGCGCGCTCGCCCCCGCCACCGAGGCGAGCTGGCGCCGGTCGCCCATCAAGACCACACGGGCCCCGCCCGCCTCCGCCGCTGACAGGATCTCGGCGAGGTCCTTCGTGCCGACCATCCCGGCCTCGTCGACCAGCACCAGAGTGTCGGGGCCTAGGCCTGCGCCCGCCTCGCGCGCCTGGTCGTGGCGCCACTTGGCGATGGCCTGTGCCGGGATGCCGGTCGAGACGCCGAGCTCGTCGGCCGCAACCCAGCTCGGCGCCAAGCCGATCACCCGAAGCCCGGAGCGCCGCGCGATCTCGACCAGCACTTTGGCCGTTGTGGTCTTGCCCGTGCCAGCTCCGGCCTCCAGCACGCTGACCGCTGCCGCACCGCTCACCTCCCGCAGGGCCGCCTGAGCTATGCGGGAGATTGG
>NZ_NKUI01000187.1 GCF_014845115.1 Methylorubrum zatmanii | reverse complement strand
GGGGTGGAGGGCGGTGCGCTGAAGGTCTTCGATCCGCGCCAGCCCATGCCACCACCGCCGCCCGGCCGCGCATCGACGGCCGGCGCCGCCACGGCGAGCGAGGCCGCGAGCGCGAGGAGGGTCACGACGCGCCTGCGGCGCGCGGGGGAGGATGCCATCGAAAGAACCTCGGTCACCATGAGAAGGCGAAGTGCCCTCTAAAGGTGGTGACGTTCGAGCGAAGATTTTAGTCCCGGCTCCATCTCGAATTTCGGATGGTTAAGGCGATTTTTCGCCGGACCGTCCCTCGCCTGCCGCAAAAAGCCGATGCAGGCCAATGCATTGGCCGTTCGTTGCCGGTGCTGCTCCGGTCGCGGAAATACTTGGCCGGGGGCTCAGCGGGCGGCCGGGAAGACGAGACGCACGCTGGCGCCTTCGCCGGGGCGACTGTCGATGGAGATGGTGCCGTTCTGGCGCTTCATCAAGCCGTGAACGATGGCGAGTCCCGCGCCTCGGCCGGATTCGCGGGTGGTGGCGAAGGGAGCGAGCGCCCGCGACAGCATTTCCGGCGACAGCCCGTGCCCCGTATCCGAGACCGTGAGGCCGACCGCCCCGGCCTCCGGGCGTTGCAGTGAGCGGTCCCCGGGCTCCACGGCGAACAGCGCGACGCGGATACGGCCCTGCCCGGACATCGCCTCGCAGGCATTGGCGAGGATGTGCGAGAGGGCGAGTTCGAGCTGGATCGGATTGCACAGGGCCGGCGGCAGATCCTCCGGGATCGACAGTTCCAGCTGAATTCCGGCGGGCAGGCCGGGACGTAGGCGGTCGAGACAGCTCCGGACCGCCGCGGCGAGATCGACCGGGCGCACATCCGGCGCGATGCGGCGGGAATGGGCGAGGAGCTGCCGGGTGAGCACGGCCGCCCGCTCGGAGGCCTCGGTGGAGCGGGTCACCGCCCGCTGGATGAACGGCTCCGGCCGGTCGCCGAGCCGCCGCTTCAAGCCGTCGATATAGCCGATCAGGATCTGCAGGAAATTATTGAACTCGTGGGCGACGCTGTTGGTGAGCAGCCCGAGTGCCTCCCTCTGCCGGGACAGGGTGAGCGCGTCCTCCGCGTCCCGCCGTCGTGTCACGTCCACGATCTGCCCAAGGAAACGCGGGGCGTCTCCGGGAGCGGAGAGCGGCACGAGGTGAATCTCGCCCCAGAACGAGCTGCCGTCCCGCCGGGCGAACAGGAGTTCGGCGCGCGCGGCCTCGCCCTGGCCCAGCGCCTCCTGCAAGGCGGTCCAGCCGGCATGGTCGCCGTGGCGGCAGGCGAGCGATTCGATCCTCCGGCCGAGAAGGTCCGCCTCGTCGAGGCCGGTCAGGGTCAGCAGGGCCGCGTTGACGAGGCTCAGCACCGGCCCGTCCTCCGAGGGGGCGAGCAGGAAGGCGGGCAGCGGCAGGGCGGCGACGAAAGCGTCCGCGGCCGCGATGCCCTGCGCGGAGCCGGGAGGGACGGGGGCGAGGTCGGCGAGTGACGTCATCGGGCGCTGCCAGCGAGGGGCGCAGGCGCCCGGTGTAACGGCATGTGGGACGGGTGGGATCGAGGCGATGCCCAAACCATGCCCGTCAACGCACCAAGTCCCATCCGGATCGCGGCACCCGAATCAGCGATTGGCGGTGGTGACGGGCGAGGTGCCGTTGTTGAGGCTGACCCAGGCCTTGCCGTCCTGCCCCTCGCGCTTGACGAAGGTGTAGCCGGTGCGCTGCCAGGGCAGCACCGCGTTGGTCTTGTTGTCGAGGATCAGGTCGCCCCGGTCGGTGCGCACCATCAGCACCGCGTGGCCCTCGCCGATCTCGTCGATCACCACGGTCATGCGCAGGGCCCGGCGCGGCAGGCGGCGCTCGGCCAGCATCCGCCGCTTGAGGAGCTGGATGTCCTCGCAATCGCCGAAGCCGTCATCGGGGAAGTCCCAACGGTCCACCACGCCCCAATGAGCCATGTCGGTGATCGGCTTGATCCGGGCGTTGACCCGGCGATTCACGGTGGTCAGGGTGTGCCAGACGGTGGGAGTCAGGGTGATGACGGCGGGCTCGGCGAGATCGACCGTACATTCGGCCGGATAGCGGGCGCAGAAATCGTTCCAGGCGGCGACCGGCCGGGCCGGGGCGCCGGGATCGGCCGCGCTGCCCGCCTCGGGAAGGGCGGCGACGGTGCGGGCTTGGCTCGGCTGGACCGGGGCGGTGGCGCCGCCGATCAGCAGCGTGGTCCCGACCAGGGATAAATGGGCCGCCCGGCGGAGGCGCCGCCCCACACGCCCGCGGGGGAACGCCGATCCGTCGCCGACGCTCCGAAGCACCGCGTATCGCATGGCCGACCGTCCTGCCGCCCCTGTTTCGCGGCAAAGCTTGCACGAGCTTGCGCCCGGCTCAATACGAAAATGAAGAAGCGATGAACCTCGCCCGCCGCTTTCCCGTGCCGAAACGGGACAAGCTCGGAGGGGCTGGCAAAGGAGCCACACCCCGGTGCGCGCCTCGGGCTACCTCCTCAGCGGTTCGCGGTGGTCACGGGGGAGGTCGCCCCGCCCAGGGACACCCAGGCCTGCGCGTCCTGGCCCTCGCGCTTGATGAAGACGTAGCCGGTCTCGTGCCAGAGCTTCACGGCATTGGTCTTGTTATCGAGGATGTAGTCGCCCCGGTCGGTGACCAGGGTGAGCACCGCGTGGCCCTCGCCCTTCTCGTCGATCACCACGGTCATCCGCATGGCCCGGCGCGGCAGGCCCGCTGCGGCCAGCAGATGGCGCTTGAGCAGCTGGTAATCCTCGCAATCGCCCGAGCCGTCCTCGGCGAGGTCCCAGCGGTCGGGCCGGCCCCAATGCTCCTGATCGGTCACCGGCTCGATGGTGCGGTTCACCCGCCGGTTGATCGAGACGATGCTCGACCACAGGGCCGGGGTGAGGGCGATGCGGGCGGGCTCCGCACGGTCGAAGGCACATTCGGCCGGATAGGACTGGCAGAACTCGGTCCAGGCCAGGATCGGGCGGGCCTCGGCCCCGGGGGTGAGGCTGGCGCCCGCCGAGGGAAGGGCGGCCAGGGTCTGCGCGGCCGGCTGGGCCTCCGCAGAGGCGCCGCCGCAGAACAGGCCGGCGCAGAGGGTGAGCACCGCCAAGAAGCCCGTCTTCGAGCCCATCTTCGGACCCGTCTTGAGATGACCCGTCTCGGTGGTGCGCATCGCGGCTTTTCCTTCGAACGGGGCCAGGATGTCGCCGCACCCCCTCCGCCGCGCTGAAGCCGATCCGCGCAATTTTACCGATTCGCCGCCCCGGCGATGCGCTCCTGCGCCAGGGCGAATTGCGGCTCACGGCAGCGTCGCGCATTGGAGAGGTCGCGTTAGGGGAAGGGAAACCCTGGGCGCCTGAGCGAAGCCCGAATCCGCCACCCCGCAGGGATCAACCGGAGGGGGCAAGGACCGGAAAAACCTGGAGCGGGGCGGATGCGCGCTGACTCGGAGAGGATGCGTCGACCCGAAAGGCTCGGCGGATCGCCGGTGATCCGGCGCGCACGGAGGAGGGTCGGGTGTCGGCGATGACGCCGCCAGTCAGAGGATGATGCCCTCGTGGAAGCGATCCGGCGAGATCGGCAACATGAACTGGGCGCCGATGCCGCCCTCGAAATGGCGCACCACCCGGCCGGGGGTCGAACCGACCATGAGATGCGTGCCGATCGGCACCTGCGAACGGGTGGCGAGGGCCGCGCCCGACATCGAGATATCGACGATCCGGGCGGGAATGACGTTGCCGTTCTCCAGGCGCAGGGTCACGCCGGGCTGGGTCGGGATGAGGCGCTCCTGGCTGCGGCCCTCCGGCAGTCCGAGGCTCTCCCGGTTGGCGATCCACATGAGCTGCGAGGCGATCTTCTCGCGCTTGCGCGGCGTGGCGTTGATCCGCATCGCGAAGCCCTGGGGGACATGGCGGACGACCTCACCTTCCAGCCGGCCGATTTGATCGAGATACAGAACCACGCGCTCGCCGAGCTCACCCAGGACCGCGCAGGTCAGGCGGACGCCGCCGGGTGACATGTCCACGGTCTGGCACGGGTATTCACGCCGGTCCGCCAGCATGTAACGGCCGAGGAGCGTCGTGCGCACCCGCTGATGCCGACGCTGATCGGCGGCGCGAATGGCCAGTCGAGGGGAGGCCATCCCGATTTGGGAAAGCTCGGTCATGTCGGCTCGGCGGTCTCGGTACCCAAGCCGAATTTCTATCTGTTCCGCAGTTACGAAAGACTTTCCCGGTCTCTCTGTATCCGCCTCGACTGCTCCCTAGCGGTTGCGGCCGAAGAAGGTCAGGCGCTGCCGCGCCCGCCCTCATGGACCAGCAGATGGCCGAACCGCACCGGGCGGGCATCGTTGGCGGGCTGGGGCAACGATTCGACGAAGCTGCGCATCGCCGCGCGCTCCGGTGGGGCCGTTTCCAGCACCCGCAGGGAGACGGCCTCGATCCGCAGGAGGGGGCGGCTGCCGAGCCAGGTCGGGATGCAATGCGGGCTCAGGGAGCCGAGGATGCGCGCCTGGGTCTTGCCGCGATGGCGCAGGGGCAGGAGCAGCAATTCGAGATCGAGGCTTTCGTCGCGGGCGGTGAAGCCGGTGAGGCCGGCCACCACGCCGACCGTGTCGCAGGTGACCGTCTCGACCAGCCTCCAGGGATCGCCGAGACCCAGCGGACCGCCCCACAGATCAACGAAGGAGGTGCCCCGCAACTCACGCCCGAACAGGGCGCACAGGCGTGTCCCGGCCAGCCGCACCGCGCTCGACCGCCGGGCGGGATCGGTTTCCAGGATGAAGCTGTCGGCGAGCAAGTTGCGGATCTCGCCCGGTTCGATCTCGCTGCGCTCGGGCGCGGCCCGCTCGCCGCGCAGCCGATCCCAATAGGCGTGAAGCTGGCGGCTCGTGGGGTGCTTCATGGTGTTCCGCATCGATACGGCCCGGTTTATTCTGGCCTCGGTTCGGGTCGGCCTGGGACGAAAGTGCCCGTTCCATGCCGGGGACGGGTGACATCGCGCACACCTTATGCCGTTCGATACGGCCACGCTCGCTCAACCCATTTTTAACCTTAACGGCGCCGCGCCGGCCGCGAGCCGGGCTCCACCGTGCTGCGACCGATTGGGCCTTGCGGCCGGGCGATCTTGGCCGACATGGTGCGGCATGGATGCCTCCCCCGAATTGCCGCGGCAGGGCCGCGTTCCCGTCTTCAACCTGCCGGGGGTCGTCACCGCCTCCATCGCGGTGCTGGCGGCGGTCCATGTCGTCCGCACCGTCCTGCCGGACGATCTCGATCTGTCGCTGCTCCTCCACCTCGCCTTCATCCCGGCCCGTTGGGCCGCCGCCTTCGATCCATCCAGCGCGGCGGAGATCGTCCGCGCGGCGGGGGAGGGCGCGGGCACGCCCGATGTCCTGGCCGCGCGGCAGGATTTCGCCCGTTACCTCGTCGCCGATCCGGCCGCGATGCCCTGGACCGGGGCGAGCTACGCCCTGCTCCACGGCTCATGGATGCATCTGATCTTCAACGCCGTGTGGCTCGCCGCCTTCGGCACGCCGGTCGCGCGCCGCTACGGCGCCCTGCGCTACGGTCTGCTGGCCCTGGCGGGCGTCGTGGCGGGGGCCCTGACCCATCTCCTGCTCGATCCCTACAGCCTGATGCCCCTGGTCGGGGCCTCGGCCGGCATCTCCGCCCTGATGGCAGCAGCCGCCCGCTTCGTGTTCCAGCCTCCACCGCCCTTCGTGGCCGGCGCCCCCTGGCAATTGCCGCCGCGGCCCAAGCTGCAGTCTATCCCCGAATTGCTGCGCAACCGGCCGGCGATGCTGTTCCTCGGGATCTGGTTCGTCACCAACCTCCTGTTCGGCGTCCTCGCCCTTCCCCTCGGAGGCAGCGAGGGACCGATCGCCTGGGACGCGCATCTCGGCGGGTTCGTCGCCGGCTTCTTCCTGCTGCCGCTGATGGAGCGGCGCCTCGGGCGGAGCGGGGCGTAGGCGGCGGGATCTGTGCCGATCAGGCAACAGCGGGGCTTTTTGGAATTCTGCCGGAACTAAGACAGGAGCGCCGTCCGTCGATTTCAGGAGTGGGAGCGGATTAAACATAAACCAGCCAATGACCGCTCCACTCCTGATGGAGATTGGATCCTGGTGAAACATCGCGCCGCCGTCATTGCCCGTCTCGGGCTCGCCCTGTCCTGCGCGCTCGGCCTCGGGAGCGGGGCCGCCCAGGCCGGCTCCGCCGCCCAGCCCGGCCAGACCATCGGTGTGCCGTTCGGCGCGCCGTTCCCCAAGGGCTTCTACGCCGTGAACCTGTCGAGCTTCGGCGTGCGCGAGACCTCGCCGCTCGATTCCGAGAGCAACGTCAACCTGCCGACCCTGCTCTGGGCGACCCCCTTCTCGTTCCTCGGCGCGCAGGTGCAGTTCGTCTTCGTGGCGCCCATCGCCGCCTCCAGCGTGCGCGGTGCCCCCTATAACAGCGGGTGGGGCCAACCCCTGCTCGCGGGCCAGCTCGCCTGGGATCTCGGTGACGGGGTGGGCGTCAGCTACCTGCTGGGCGGCTATCTCCCCTGGGACACCCGCTTCCTGACCCAGTCCCCCTCGCTGAGCCACCGCTTCGCGATCACCTATGCCGCCAACGATTGGGCGATCACCTCCAACCTGCTCTACGGCCACATCCTCGAGCCGCGCTCGCCCAATGGCGTGCTCTATCCCGACTACCTCAACCTCGACCTCACCCTGACGAAGAAGTTCGGCAAATGGCAGGTCGGACCCGTGGCCTTCGGCTCGGTCGATCTCAAGACCGACGTCGTCGGTTACCGGTAGCAGGGGCAGATCGCTGTCGGCGGCCTCGTCGGCTACAATTTCGGTTTCATGAACGTGCAGGGCTACGTCACCCGCGACGTGGCCGAGCGCAATTACGGCGGCAAGGAAACCCGTGGCTGGCTGCGCGTCGTCGTGCCCTTCGGGCAGGACAAGGGCGAGGTCGAGCCGAACCGCACCCTGATCACCCGCCGGCAGGCCGAGGGACGCTGAACCCGACCCGTCGCCCGCCCGTCACCCGCGATGCCGGCAACCGCCCCCGAAGAAACGCGGGGGCGGTTTGCTTTTGCGGGACGGCCCGAATCCCGCCCTCGCGTTCCCCCCGCATCACCCGATGAGCGATGGCATCCGGAAAAGGTGGGCGCCTTCGTCGTCTTGCAAGGAAATTCGAGCTGTCTTGCCCTGAGTTCGTACCGAGCAATGAACTTTTCTTCTCATCCACTCCTTGAATGAGGAATAGCTCTGCATGGGGCGCTTGCTATCGCGGCCGAGCCGCCACACAATCGCCACACGAAGCCGGGGCCAACCCGGCCGCATCCGGTCCCGCGCCGCGGGCTGACGGCGCGGTCACCCAGGGAGGAGAATTGATGACCGTTGCGCGTATCCTGGCAGAGAAGGGCAATTCCGTGGTCACAGTGCCCCCGCACCGGACCGTGGACGAGGCCATTCACCTGCTCGCCGAGAAGCAGATCGGCGCTCTCGTCGTGGCCGATGCCGGAGGGCACGTGATCGGCATCCTGTCCGAGCGTGACGTGATGCGGGCGCTGGCCCGCGATGGTGCGGCGGCGCTCGATCAGTCGATCTCGCATTACATGACCGCGAAGGTCGTGACCTGCACCCGGCGCGCCAGCATCGAAGACGTGATGGAGACGATGACGGAGGGGCGCTTCCGCCACCTGCCGGTGGTGGAGGACGGGCATCTCGTGGGCGTCGTCTCGATCGGTGACGTCGTGAAACGCCGCATCGCCGCCGTCGAGGCCGAACATCAGGCGATGCGCGACTACATCACCATGGCTTGAGGTCGCCACAGCCTTTCGGGACGTGGCCCCGAGGCCTCGTCCCGAAGGGTGGTCTAGGACCGGGCCGCCGCGCTCTCGACCATGCGCCGGATGTCCGGCAGCGCCGCCCGGACCGCCTGCCGGCCGAGATCGATGCCGTAGGCGGCGCGGTGGAACTCGAACTGCCCGAACTCGGCGAGACGTGGCCGGATCGACACGTCCGGCGGATCGCCGGCCAGCCGCGCCCGCGAGATTCGGTCCTGGGTGATGTTGAAGGCATCGAGCATGACCCTCGCAACGCCGGGACTCGGCCGGCCGGAGGTGTCTCGCGCGGCCGGGGTCCGGCGGCGGCCCATGAGACGCCGGCTCGCCCCTCGCAGCAGGTTCCAGCGGCCCCAGCGGCGCATGGTGACCTCCAGCGTCTGCTCGATCGCCTCCTCCACCGGCGCGTCGGCCTCGTCGAGGGGAGTGTCTTCCTGCTCGGGCCGGATCACCGCGCCGGGCGGACGTGTGTCGCAGCTCAGGTTGACGCAGATCACGAGATCGGCCCCGAGTTCCCGAGCCAGCCGCACGGGCACGGGGTTCACCAGGGTCCCGTCCATCAGCAGGCGCCCCTCGAGGGCGACCGGCGGGAAGATGCCGGGAATGGCATAGGAGGCCCGCACCGCCTCGACCAGCGGCCCGCGGGAGAGCCAGACCTCGTGGCCGGTGCCGAGTTCGGTCGCCACGCTGGCGAAGGCGAGGCGCAGATCCTCGATCCGGAACCCGTCGAGTTCGCGGGCGAGGCGGCGGCGCAGGCGCTCGCCGGCGATCAGGCCGGAGCCGGTGATGCGGGGATCGAGCATGCCGACCACCCGGCGGCGGGTGAGGGAGAGGGCGAAATCCTTCAGCGCAGCGATGCGGCCGGCGGCATAGGCTCCGCCCACCACGGCGCCGATGGAGCAGCCCGCCACCACCTCGGGATAGATGCCGGCCTCTTCCAGCGCCTCGATCACGCCGATATGCGACCAGCCCCGGGCCGAGCCGCCGCCGAGGGCGAGGCCGATACGGGGAGAGCGGAATCGCGGCACCACCGGCTCCACGGCCCCCTCGGGAAAGCGGGGCGCAGCGGAGGGGAGCACCTCGAACCTCATCGGTTCGGAGCGGCGGGGACGAGGGTGACGGCGCCGGTCGCGGGGTCGCGTTCGACCGCCCGGTAGAAGCAGGAGCGGCGGCCGGTATGGCAGCAGCCGCCATCGCCGCCCACCGCGACGCGGATCAGGATCGCGTCCTGATCGCAATCGATCCGCATCTCAACCACCCGCTGGATCTGCCCGGAGGTGGCGCCCTTGTGCCACAGCTCGCCCCGGGAGCGCGACCAGTACCACGCCTCGCCGGTCTCCAGGGTGCGGGCCAGCGCCTCGGCATTCATATGGGCGAGCATCAAGACCTGCCCGTCCACCGCATCGACGGCGATGCAGGTCACGAGGCCATCCGCACCGAAGCGCGGCGTGAGGGCGACACCCTCCTCGACATCGGCGCGGGAGCCCGGAGAAGCGAATCGCTCGGTCATCGGGAAAGGTCCGGCCGCCTCAAGCCTTCTGACTCCGCACGAGGGTCAGGAAGCGGACCTGCTCGCTCGGATCGGTCTTGTAGAGGCCGCGGAACTGCGTCGTGATGGTCGAGACGCCGGCCTTCTGCACCCCGCGCATCGCCATGCAGAGATGCTCGGCCTCGACCATCACCGCGCAGCCGCGCGGCTGCAGGATGCTCTCGATGGTGTCGGCGATTTGGGCCGTCATCGTCTCCTGCGTCTGCAGGCGGCGGGCGAAGGCATCGACCACCCGGGCGAGCTTGGACAGCCCGACCACGCCCTTGGTGGGGTAATAGGCGATGTGGGCGAGACCCATGAACGGCACCATGTGGTGCTCGCAATGGGAGTAGAACGGGATGTCGCGCACCAGCACGGCGTCCGAATAGCCCTCGACCTCCTCGAACACCCGCTCCAGCAGCGCCTCGGCATCCATGCGGTAGCCGCCGAAGATCTGCTCATAGGCCTTCACCACCCGGGCGGGGGTATCGATCAGCCCCTCGCGGGTCGGGTCGTCGCCGGCCCAGCGCAGCAGCGTACGCACGGCGGCCTCCGCCTCCTGCCGACTCGGCCGGCCGAGCGCCACCTCGTTCGGCACCCGCTGGGCCGATTCGGGCAAGGGAGCGATCTCGGGCGCGATCTCGGGATGGCCGGCATCGTTGGCGCCGCGAATCCCTTCGAGACCGTTGGCGCTCATGCGTCGTTCGTCGTCGCTCATGCCGTAGGACAGGGATTTGAGAGCGGCATCCATGGCATCTCCGGCCTTCGCCACACGCGCCTTCATGGTCGTGCTGTCAGGCTTGGCGTACATCGTCGATCCGTCCCGGCGTCTTGAGCGGGTTTAAGTGCCGACGCCCTGCGAACGATCCGAATCCTGGGTCAGGGCGTGACCGGGGTCGACGGTGCCATTCTCGCGGAATGGGCTTATCGCGCCTATATCGTCGCAATCGCGCCGCCGCGCAATGCGTGGCATGCGTATCTGGCTCAATGAAATCCGAGAGCCTCAGTCTCTGCCTCTCACAGCGCGCACCGCGAAGGCGTGTCAGCCATGATCGACGACATCTACAACCGCCGCATCCTGGAATTGGCCGCCGACATCCCCCGGCTCGGCCGACTGGCGGCGCCGGATGCGACCGCGACCGCCCATTCCAAGCTGTGCGGCTCGACCGTCACCGTCGATCTCAGCCTGGACGCGGACGGCGCCACGGTGGCCGACTTCGCCCACGACGTGAAGGCCTGCGCCCTCGGTCAGGCCTCCTCCTCGCTGATGGCCCGCCACGTCGTCGGCGCACGGGCCGACGAATTGCGCGCTCTCCGCGAACGGATGCGGGCGATGCTGAAGGAGAACGGTCCGGCGCCGGAGGGCAAGTGGGCCGAATTGGCCGTGCTGGAGCCGGTGCGCGACTTCCGCGCCCGCCACGCTTCGACCCTGCTGACCTTCGACGCGGTGGTCGATGCCCTCGACCAAATCGCCGCCCGAAAGGGCGCGGGTGCCCCCGAGGCGGCCTGAGGCCACCATGAACCGTCTGGTCCGCCGGGCCGCGCACGGGGCGATCCGCACCTACCAACTGACCCTGTCGGGCCTCGTCGGACGCCAGTGCCGGCACTGGCCGAGCTGCTCTGCCTATACCGACGAGGCGATCCAGCGCCACGGTCTCTGGGCCGGCGGCTGGATCGGCCTCGCCCGCATCTGCCGCTGCGGGCCGTTCGGCACCCACGGCATCGATCTCGTGCCCGAACGCCTGCCGGAGCGGGCCGCGTGGCACCGCCCCTGGGCCTATGGCCGCTGGCGCGGCGTCGAGGCTCCGCTGCCCCTGGTGTGTGAGGCGGTGGAGGAGAAGTAGCGTTCTCCCATCCCCTCATTCCACGAAAAAGCCCCGGCCTTTCGGCCGGGGCTCGTATCGTTTCAGGTCCTGCGTGGTCGCTTAGCGGCGGTCGCCGAGCAGCGAGAGCAGGAACTGGAACATGTTGATGAAGTCCAGGTACAGCGTCAGGGCGCCGTTGACGGACATCTTGGCAGCGCCCTCGGCGTCGAGGCCGCTGTAGAGGTACATCTCCTTGAGCTTCTGCGTGTCGTAGGCGGTCAGGCCGGCGAAGATCAGCACGCCGATCACCGAGATCGCGAACTGCAGCGCCGAGGACGCCAGGAAGATGTTGACCAGCGAGGCGATGATCAGGCCGATCAGGCCCATGATCAGGAACGAGCCCATGCCCGACAGGCTGCGCTTCGTGGTGTAGCCGTAGAGGCTCAGGCCGCCGAAGGTCGCCGCCGTGATGAAGAACACCCGCACCACGCTGGCGCCCGTGAACACGAGCAGCAGGGTGGACATCGACGCGCCCATCACCGCCGCGAAGGCCCAGAACATCGTGCGCGCCGACGCCGCCGACATCCGATCCATCCGGAACGAGAACACGAAGATGAAGGCGAGCGGTGCCAGCATCAGCACCCACTTGAAGGGGCTGGTGTAGAGGAACTGCCCGAACGGGGTCAGGGCGAGGCGCCCGGCGCCGGTCTGCGCCACGGCGGCCATGTTGAGGCCGAGCGCCACGAGACCCGAGATCCCGAGGCCGACGACCATGTTGTTATAGACGCCCAGCATGAAGCTGCGCAGGCCCTGGTCGACTTCGACCTGAGAGCCGGCGTACCCCTGCGGCTGGGCGCCGTAGCGGAACGGGCTGTTGTCGAATGCCATGAAAGTTTCCCTTGGAAGCTCTCGGCGTGGGCTTGTGTCGAGGTCCGCACGCAACCCCTGGCGCGTCGAGCGCGCCTCATGCCCGAATATGTTCGCTGGACCGATCATAAACAAGTGGGCCTCGGCTCCACGGCCGCGTTTTCAAGCCTGTGGAATGACGAAGATTTTTATGGGATTTGCGGGATGAAATACTCCGGTGAGACGTGATTAACCCTTCTCAGATCTGGCGGAGATAGGGAGCCGGCTTCTGACCGAGGATGCGCCAGGTGCCCGCGAGGCCGACCGCCACCGCGAACACCACGGCGAAGGCCGCCACCGCTAGCGCCCCGGCGGGATCGGGGGCGAAGTCGAGGCGCATCACGCGGGAGACGATCACCCATCCCGCCACCGTGCCGGCGGCGATGCCGAAGACGGCGGTGGCCAGCCCGAGGGCGCCGTATTCGAGGGCATAGGCGGAGAGCAGCCGGAGCCGCGTCGCACCGAGCACCTTAAGCACCACCGCGTCGTAGAGCCGGGCCCGGTGCCCGGCGGCCAGCGCCCCGGCCAGCACCAGCAGGCTCGCGACCACCGCGACGACGCTGGCGCCGCGGATCGCCAGCACCAGCTTGTGAACGAGGTCGTTGACCGCCTCCAGCGCGTCCCTCACCCGCACGCTGGTGACGGAGGGGAAGGCCTTGGCGGCGTCGCGCACCACCTCCGCCTCCAGCTTCGGATCGGGCCCGTTCGGCAGGGTCAGCGTCGCCAGATCCGCGTGCGGCGCGCCCCGGAAGGTGCCCGGCGAGAACACCATCACGAAGTTGATGCCGAGCGAGCGCCACTCGATTTTGCGCAGGTTGGCGATCTTCGCCGTGATCGCGCGGCCGAGGACGTTGACGGTGACCGTGCTGCCGACCTTGAGCCCTAGAGCATGGGCGAGCTCGACATCGAAGGAGACGAGGGGCTGACGGCCGTCCTCCGCGCTCCACCACGCGCCCTCGACCACCCGCGAGCCGTCGGGCAGGGCGTCGGCGTAGGTGATGCCCCGGTCGCCGTCGAGCACCCAGGCGGCGTCCTCCGGTGCCTTGATCTGGCCGGCGGGCACGCCGTCGAGGGCGGTGATGCGGCCCCGCATCATCGGCACCCGCTCGATCTTGGCATCGGGGGCATGCGCCCCGAGGAAGGTGGAGAAGGCCTCTGCGTCCCGCGACGGCACGTCGAGGAAGAACAGGCTCGGGGCTCGGCCCGGCAGGGAGCTTTGCAGCGCCCGGGTGATGTTGCTGTCGATGGCGCTCAGGGTCACCAACAGGGTCGTGCCGAGCCCCAGCGAGAGCACCACCGCCGGCGTCAGAGCGCCTGGCCGGTGGAGATTGGCCAGCGCCATGCGCGGCACCATCCCCTTCGGCCGCGGCAGGCGGGCGGCGAGCGCCATCATTCCGGAGGCGATTAGGCGCAGGGCCCCGAAGGCGAGGGCGGCGGCGGCCATGAAGATCAGCGCCACCTTCCGGTTGAAGGCGGTGAGGAGGGCGAGGCCCGCCAGCGCCAACAGCGCCCCGGCGAGCACGGCGAGGTAGCGCCAGCGCGGCCGGCGCCCGGAGGGATCGACGGTGTCGCGGAACAGCCCGGCGACGGGCACGTCGTGGGCCCGCCCCAGGGGCAGGATCGCGAAGGCCAGCGCCGTCAACAGGCCGTAGGCCGCCGCCAAAGCGAGGCGCCCCGGCGCGATCTCGGGGTTGAGCGGCAGCGGGAGCTGATCCCTCAGGGCGGCATCGAGGAGGAAGGGCAGGCCGGCGCCGATGGCGAGACCCAAGGCGGTGCTGAACGCGGCGATCAGCATGACCTGGATGAGGTAGAGCCCGACCACCTGCGAGCCCGGCGCGCCGACGCTCTTGAGGGTTGCGATGGATTCCTGCTTGCCATCGACGAAGGCGCGCACGGCATTCGCGACGCCGACCCCGCCGACGATCAGGGCGGTGAGCCCAACCAGCGTCAGGAACTGCGTGAAGCGTTCGATCCCCTTGGCGAAGCGCGGATCGGCATTGTCGCGGGCGCGCATCTCGAAGCCCGCCTCGGGCAGGGCCTTCTGGATCGCCGCGTTGACCGCGGCGAGGCGGGCGTCGTCGGCCTCCGGCATTTGCAGGCGATAGGTGAAGCGGTTGAGGCTGCCCGGCTGGATCAGGCCGGTGGCGCGCAGGGCCGCCAGCGAGATCAGCAGGCGCGGCCCGAATCCGATGCCGCTGCCGATCCGGTCCGGCTCGGACATCAGGGCGGCGCGGATCTCGATGGGGAAGCCGCCCAGGGTCACCCGGTCGCCGGGTTTCAGCCCGAGCCGCGTCAGCAGGGCCGGATCGGCCACCGCACCGTAGAGGCCGTTCCGCTCGGCGATGAGATCCTGCGCGCTTCCCGGCGGGTCGGACTCGACCGCGCCGACCGCCGGGTAGCTGCCATCGACCGCCTTCAACTCGACCAGAGCCGCGCCGCCATCGCCCGCCACCGCCATGGCCCGCAGGCTCGCGACCTCCGAGACGGGGGCCTGCCCGTCGAGCACGGCGCGCTCGGCCGGC
>NZ_NKUI01000186.1 GCF_014845115.1 Methylorubrum zatmanii | reverse complement strand
TAGGGTCTGCAGTGCGAGCTGCGGCACAGATTTTGAGCGCACGAACCGCATCGTCGGGCGGGTGGCCGCCTCGGCGATGGCTTCGGCATCGCGGTCGTCGTTCTTCTGCGCCTTGACGTACGGGCGCACGTATTCCGGCGACATCAGCCGGACCGTGTGTCCCTGCTCTACGAGGGCGCGGCCCATGTGGTGCGCACCGCAGCACGCTTCCATGGCCACGACGCACCCCGGCAGCTTCGCGCCGAAGGCGATCACCGTCTCGCGCCGCATCTGGCGGCGCAGCACGACCCGCCCGCTCGCATCCAGCCCGACAAGGCTGCAGCTGTTCTTGCCCAGATCGATCCCCAGCACCGCGATCGTCATCGTTCCGCTCCATCCCTCATCTCGGCCGCGCTGCAAGCCTAGCAGTGCAGCCCGGTGAGGGGCGGGCCATCCATAAAGGGGGCGCCGCGACGGGCCCGAACCCAACGGATCGGGGCAAGCCGGGCACGAAGCGTCACCTCGTCGTGGACGCCAGAGGCACGCCGCTCGGCCTGACGCTCACGGGGGCCAACTGCCACGACAGCCGTATGCTGGCCGCCACGCTCGATGCCGTGCCAGGCGTGCGCACCGGCCGCCGGGGTCGCCCACGGCGCAGACCGGACAAGCTGCACGCCGACAAAGGCTACGATCATCGTCGCTGCCGGCACGAGTGCCGGGCACGCGGGATCGTGCCACGGATCGCTCGGCGTGGGGTGGAGAGCCGCGAGCGGCTCGGGCGCTATCGCTGGGTCGTTGTTTGATCGCGTTGCAGGCGTCAAGTTGGACGAGAGCGGTCGCCGCCGGATCGTGGTTGTTTCCGCGGTCGGCCCCTCTGACCGCCGCACCATGCGTCTCGAAGCGAGGCTCACCATGTCGAACGCGCGGTCCGGCTCGACACCGGCCGCAAGACCCGACCCCGGGATGGCCCTGCTCGCGTCCCGGCGGGGACGCCCTTGTCCGCCTCACGCTGGCGGAACTCGATGAACGGTACCCGTGCGTGCGTTCAGTACGTGCCTCACGCGGCAGCCGGCGGCCACGGCTGGAACGGTGTTCCCGCTCGCCACATCGCGTGCAACACGACCGCGAGTTTGCGCGCCACCGCGACGGCGGCGTGCTTGAAGCCCATGCGCTCGGCCAGTGCCCGTCCCCAAGTCTTCAGGGCCGAGTCCTGCCGCACGCGCACCAACAGGCTGGCCGCCGCCTCGAACAGGTAGCTTCGCATCAGCCGGTCGCCGCGACGCGAGATCCCGCCCGTCCGGTCGATCTCGCCGGACTGACGGCGGACCGGCGTCAGCCCGAGATAGGCCCCAACGGAGCGTGAGTGGCGGAAGTGCTCGGGCGCCTCGATGGCGGCCGCAAAGCTCGTGGCGACGATGACCCCAACGCCGGGGCAAGTCATCAGCAGGCGGCAGGTCGCATCGCCCCTGGCCAAGGTGATGAGCCGTCGATCCAGGACACCGATCTGGCCGCGCACGGCGCGCCATGCCGCCAAGAGCGGCTCGACGATGACGGCGACGGTCGGACGGGACGCGATGAGGTCTTGCACCCGGATCTCGAAGGCCCGCCCCGCTCCCTTGCCGGCCATCAAACCGAACGTCTTGAGCGTGCTGCGGATCTGATTGGACAGGTCAACCGCTACGCCCATGAGCTGGGCGCGGGCGCCGATGAGGTGGCGCACGGCATGGGCGGCGTAGCTTTTGACGCGGGCCTCGCGGTACCAACCCATGCGTACGAGTTGCGCCAGCGTCTCTGCATCGCGCGCGTCGGTCTTGTTCCGCTGCAGGGCCGTGGCGGCTCGCGCATGCCTCGCATCCAGGCAGACGATGGGCAGGCCGAGCGCCTTGCAGGTGTGGTAGATCCAAGGGGTCAGCGGCCCCGTCTCCAGGCCGACGCGCAGGAGATCGGGGGCGTGACTCCGCAAAGTCGTGGTGAGCACATCCGGATCGCTGGCGCGTTTGCCGCGCCAGACCGTGGCTCCGGTCTCGTCGATAACGTGGATGGCGGTCTCTTCGTTGGAGACATCGAGGGCGCCGTATTGGGGCATGGAGGCGCTCCGATGCAGGTAAGGACGCGGCCATCAGACCGCATCGCGTCACCCTCAGCAGCCTTCAATTCCGGCTCGGGTCGCGATCAGCGCATGTCGAGCGAACCTTGCCTGGCTGGCCCGCTTCCGCCGCCTCGCCATCCGCTACGAGCGGCGCGCTGACCTCCACCTCGCCTTCACCACGCTCGCTTGCGCCCTCATCTGCCAAAATCAGGCAAAACGGTTTTGTCCCTGACTTTAATTGACCAAGAGCGCGAGACGGTTCAAACTATGAATTGCTAGGATTTTAGGCAGTGATCAGACATGTTGTGTCGATGGTTGCTGATTTTGTTGGCGTCGAGCGTCTCTGCCGAAGCGCACCCCAGCGCTTCGCAAGGTGACGTGGGCACACCGCAGACGCTCACCGAACCCGTGTACGTCAGGCCTATCTATGGCGCCTATCGCCGGTGCGGAGGCGCCTGCCTCAAGAGCGGGTTGCTGACGTGGTTCTGTGGGACAAAGACGATCTGCATTCTCAACTGCGCGACTGGCCCCCCCGCCAGGCGCTGCGCGTCACGTTGAGCCGCTTCGACGCTCTACTGAAAAGAAGTGCGTGACCCGCGGGAGCGAAATATCCTGAAATTAAAAAATGACAGCCTGGAGTAGCTTGCGCCACTAACCCCAACCAGAAAAGTCTCTTAAACTCCAAGGTCAACACGGCCATCCGGTCGGCTTCGATCCTGTTCGAAATCATGTCGGCTTCAGAACTGTGCACGCAGCCGTGTCCCGAAGATAAAGGCCGGCCCACGATCCCGATTGTATCCGGGGCTTACTACGATCTGACTGTCGAACGTCAGTCGTATAGAAGGCGCCAGCGGCAAGCTGTAGTAAGCTTCGACGATCCTCTCGGCCCCAGGGTGGGGCAATCGACCGTCCCCGACGAGGATGCCGAGTCCTCCGGCATCGAAGTAGGCTTGATGCGGGCGGGTGATACCGTTGATGACGCCGGCTAATCCCACGGTGTCCGATGGGCGTCCCCAACGCTCACCCGCGATCGACAATCCCGCTGCCAAGGTTCTATCGACGTCGGTGAACTCGTACGGCTCAACATTTCCGTCGGCCAAGCCGCATCGGACGAACATACCGACGTCGGGCAAGATCTGCTGTTCGAGGTTGAAGCTGAGCCCTGGGCGGCTGCGGTAGCGGCGGACGGTCGCCACATCCGCGGGCCCGCCCGTCACCATTGCCAGACGAACCGCGTCGTCGAAGCGACCCATGCGGCCGCGACTGAGAAAGCCGGTGACCTTGATCTTGCCGGGTCGTCCCCAAAGTTCATGCCTCCGTTCGATCTCGAGAACGGCTTGATTTTGATTGAAACCTGGGTCCAGATCCTTGCTGTTGGGGACAATAGAGAGGTCGAAAAAGCCCGCGCGGAACACCCAGGCGTCCTGGTACCACTCTGCTGCGGCGCCGACCGTATAGCCCCACGCATTCGCAGCGTAATCGAATGTGCCGGTGTCAATAAGGGCCCAGTTGAGGAAGTCGGTTCGTGGGTCGTGGGCGTACCTGTTGGTGTCGAAGACATCAGCGACGCTGAACTTCCCTAACGTCAGCACGATCCTGTCGGCCTGCCGCGACCCGCCGAGCTGGTTCAGATCTGGATCGACCCTCTCGGTTTCGCCTCCCAAGCCGATTATCTGGCGGATGAAAGCGCGGTGAAGCTTCACGTAGGGGGTGATGCTGCCGACCTTGTAAGCTTCCCCGTTTGGGAAACCAGCGACACCAAGCGTGGTACTGAGACCAAAACCCTGATCGACCTCCGGGTTTAACCAAATCTCTGCCCCGGGCCACAGCCGCATACCCGCGTAGAGCGTGAAATCGAAGGTCTCCTTAATCTGCCCTTTGGCGTTGAGGCTGTTCGGCCCACGGTAGGGCGAGCGAAACCGAGAATTGCCCTGTGTGACGAAGGTGGTCTGGGCGCGAATGGCCCAGTCTTCTTCGACGAAAGCATCTGACACCGGAGCGTCCGAAGAGGGCGAACGCGACGTATCCTTCATCTCCGATCCGGCAGAATTCCAAACCGCGTCGCCGGTCCGAAAGATCGGGATGCTGGGTCCGCTGCCCGTGGTCAGCTTGAAGTCGGAGCCGCTGTCGGAAGCGTCAGCGCCGCCCTTTGCGTTGAGATGGTCGCCGAACCAATCGACGAAGGTCGGCCTCGACGGCATCGAGCGACCGAGCGGGAGGTCAGCCGTTCGACCGAACTCAACCGACATCAGCAACAGGGTCAGCGCACCCATAGCGGCTGCAGGGAGGGCGCAACACCGGGTAGGCATCGTGAATGCGGGCCCGAATTGATTAGCTGTTGCTATACCGTAAGCGGTGTGCTCAGGCCACGAGGAATGCTCAATCCGCTGCAGCAACTGCAGTGTCCTGCTGGTGCCCGACCTCAAGCCGGATGCTCCGGCTTGCCATAAGGATTTCGCACAGGAAGCCTGCAATGGCGGCGATCGTGAAGGCCAGAGCCAGTCCAAAACAACCGTAGAGCACCGTCTCCGTTGTCGCGTTCCTCAACTCGCCGATGAAAAGCACCATGGCTGCGATGCCCGTCAGGAACCCCGCCAAAGCCACGAGGCACACAGCTCCGTCGAGCAGGAGGGATCTCCGCTGCAATTGCGACAGCTGACGCGCCAGCCTTTTGGTCTCGCGGGAAGGCCCCTTCTTAAGATCCTGGGAGAGGTCACGGACTTGGTCCCCGATCCGGCCGTGGCGCGTTGCGAAAACGTTGAGCAAGGTCGCCAGGGCCGAGAGTAGAAAGATCGGGGTCAAGGCGACTTGGATGATGTGAGACAGATTGTCGAGGGCAACAGCAGTCGGATTTGGCATGCCGAGGCTCATAGGCAAAGCAGGCCTTGGATACCAGGGCCGATCGCGGGCGGTTTGACGCTTCGCCACGTGCAGCCCTGCAGAGCGCGGTCGCGACGCCATCCACTGAACCAACGCGCCGTGATTAACCGGCCATTAACCGCAATCCCTAACCCTTCCTTCAGGATTTTGCGAGTCGCGCCGGCATCGATCGTCCGCTCGCCGGATCAGGGGAGAGAACAGATGGCCGGGAGCGAGGGCGTCTCTGGATCCGCCATTGCGGCGGCAGGCCTGCGGGTGCAGCAGGGCCGCCTGCGCGTCATGACCGAGAACCTCGCCAACGCAAACAGCACCGCGAGCACGCCCGGCGGCGACCCCTACCGGCGCAAGATCGCGGTGTTCGAGCCGGTCGGGGCCGATGCCGAGCCGACCGGTCGCGTCGTGCGCGACACCAGCCCGTTCCGCTCAATCTCCAGCCCCGGGCACCCCGCTGCCGACGCGCAGGGCATTCTGAAGCTGCCCAACGTCAATCCTGCCACCGAGATGGCCGGGTTGCGCGCGGCGATGGGCGCCTACGAATCCAATCTGAAGGTGATCGCGACGCTCGACGACCTCAACAGGCGCACCGTCGACCTGCTGAAGATCTGAGGAGCGTCATTCGCTTGAGACGCCCGTTCGTTCGGCTCCGCGGCGCAGCGGATGCGCGCGGCGCCGATCGGCGAGCGCGTGCAGCACGGCTCTCCAGACCGGCTCGGGCTGCTCGGGGTCCAGAAGCTCGCCCTCGCTCAACGGCTGCACGGCTCCTGCGGCTGATGCGTCCAGGGGAACCAGTGTACGCCCGGTGTCGCAGCGTAGCGCCTCGATCGCCGCAATCAGCGAACCCGAGCGCGCCAGGGTGCGGGCGATGTCGTCCGGTGGAACACCGAGGTGCTCGCCGAGAAGCGCATCGCGCAAGCCGAGGATCTCTGCCGCGACGGCTCGATCGGTCGCATGGCCAGGCACGGCTTCGACGGCCAGATCGCATTCCGTATCGAGGCCCATCGAGCGGTTGTTCAGGTTGGACGAGCCGATCTTCAGCAGGCAGTCGTCGACGATCAGCACCTTGGCATGCACGTAGATCGGCTGCCCGGCTGCGGTCACCGGACGATAGATGCGGAAGCGTCCGAAGCGGTCCGCGCCGCGGATACGCGCCAGAACACGGCCGCGTCCCCGTCCCATGGCCGCTTCCTCGAGCCAGCCCATGGCACGCTCGGGATTGATCACGACGATCTCGGGCCCGTCCGGCTCCCTCAGACGGGATGCCATGGCCTCGGCGATGCAGCGTGCGGCGAAGTACTGACTCTCAATATAGATCGTGTGTCGCGCGGCTGCGATGGCGGCGAGGTAGAGTTGCTCGATCTCGTGCACGTTGGGGCGGCCGTGAAAGGGCGGCGCGGTCCGGGCGATCCCCACCTGCACGTCGCGCAGAAGCGGCCTCAGCCCGTCGGGCCAGGGGTCTTGCGTAGATGGACCGGGCGGCGCGATCCGCTCGCCGGTAGCATAGTGCCAGCGCTCGCGCGCAAGGTCACCGAGGGCTGACGCGGCCGCGCCGTCGACCGCGACGGTGGCGTCGTGGAACGGCGCGTAGGCGCGTCCCGACGGGCGCACCCGGCGCGTGTCCTGGTCGGCATGGTCGCGGGTGTCCCAGCGGTCGTCCGTCATGTCGATGCCGCCGCAGAAAGCGAGCGCGTCGTCGATCACCACGATCTTCTGGTGATGCGAGGCTCCGGGCGGGTGGGCACTGTCGAGCCGGAACTGGAAGCCGCGGGCCCGCATCGAGTTCAGAAGGTAGAGCGGCGTCGTGCCGCGCGCCAGCGTGCCGAGGACCCCTAAATTCCACTGCAGCACGCGGATGCTCAGCTCCGGCCGGCGCCGGCCGAGTTCGGACAGGAACGGGCCGAGTTCCTCCGGCAGGCCCGGCAGCGGGTGGTCGGGGTCGAGCTTGATGCGGGTGTCGAACTCCCAGCCGATGAACAAAACCGCGTGGCGGGCGCGCAGGAGGGCGCTGCGCAGATGCGCGAAGTAGGCGGCGGCATCCACGATTGGGGCAAAGCGCGCCGCAGGCTCGACGCGCCAGCAGGTCAGGCCGGACTGCAGCAGCTTCGCCCCGCCCGTGAGCGGGACCGATGCCGTATGGGGCGGATGATGCATCGGCGCGTTTGGTCCCCGGGATGGCGGCCCGCTGCATCGTCGCGCTGCAACAGGGCGCGGGCAGCGCTTTGGTGTCTGCGTATGAACCCGCCCCCCACTTAGTGCGTTCCCGATCCGACCTGCGGCGGCAAGGCTTCTGCAGGTGCCGCTTGCGAGGAGGTTGCGCTGGTCGACTGGATCGTAGCCGCGATCGAGCGGACCGGCTATCTCGGCGTCTTCCTGCTGATGCTGATCGACAACATCTTCCCGCCGATCCCCTCTGAGGTGATCATGCCGCTGGCAGGCTTTGCCGCGGCGCGCGGCCAGCTCAGCCTCGTCGGCGTGTTCCTCGCCGGCACGGCCGGATCGCTCTCCGGCGCGCTGGTCTGGTACGGCGTGGGGCGCTGGCTCGGACGCGAGCGCTTGCGGCGCTTCGCGGCCCGGCACGGGCGCTGGCTCACCCTGAGCCCGGCGGAGGTCGATCGGGCCGGCGCCTGGTTCGCCCGGCGCGGCGGCGTCACCGTCCTAGTCGGTCGCGTCGTCCCGGGCGTGCGCAGCCTGATCTCGGTGCCGGCCGGGGTGGCCGGTATGCCGCTCACGCCCTTTCTGGCCTACTCGGCTCTCGGCACGATCGTCTGGACCGGGCTGCTGACGGCGGCCGGCTACGGGCTTGGCGAGAACTACCGCAGCGTGGGCCGCCTCATCGAGCCGATCGGCAACGGCGTGCTGGTCCTGGCGCTCGTGCTCTACCTCTATCGTGTCGCCACCTTCGGACGCCGGAGCGGCGTTCGGGGCTGAGGCGCGGCAGAAACAGTCCTTTGCCGGCGTGATCGCGCGACGCTCGCTTCAGCGGAACGCGAACAGGCAGGCCGTGACATGACGTAGAGGAGTTCGCGTGAAACGCTTTCTGATCCTGGTTGCCGTCGCGGTCATGGCCACCCTCCCGGCCCTCCTGCTGCGCGCGACGGGCTGGCGGCCCAGCCCGGTCCTCGATGCCGCCGCCTTCGGCAGCGCCATTCTGGCGGCGGGCTTCCTGCTGTCTTGGGGAGCGGAGACGGCCGAGCAGCATATCGCGCAAGGCCTGATCCTGGCCGTGGTCGCCCTGGTGACCGTGCTGCCGGAATACGCGGTCGATCTCTATTAAGCCTACAAGGCCGGGCTCGAGGGTCCGGGGTCGCAATACGTTCATTACGCCGCCGCCAACATGACCGGCGCCAACCGGTTGCTCGTCGGCTTGGCCTGGCCCCTGATGGTGTTCCTGCATTGGACGAAGGACCGGCACCGCGCGGTCGATCTTGCCCCTGTCAATGCCGTCGAGATGGGCTTCCTGCTGCTTGCCAGCCTCTACGCCTTCGTGATCCTGTTCAAGCGCAGCATTTCCGTCGTGGATTTCGCCGTGCTCGCGGCCATCTTTGCGGCCTACGTCTGGCGCGTGCGCAACCTTCAGAAGAGCGACAATCCGGACGAGGCGGAGGAGCCGGGGCCAGCTGCCGCTCTAAACGCCTTGTCTCCCGGCCAGCAATGGGCCGCGATCGGGGCTCTGGTGGCCGTGGCCTGCGGCGTCATCCTCGCCTCGGCCGAACCCTTCGCCGAGGCCATGGTGGGCACCGGCCGGGCGATCGGGCTCAACGAGTTTCTGCTGATCCAGTGGCTGGCGCCCCTGGCCAGCGAGGCGCCGGCCATCTCGGTGGCGGTGCTGTTCGTGCTGGCCAACCGCGCCGGCGACGGGCTGATCGCCATGATCAGCGACAAGATCAACCAGTGGACGCTGCTCGTCGGCATGCTGCCGCTCGCCCTGAGCGTCGGCGCGGGCGCGATGAGCCCCCTGCCGCTCGATGCGCGCCAGGGCGAGGAGTTCTTCCTGACAGCGGCCCAGTCGCTGCTCGGCATCGCGCTCCTGCTGCGCCTGCGCCTCGGCCTCTGGTCCGCGCTGGCTCTGGCCGGGCTGTTTGCCGTGCAGGTCGGGCTCGCCTTCGTCTACCGCAACGACGAGGCGCGCACGATCGCGACGCTGACCTGGCTCGCCTGGGTCTATCTCGGCCTAGCCGGCCTTCTGTTCCTGATCAACGGACGCCGCCTTGTGGCCTTGGTGCGCAGCGCTCTCACCGGTCAGCCGTCTGAGGATCTCTCGGATGGCACACGAACCGACCTGGAGCCATCGGCAGACGAGAGCCGCGTCCCGTCTACGGCCCGCTGATCGGAGCGGTCCGGGCGGAGCCGACAACTCCGCCCAGCCCTGCCGACCTACTTGCTCGGCATGATCTTTCCGTCCGCCCCGACCCTGATCTTCTGCGACTGGCTGCCGGTCATCACCGTGATCTTGTACTGCACGCTGCTGGCCTCACGCTCGACCTCGGCCTCGGCCGCCTTGCCGCCTGCCTTCTGCTCGGCGGTCGCGACCGCCTGCTTCAGGCTCGTGGGGGCGTTCTGCACGTCGGACGGCTTCAGGCGGATGAAGTAGCTCTCGATCGGGTGGTTGTCGCTCTTGGTCACCTGCCCCGTGGTCGCGTCGATGTGGTGGTCGGTGAGCTTACCATCGCTGCCGAGCACCTTGATTTCAAAGTACGGTTTGCCGTTCCCGCTCTCGAAGTCCGCCTCGATCGCGCGACCAGGTCCCTTGCTCTCGGCCGTGTCGAGCGCCTGGGCGAGCGAGACCTTGGCGGTCTGCAAACCTTCGTGCTCACGCTCCTTGTGACCGGTCGTGCCGTGGGCAGGTTGCGCAGCACCCGGAGGGGCAGCCGCAGGGGCCGGCGCCTGGGTAGGCGGGCTCGTCTGGGCCGCAGCAAATCCGGAAAGGAAGAGGAGCGGAGCGAGGGAAAGGGCGATCCGGGACATGGCGTCTCCTGTAGCTTGGTGGGCAGCCGCAAAGCTGTGCGGCCTTAACGCAGGAGTGATTGGACGGTTCGCGACGGCGGCTCTCCCGTGCAACGTTGGACGCAAATCCGGCTTGGCGGCACTCTACGCTCTGCTGTGCGTTCAGACTTGGATCCGGTGTCGGGGGCAGTTCCGAGCGCGAGCACGGCCGGCGACACTGCGACAAGCCGGGCTGGTGAGGAAGGCGGTTGCAGGCGTACCATGGCGTGGATCGCACCCGCCAACCCGAACGCTGCTGAGGAAGGTTCGTCCGTGAGATCGCAGATGCCGAATGCCTACCACCACGCCCCCGTTGCCGGCCTCCTCATGCTCGCTCTGGCCGCACCTGGAGCGCAGGCACAGGGCGCGCGGGCTCAACCGCTGGATGCCTACGAGGCTGCGCACGGCGTCAAGGGCTCGCAAGTCGCGTCATTGATCACGCGCATCGTCGAGCGCCAGTTGCTGGCGATCCCGGGCGTGCGCTCCGTCCACGACCTGCACGTGCGCTCGATCAGCTCTGGCATCGACGCCATGAGCGCGCATGTCGTCGTGACCGACATGGCCGAGGCCGCGCGCATCCTCAAGGCGGTGCAGCAGGTCATGGCGGCCGAGTTCGACACGCGCCACGTCACCGTGCAGGTCGAGAACGAGGTCCTGCAGGAAGAGGAAAAGGTCCGGAAGACCTGAGTGCCTATCGCAGGCCACGGCCATGCCTTCCCGGATCGAGGACTATGCCCTGATCGGCGGCTGCGAGGCGGCCGCGCTCGTGGCGCGCGACGGCTCGATCGACTGGCTGTGCTGGCCGCGGTTCGACGCGTCCGCGTGCTTTCCAGCATCATAATTTGATCAAGTTCGCTTGACCGTACGCTGAGGCTCTGCCGAGGTCTAGTCGCAGACGCGAACCCGGCGGATGTAGGTTCCGCCATAAGCTCCGATGAAGCGCCGCCGCACGAGGTGACAGTCACCGCCGTAATAGGCCGGATAACCATACCCGTAAGCCGCAGGGTAGCCGTATCCGTAGTAGGCCGGGCTCGCGGCCAAAGCTCCGAGCGCAAAACCACCGAGCAGACCCGCTGCACCGTAACCGAAGTGGCCGTGGCGACGGTAGCCATAATGGCCTCCATAGCCCCCGTGCCCACCGTAGTAGCCATGGCGCAGCCCATGACCACCGAACCCGCCGTGACCACCGAACCCGCCGTGACCACCGAACCCGCCGTGACCACCGAACCCGCCGTGACCACCGAACCCGCCATGACCACCGAACCCGCCATGACCGCCATGGTGCTGCGCAGCTGCCGGGATAGATCCCACAAAGCTACCGGTCAGCAACGCAAGCGCGGCGTAACCGGTGATACGGGCCACTCTGAACCTGACGTGCATGGCACATTTTCCTCATTGAGCATCACCCAGGGACATAGGTCATCTGCCGGATGGTAGCTCGCCGCACCCCTCTTGAGCAGGCCTGGGCAGTCGTGAATTAACGGCGGTGGCGCAGCAAGGTTCCCAGGGGTAGGAGTGGGGCATTGTGCCGATGCTTGGCTTCTGATCGAGTATCGTTGAACTATCATCGGGCGCAAATGGTCGTGGCTTGAGCGACACTCAAACTTCAGCTCGGGCAAGTGCTGGCGGGAGAGTGAGTCGCAGCTTGGCGATTCGTGACGTACAACGATGTCGGACAAACTGACGGCATAGCGGTCGCGCATGTGGCGCTGAGCACAAGACCAATGGCGCAGAGTCGGTCTCACTGATTCCGGCTTTGGGTCTTGAGGCAAAAATGTTCAGGATAATGCTGATGCGCTGCAAGCTCTCAAAGCACATCGTTGCCGCCGTGGCTCTCGCTGGCCTGACCGCCGTGCCCACGAACAACCTGGCAGCATCTTTAGATCTCGGCATGCTGACGCGATTGCTCGCGCCGGCCGGTCTCATGCTGATGGTGGGAAATGTCTGCGCCGCGCGCGATCCCTCCTTCCTGGCCGAGACGGCCGGCAAGCGGGGAGACCTTCGCTTCTACGCGCAGGAGGTGAAGAACGAAGTGTCAGCCAAGGGATCCCCGAGGATGAGGTCCTGCTCGTCCTGAGACAAGCGGCCGATGTCGCCAAGGCAACCGCGCTGACGGCCATCGAAGACTTACACTCCGACAACCCGGACGCCGAGCTGTCCGCCACCAATGGCTGGTGCGACACGATCGTGAGATCCCTCGTGTTGACACCCTGGGCTGCCTGGACTCGCCGACGACATCATGCGCGCACGACGAATCGGCATCGCAAGTGCCGTTCAGTAGCGGATTGTCGCGCGCAGGCCAAACACGGCCGCATTCCGGATCCGCCGCCCGTACGGGTCGCGCGGATTAGCGATGCCGCCACTTGGCCGGAACACGTACTGGAAGTCCGGCTGCACGGTAACGCCGGGCCCGAGGATGGCTTGGTAGCTGACCTCCAGCAAGGCCTCGCTGCTGCGCCTCGGGCTAGGCGCGCCACCGAACAGAAGGGAGCTATGCGGGAGAT
>NZ_NKUI01000185.1 GCF_014845115.1 Methylorubrum zatmanii | reverse complement strand
CCGACATAGAGGCTGCGCAGGCCGCGTGCGTTCAGCCTCAGGCACAGATCGACATCGTTGAAGTCGATCCGGAAGGTCGCGGCGTCGAAGCCGCCGACCCGGCGAAACTTCTCCGCCTCGATGACGAGGCAGGCGGCGGTCACCGCCGAGACGCCGCGCGTGGCGTGGAGGACGGACAGATACCCCACCGCCTCGCCCGGGAAATGGCGATGGCTGTGGGTGACGAGGCCGCCGGTGCCGAGCACGATGCCGCCGTGCTGGATGCGGCCCTCTCCGTCGATCAGCCGCGCGCCGACCGCACCGATCTCGGGCCGCAGGGCCTCGCGAACCATCCGCTCCAGCCAATCCGGACGCGCGGCCTCGACATCGTTGTTGATGAAGGCGAGCAGCGCCCCACGCGCCTCGGCGGCGACGCGGTTGTTGATCGCGGCGAAATCGAACGGCCCCGGGCAGGCGACGACCCGCGCGGCGCCCTCCGCTTCGAGGGCATGGAAATACGCCAGAGTGTCGGGATCGCGACTCTCGTTGTCGCAGATCAGGATTTCCTTCGCGGGCCAATCGGTGCGGTGGCGCAGGCTCTCGATGCAGGGACGGAGCAGGTCGAGTCGGTCGCGGGTCGGAACGATCAGGCTCACCAGCGGGCGCGGCACCGGCAGCGGGCGCTCCAGGCGGATTACGCCGTTGTCCTCGACGATCGCGCCGGTCCCGCTTTCCCCTGATCGGTCGAGGTCGGCCCTCACCACCCGCAGCCGGGCAGCGCGCTGCGACGGCCGCCCGTCCCCTCCCCCCTCGGCATCGCCGAAGGCGAGCAGGCGCGGAAGGTGCCGCACCGCGCCCGGCCCGAACCGACCGGCGATCCGCAGGGCAAGATCGAGGGCAGCAGCGCCGGGGACAGGGTCGAGCCCGGCCACGCTGGCACGGCGCAGGGCGATCACCGGGCCGATGGCATCGACGGCGTGCAGAAAATCCCGGTCGAAACTCGGACGCAGCACGGGGATCCAGGCCGCACGGGGATGCGGCCGCGCCAGGACATCGCCGTAGAGGGCGTGAAGATCCGGATCGGCGAAGGCGGCGGCGATAGCAGCGGCGGCACCTTCCGCGATCTGCTGACCCGGGGCCGCCAGCAGGATCAGGGGGAAGCCCGCCGGCTCGATGCGGATGCCCCCCGGAGCCTCCGCATCGATCCGTTCGATGCCGGCCTGTGCCAGGGCGGAGGGCGGCTCGCTCGGTGGCACGACACCGGCCGGGAGCGCGAGACGGTGCTCGGCCCCGACCAGCGCGATCCAGGCTTGCGCCGCCCGCAATCGCCGGCCCGAGAGACGGGCCAGCAGGATCGCCAGGATGCGCCGGGGCTGGCGCGGGGCGCGCGCCAACCGCGCGAGGCGTCCAGGACGGGGGGCGGCGGCGAAAAGCAGGGCGTCGGGATAGGCGTCGGCGCTCACTCCAGCTCCTCCCCGAAGGTCGTGAGCGAGAGAGCCGGGTGATAGAATGGGTCGTGCCGGATGCAGGAACGCCAGCGCTCGGTGAAGGCGGCGGCCTCGCGCTCGAAACGTTCGCGCGCCGCGCCGACCGGCCGGCCGCGACTGACCGATTCGAGATGGGACAGTTCCGCCTGGGGCGTCCACACCGTCTTCCAGCCCCGTGCGCCGAGACGCAGGCAGAAATCGATGTCGTTGAAATCGATGGCGAACGTGTCTTCGTCGAAGCCGCCGACCGCCGCGTATTTCTCCCGCGTCACCGCGAGGCAGGCGGCGGTCACGCCTGATACTTCGTGGGCGATCCGCAATCGGTCGAGATGTCCGGCGGTGGCGCCGGGGCGGCGGCGCAGGATGTGACCGGCCTCCCCGCCGAGCCCGACCACGACGCCGGCATGTTGCAGCCTCCCATCGGCGTAGAGGAGCTTGGCTCCGACCGCGCCGACCTCCGGCCGGACCGCCTGCGCGACGAGGGCGTCGAGCCAGCCGGGCCGGAGCACCACCACGTCGTTGTTGAGCAGAACCAGAACCTCGCCGCGCGCGGCGCGCGCGCCGGCATTGACCATGGCCGAGAAGTTGAACGGCTGCGGATAGGGCTCGATCCGCACGCGGGCATCGGCGCGCAGACGGTCGTAGAGGGCGAGCACCGCCGGATCCGTCGAGCCGTTATCGACGATGACCAGTTGGAGTGCGGGATAATCCGTTCCGGTGAGAACCCCCTCGGTCACCCGCGCGATCAGGTCGAGCCGGTCGCGGGAGGGGACGATCAGGCTCACCAGGGGCGCCGGCGCGGGGCGCGGCCAGTGCAGGTCGAGCACACCATCCCGGAGCGCCGCCCGCGCCGGGGAGCCGGAAGCGCGCAGGTGCCGGTCGAGATGCGGCGCACGGCGGGCGGCATCGAGCGCCGCCGGCTCCCGCCGACACAGGATGCGGGGAATGTGGGCGACGCGGGTGGCGGCGCAGATGGCGAGATCGAAGGCGAGGGCACGCTCCTCGGGCGAGGCCGCCGCTCCGACATGCAGGCTGGTAAGAAAGGCGCGGGACACGAGAGCGGGCGCGCCGACATAGCCCGCCGCCAGGGCGAAGTCGGGGCTCCAATCCGGCTTGAGGCGGGGCAGAGGGTTTCGGCCGCCGGTTTCCTCGTCGGCATAGGCCAGATCCGGCGTCTCGTTCCGGAAGGTCTCCGCCAATAGGGCGAGCGCCTCCGGGCTGAGGACATCGCCGGGGCGCAGCAGGCCGAACAGATCGGCGTCGGCGCAGAGATCCGGCAGGCTGGCGGTCGCATCCCATGCGGTGGAGTGGACGCGCGGATCGGCTTCGCCGGACTTCGGTGGCACGGTGCCGTCGGTCCAGGCGAGGAGCAGCGACCAGTTCCGGTACGTCTGGGCGCGCAAACTCGCGACGCTGCGCGCCACCGCGTCGGCTCGTGCCAGATCGGCGGGGAGGACGAGGCGGATCCGCGCTCCGTCCGTCGCCGCGCTCGGTACGGCAGGTCGCAGGCGCGAGGCCTTCCAGGCCGGATAGCGGCGAACCGGCGTGACGGCGCAGGCGCCGCGCAGGCTGTCGCGCCAGCGGCGCTCATCCCGCGAAAGACGGGCGCGCAGAGCCGCCAGGGCCCGCCCCGGCCGCTTCAGCAGCGCCTCGACGGACACGCTTGCTGAGCCGCGCAACCCGACACGCTCCAGCAGGAAGCCGGATTCGGCGGCGATCTCGATGCCCTCGCAATCCGGCGGCAGGTATCCGAGCCAGCGGGCGACGCCGAGGGCCGCTCCGGGCAGCACGCAGCTGTCCCGCCGCCCCGCCGAACGGAGCAGGCGCAGCAGCGGACGCTGCGGCCGCGTCTGCGCCGGCAGCCTGTAGGTCAGGACGATCCAGCAATCCGTGGGGGAGCCCGGCAGCACGAGGCGGCGGTCGAACAAGGGATCGTCGGCGGGCACGAGAAAGAACGGCGTCTCCCGGCCCTGCCCTATCTCACGCGTGGCGATACCGTCCTCCGGCGCGTTCCGCGGCCTGCCTGGATCAGATCCATGACAAAGCCGGCCTCATACCCAATCCGGTTGATCCCCTCGGGATGGCGGATTTGGCTTCGCTCAAACGCCGCGCGGGCTTGCCGAGACGAGACCGCTTTGTTCGAGCGGAGCCCGTATCATTGGCCTGCGGCCGCCTCACCCTGGTCCGCCGCCGCAGCCGCGGCGGGAGCAGCCTTGCGGCGCTTGGCGACCGGCTTCGCGCGGCCCGCCGCCCCTGCCCCCAGGGAGACCTCGATGTCGTAGCCGACCGTCTTGTCGGCGGGCACGCTGAGATCGTTCTCGATCAGCGTCGCCTCGCCCTGCGCAGCACCGGCCGGAACCGCGACCGCAACGCGGTGCGTGCGCGCCATGACCGGCTGCTCGTTGTACTTCACGGCAATGGTCACCGGCACCTCGAAGCGGCCGGGAGCGCCGGAAGGCCCGAGCAGGGCGCGCAGCTCGACGCCGACCCGGACGGCGACCGAGCCGTCGGCTCTCGCCTTGCACTCGCGGCTGAGACGCCCGAACACGATCTGGTGGCGCAGGCGGGTCTTGTCGCCGGCCGCCCCGGCGAAGGCCTGCACCGCCGCGCCGCCATCGGACACGAAGACCGGCGGGCAATAGGCGTTGTCGGGGTCGTGCGCCTGCGGCGCGGCGATGGAGGGCGTGCCGCCCTCACCGCCACCGAACATGTTCTTGAAGAAGCCGCCCGGTTCGGCCCGCGCGGAAACGGGAAGGGCGAGTGCCAGCCCGCCGAGGATCATCCATGCCCTGCGCATCGTCCGATCATCCCCTCGCACGCTGCCGATCCTTACTTCAACGAGTCGAAGCCGGGGCCGAAGCCCTTCATGGAGACGGGGATCCCGACCCCCTCCTCAGGGGTCTGGAACACGATGAAGGTGGCCTGCGCGCCGTTGCGCAGCGATTTGATCAGGCCATCGTCCATCACCACTTCGGCGACGCAGCCGGTGGTCAGGCAGCGCACGAAGCTGGCGCGGCCGATATCGGTCTGGTCGATCTTGAGGCCGAGGCCCGAGGGCAGCAGCACGCCGAGCGGCGCGACGACCCGCAGCAGGTATCCGCGATTGTCGGCAGTCTTCAGCACGATGACGACGAGGTTGAGGTTCGGCCGGTCCTCGGCCGCGACGTACTGCACCAGCGCGCATTGCTCGGCCTTGGCACCGGCCGGCGTCTCGCATCGCTGCTGCCAGTCGTCGAATGTCTTGCGCACGGTTCCTTGGGCCTGAGCGCCGCCGCCTCCGGCCAGAATCGTCGCGCCGGCCAGGGCCGCCAGCGCGAAGCAGCGGCCGGCTCCCGAGCGCCCGGCCCGAACCAGGCCCGCAAACACACTCATACGAACTCCGATCGATCCCATCGTGATGCGGCGTCAGGCCCCCACCGACGCCGATCGTGTCTGCGCGACAGGACCCTTCTCGCGCGCCGTTCGGGCACGGGTGTTGGGACCATGCGGGTCCCCCGGTGTCAAGCAATCGCGGCGAGGATGTGTCGTGAATGAGGCGGAGCGGCTACCCCTCCGGCGATGGCTGCACTAGAGTAAGGCCAAGCTCCCTTCCTCCGAGGAACCCGCCATGCGCCGCCTCGCCTCCTCCCTGCCCCTCGCGGCGCTCGTCGTCGCGGCGGGCTGCGGAAGTGCCTCCGCCCTGTCCCTTCCCTTCGAGGAATCCGATTATCTGCCGCCTGAGGCGACGACGACCTATGTCGAGCGATCCCTCAACCATCAGGCTCCGCTCACCATCGAGCACCCGCCGGTGGAGCGGAATCCGCGGGGCCGCCGCCGGGGCGATGCCGCCGCCATCGCCGGCTTCTGCCGGGACGGGGGCACGGTGCTGCGCCGCGACGAGCTCGGCCGCCCGACCTATCTGCGCCAGCGCGAGATCTGCGACAACGTCGCCCCCCGCACCCTGTGGCCGGGCCATGTCGATCCGCGCCCGGCTTGGCCGGCGGAGCGTGCGCCCGCCCGCAGCCGCGTGCTTACCACCAAAGGCTGACCGTTCGTCAGCCGTAGCGGTGCAGCTCCGAGCCGTGCCGCTTCAACCAGCGCTCGGCTTCGTCGACATTCGGGCAGAGCTCGTGGGTGAGCGCCCAGAAACGGGGGGAATGGTTCATCTCCCGCAGATGCGCCATCTCGTGGGCGACGAGGTAATCGAGCACCAAAGGCGGCGCGAGGATCAGGCGCCACGAGAAGTTCAGCTCGCCCTTGGCCGTGCACGAGCCCCAGCGGCTGCGCGTGTCGCGCAGGGTGACCCGCGCGGGCCGCTGTCCCAGCCGGGCGGCATAGACCGCCACCGCGTGCGACAGGTCGCGGCGCGCCTCGCGCGTCAGGAACTCGCGCACCCGGCGGGCCATGTGGTCCGCTTCACCCGGCACGGCGAGGGTCGCGCTCTCAGGATCCACTTCGGCGCTGCCACGGCCGTCCCGCGACACGATCCGATGGGGGATTCCCCTCAGGGGGATGACGGAGCCGGCCGAGAACGAGACCCGTTCCGGTAGCTTGGCGAGACGGGTCGCGATCCAGCCGCCATGGCTCTGGGCGAATTTCTGGGCCGTGGCGAGGGAGGTGCGGGTCGGCAGGGTCAGGACGACCGCGCCGGTCGCGCTCGACACCCGCAGGGTCAGCCGGCGCGCGGCCGGCCGCCGCAGGATCGCGACGCGGAAGGACTGCCCTTCATGGGCGATCTCGATGTGATCCGGATCGGGCCGTCGCAGCAGGGCGCGCGTCATGTCCGCCAACCTAGCCACGCCGCTCCCGCTCAACCACCCCGGCCAACCGTCCCCTGCCGACATTCCACAGCTCAGCCAGTCAGGCACCCGCCTCCATCTCCCGCACGAAGCGGGAGATGCGCGGAGCGATGACGGAGCGGAAACGCGAACCGTTGAACACGCCGTAATGTCCCACCTTCTCCTGAAGGTGATAGGCCTTGCGCGCCTCCGGCAGGTTGGGCGTGAGATCGAGGGCGGCCTTGGTCTGGCCGACCCCGGAGATGTCGTCGTTCTCCCCCTCCACCGCGAGGATGGCGCAACGCCGGATCGCGGCGAGATCGACGGGCTGCCCGGCATGCCGCATGCGGCCCTGCGGCAGGTCATGATCGACGAACACGGTCTGCACGGTCTGAAGATAGAATTCGGCCGTCAGGTCCATCACCGCGAGATACTCGTCGTAAAACTCGCGATGTTTCTCGGCGGAGTCGCCGTCGCCCGTGACGAGATGGTGGAACATGTCCGTATGGGCGGTGACATGCCGGTCGAGGTTCATCGCCATGAACCCGGAGAGCTGCAGGAAGCCCGGATAGACCCGGCGCAGGGCCCCCGGATACATCGGCGGCACCACGGTGATGCAGTTCTTCTCGAACCAGGCCATGCCGCGCTCCTGGGCGAGGCAGTTCACGGCGGTCGGGGAGCGGCGGGTGTCGATCGGCCCGCCCATCAGGGTCATCGAGACCGGAACCGCATCCGAACCGGCCGCCTCCATCAGCGCGATCGCGGCGAAGACGGGCACGGCGGGCTGGCATACCGCCATGACGTGTAGGTCCGGACCGAGGTCGCGGAACATCGCCTGCAGGTAATCGATATACGTGCCGAGGTCGAACCGGCCTTCCAGCAGCGGCACCATGCGCGCATCGGACCAATCCGTGATGAACACCCGGTGGTTGGGCAGCATCGCCTCCACGGTGCCCCGCAGGAGGGTGGCGTAATGGCCCGACATCGGCGCCACGATCAGGAGCTTGGGCTGCGCCTCCGTCGGACCGCGGCTGAAGGCCCGGTCGAAGGCGATCACACGGCAGAACGGCCGCGTCCAGACGACGCGTTCGGAGACGGGGACCGACTGACCGTCGATCACCGTCGTGGGGAGATCGAAATCCGGCTTGCCGTATCGGCGGGTCATCCGCTCGAACATCTGGAGCGCGGCCACCGTCGAGCGGGCATAGGGACCGTAGGCCAGCGGGTTGCCCGGATTCTCCAGGCTGTGCCGGGTCGCATCCGCCATCAGCCTCGCGGGCGTCAGCATCGCGCGCGCGGCCTCGTACCAGGCATAAGCCAGATCCATGTCGGCACTCCCCGAGACTGCGGCCGGCCAGACGTGCTTAACGAATGTTGCGTCGGTCTGATCCGTCTTATCCGCGCGGCGGGAGCGATGCACCTGTGGATTCCGCGGTGGACGCATCTTCTTCGGGCCCTATCGTAGCCGCACCATGATCCAAGCGGCCCACGAAACCCTCACCCCGACGGGCCGCCATCTGCGGCTCGACACCTTCGTGCGCCTGCGCTGGCTCGCCCTCACGGGTCAGAGCGCGGCGGTGGTCGGCGCCCAGTTCGGGCTCGGGCTGAACCTGCCCTTCGGCTGGTGCTTCCTCGTCATCGCCGCCTCGTGCTGGCTCAATCTGGCTTTGCGCATCCGCTTCCCGGCGAGCTACCGGCTGAGCGACGATTCCGCCGCCCTGCTGCTCGCCTTCGACATCGTCCAGCTCGCCGGGCTGCTGTTTCTGACCGGCGGCTTGCAGAACCCGTTCTCGCTGCTGTTCCTCGCCCCCGTGCTGATCTCGGCCACCGCCCTGCCGCCGGAGCGGACCCTGGCGCTCGGCCTGCTGGCGGTCGGACTCGCCACCCTGCTCGCCCTCGTGCACCGCCCCCTGCCCTGGTTCGCCGACGGGCGGATCGAGCTGCCATTCCTCTACGTATCGGGGGTCTGGACCGCGATCCTGCTCGGCACCGCCTTCACCGGCGTCTATGCGTGGCGGGTGGCGGAGGAAACCCGTCAGCTCGCCCGGGCGCTCGCGGCGACCGAACTGGTCCTCGCCCGCGAACAGCACCTGTCTCAACTCGACGGGCTCGCTGCGGCGGCGGCCCACGAACTCGGCACCCCACTCGGCACGATCATGCTCGTCGCCAAGGAACTCGACCGGCAGCTCGGCCCGACCGCCTCCCCGGCCGTCGCCGAGGATCTCAGCCTGCTGCGCGATCAGGTGGACCGCTGCCGGGGCATCCTCTCGAAGCTGACATCGCTCGGCGAAGACAACGAGGAGGGCGAAGGGTTCCTGCAAACGGTGACCTTCGGCCATCTGATCGAGGAATTGGTGGCGCCGCAGCGCGCGCTCGGCATCGCTGTGGACGTATCGAAGCAGGGCGAGGGGCCGGAGCCAGTCTGCCGCCGCAATCCCGGCGTGATGTTCGGCCTCGCCAACATCCTCGACAACGCCGTCGATTTCGCCGAGGCGCGAGTCGCGATCGAGGCGCGCTGGAACGCCGAGCGGGTGACGCTGTCGATCCGAGACGACGGGCCGGGCTTCCCGAGCGAAGTGCTGCTGCGGGCCGGCGAGCCCTACGTGACGACGCGCAGCCGCGACCGCTCACGGAATGCCGACGAGGCGGGTGGCGGCCTCGGGCTCGGACTGTTCATCGCCAAGACGCTGATCGAGCGCTCCGGTGCGCAGCTCCTGCTCTCCAATATCACCGAGCCAGGGCAGCGCGGCGCGTTGGTCCGCGTCACCTGGGTTCGTCACATCTTCGAAAGGGAAGCGATTGCGTCCCATCGCTTTGCGCACAATTCTCTGCGCCCCCTGACGGAACGCGATGCCGCACCCATATAATGCTCACAGATGACACGAACCGACGAGGAGCGCCGCATGCTGACGCAGAGCGGGACGACGGTGCCAGGCTCGGACACCGCCTTTCTTTCCGATACCGATCCGCTTTCCGCCTTCAGCGATCGCAGCCTGCTGATCGTTGACGACGATAAGCCGTTCTCGACCCGCCTCGCGCGTGCCATGGAGGCCCGGGGCTACGAGGTGCATGTGGCCGAGAGCGTCAGCGACGGCGTCGCCGCCGTCGAAGCCAGGGCGCCGGCCTTCGCCGTGATCGACATGCGGCTCGGCGACGGCAACGGGCTCGACGTGATCGCCCGGCTCAAGGAGCGCCGGCCGGAGGCACGGGGCGTGATCCTCACCGGCTACGGCAACATCGCCACGGCGGTGACCGCGGTGAAACTCGGCGCCTTCGACTATCTCGCCAAGCCCGCCGATGCCGACGAGATCCACGGCACACTCATGGCGCAGCCCGGCGAGCGGGCCGATCCGCCGGAGAACCCGATGTCCGCCGACCGGGTGCGGTGGGAGCATATCCAGCGGGTCTACGAATTGTGCGGCCGCAACGTCTCCGAGACGGCCCGGCGGCTCAACATGCACCGGCGCACCTTGCAGCGGATCCTTGCCAAGCGGGCGCCCCGCTGACGAGGAAGGGGCGGCGCACATCCTCGCCGCCCCTCGACTGCTTCGACACGTCGATTCGTCTCCGGCGCGGGTGGCGAGACGAATGCCGGCACGGGGTCAGACTACCGAGCCCCGTTCGACCTGGCCGCTGGAACGCGTTTCCTCCTGGGGCTCCCAGTGGTTGCGCGTGAGGCCGGCGTCGGGCTACTTCGCCTCTGAAGACGCGGAACAGGCGTACCGATGCGAAATCTGATCACGATTCTGGGGCTCATGGTGCTGGTCGGCACGGAAGTGTTCGCCGCCGCCATCGCCGCCGGTTGGGCACTGGCCGGCCTGCTCGATCTCGGTGATCGGGTCGGACATGTACTGATGGGCGTCTTCAGCCTCGTCGCAGGCTGGATCATGCTCAAGCTCTGGCACCGCGCGACGGAGGCGGAGCCGATCCGTTCGGTCACACACCGATAGATAACTTCTTTTCTCGATAGCATCTCGTTATGAATGCGCAGCAGCCTTCCTATCAGCAGGGAATGCATCGCTCGCTTCCGGATGATATCGACGGCACCGATCTTTCGCCGCTGATGTTGATCGGTCCGCGTCACTCGCATCTCCCCGACACCGGCGCGACCGCCGACTTCGCAAACGAGTGCCCTTCATGAAAGCCCGCATCGTCGTCACCTTAAAGACCGGCGTCCTCGACCCGCAGGGGAAGGCGATTGAAGCTGCTTTGAAGTCCTTCGGAATTCAGGACATCTCGGGTGTGCGTCAGGGCAAGGTCTTCGATCTGGAGATTGCATCCCAGGATCGCGAGCAGGCGGAGGCGACCTTGAAGGCTGCCTGCGAGAAGCTCCTCGCAAACACCGTGGTCGAGAACTACACCGTCGAGATCGTCTGATGCGCGCCGCCGTCGTCGTCTTTCCGGGCTCGAATCGCGACGGCGACGTAGCCCGGGCCCTGCGCCGGTCCGGTGCGGAGGTCGTCAGCGTCTGGCACGCCGATACGGAGTTGCCCGCCGGCACGGACCTCGCCGTGGTCCCCGGAGGCTTCTCCTACGGCGACTATCTGCGCTGCGGCGCCATTGCCGGCCGTGCCGCCGCGATGGATGCGGTGCGCGCCCACGCCGCCCGGGGCGGCTTGGTGCTCGGCATCTGCAACGGCTTCCAGATCCTGTGCGAATCGGGCCTGCTGCCGGGCGTGCTGATGCGCAATGTGAACCGCCGCTTCATCTGCCACCGCCAGTTCCTGCGGGTCGAGCGGGCCGACACGCGCTTCACGTCCGCCTACGCGCAGGGGCAGGTCATCGACGTCTGCGTCGCCCATGGCGAGGGCAACTACTTCGCCGATCCCGCCACCATCGACCGTCTCGAGGGCGAGGGCCGCGTCGCCTTCCGTTACTGCGACGCCGAGGGCGGCCTGACCGAGGACGCCAACCGCAACGGCTCGCTCAACTCCATCGCCGGCATCTATTCCGAACAGCGGAACGTGCTCGGCATGATGCCCCACCCGGAAAACTTCGTCGACGCCCTGGTCGGCGGTGTCGACGGCAAGGGTCTGTTCGACAGCTTGGCGGCCTGACGCCGCCTCCCTGAAACGGGCTTGCATCTCTCGGGATAAGGCCCGCGAAAAAGCCGCCGTCACGGTGTCATCCGCGACGGCGGCTTTTTGGTATGCTCGCTCGGCTCGATGCCGGGCCGGGGCTCAGTGCCCCTCGAATTCCATCAGCGTGCGCACGGTCACGCCGAGATCCCGCAGGCGCTGAGCGCCACCGATTTCCGGCAGGTCGATCACGAAGCAGGCGGCCACCACCTCGGCGCCGAGCTGGCGCAGGAGATTGACCGCCGCCGTCGCGGTGCCGCCGGTGGCGATGAGGTCATCGACCAGAATCACCCGATCGCCCGGACGGATCGCATCGACATGGATCTCGATCTCGTCAGTGCCGTATTCCAGCGCGTAGGCGGTCGAGACGGTCTTGTGAGGCAGCTTGCCCTTCTTGCGGATCGGGACGAAGCCCGAGGAAAGCTGGTGCGCCACGGCGCCGCCGAGGATGAAGCCCCGCGCCTCGATGCCCGCGACCTGATCGATCCGCCCGCCCGCGAAGGGATGCACCAGCGAATCGACCGCCCGGCGGAACGAGCGCGGATCGCTGAGCAGAGTGGTGATGTCGCGGAAGATGATGCCCGGTTTCGGATAATCGGGAATCGAGCGGACCGAGTCCTTGAGGGCGGAGTGGCGGCGGGCTTCCATGCGGTGCGCTCGATGTGAAGGGTTGCGCGACGAGTTCGGAGCGGAGAGGCGGCGGCACCGGGCAAAAGAGCGATGCCGCCGCCTTCCTCAGGCGTTGGCCTTGCGCAGCAGGCCGATCAGCTCGCGGTGCAGCACCTCGTTGCCGCAGGCCACGGACCGGGCGGCGAGGGGCTCGGCCCCACCATCGGCGCTGGTGACGAAGCCGCCGGCCTCCCGCACGAGGATGATGCCTGCGGCGATGTCCCAGGTTTGCAGATCGCGCTCCCAGTAGAGGTCCGTGCGCCCGCAGGCGACATAGGCGAGGTCCAGCGCCGCCGAGCCGAGGCGGCGGGTGCCGCCCGAGACCGCCATCACCGCAGCGACCTCCTTGAGAAGCCGGCCGTGGCTGCCGCGACCGAGATAGGGCGTGCCGTAGGCCACGAGGGCGTCGGCGAAGTCCTGGCGGCCGGAGACGCGCAGGCGCCGGTTGTTGAGATAGGCGCCCTTGCCGCGCTCGGCCACGAACAGCTCGTCCTTGGCCGGGTCGTAGATGACGCCGGCAACGATCTGCCCGTCGCGCTCGAGACCGACCGAGATCGCGAAATGCGGAATGCCGTGCAGGAAGTTCGTCGTCCCGTCCAGGGGATCGACGTGCCAGGTATGGCTCTTGTCGGTGCCCTCGATGTTTCCGCTCTCCTCCATCACGAGGCTGTAGCCGGGACGTGCCTTCATCAGGGCGTCGCGCAGCACTTCCTCGGCCTTCCTGTCGGCGGCGGAGACGAAGTTGCCGGGGCCCTTTCGGGAGACCTGAAGGTTCTCGACCTCGCCGAAGTCGCGCTTGAGGCCGCGGGCGGCTTTGCGCACGGCATCGACCATGACGGTCATGAGTGGAGAATTGATCATGCGGTTCGGCTCGAAGCGCTGAGGCTGCGCCCTGTTGGAAGAGAAAATCTGTCAGCGCTTCTATACACCTCGCGCCGCAGCGCCAGAGGCGATCGCGCAGGGCGGATATTTGCGCGGGGCCCGTGCTGGACCCTCGGAGCCACGCTTGTAGACTCCTGGCTTCACCGAAGCGGCCCGACAGAGGCCGGTCACCGGAGGAAACCGCCGATGATTGCCCGATCTCTCGCCGCCAGCGGCCTGCTGAGTGCCACGCTCCTCGCCGCCTCCGCCCAGGAACAGAAACCGCAGCCTTCGGCCGGGGGGATACCGGATGCCGTGCCGTTCGGCCAACCCTACGGCGCGCCGATCGGCCTGGACGCCGCCCGGCGGGTCGTGGCGGCGGCGGAGGCCGAGGCGGCCAAGCGCGGCTGGCCCATGAACATCGCCCTGGTCGATACCCATGGCGACCTCGTGCATTTCAGCCGGATGGACGGATCCCAACTCGTCTCGGTGGAGGTCTCGCAGCGAAAGGCCCGGACCGCTGCCCGCTGGCGGCGCGAGACCCGGGTGTTCTTCAATTCCTATGCCAGCGGCTCGGCCTATTACGGCACCCTCGATCCGGAGCTGGCCGCCTCCCCCGGCGGGTTTCCCCTGGTGATCGACGGCAAGATCGTCGGAGCGATCGGCTGTTCCGGCGGCACGGGGGATCAGGATACGGTGGTGTGCCAAGCCGGCATCGCCGCCCTCATGTGAGAGCCGCGACGAACCGGGCCACCGCGCTCCGAGGATCGCTGCCGCGCATCACGCCGCCCATGACGGCGAGGCCCGCTGCCCCGGCCTCGCGGCAGGCGGCCGCGTCGTCCGCTCCGATGCCGCCAAGGGCGAAGACCGGCAGGCGACGGGCGGATGCGGCGCGCAGGGCCTCCAGGCCGAGCGCCGGCCCGTAACCGGGTTTGCTGGGGGTAGGAAAGATCGGGCTGAGGGTCGCGTAACTGGCCCCGGCCGCCTCGGCCGCCGCGATCTCCGCGACGGAATGGGCCGAGAAGCCAATCAGGGCCGCAGATCCGAGCCGCTCCCGCGCCACACGGATGCCGTCGATGCCGGCGGAACCCGGCACATGGACGCCCTGCGCGCCCGTTGCCGCAGCGAGGTCCGCGTCACCGCCGATGACGAGGCGGCCGCCGACCGGCCTCACGAGGTCGAGGAGTTCGCGGGCGAGTTCCCGGCGCGCCGCTCGGTCGAGATCGCGGTCGCGCAGCCAGACGAAGCGGGCGCCCCCCGCCACCGCCTCGCCGACCGTCGCGGACAGGGGCCGGGCGGCCCCGTGGCGGTCGGTGACGACGAGGAGGCGCGGGAGCGCCACCGTCACGACCCGACGAGGCCGAGCTGCGGGCTCGACGGCTCGGCCCGGCCCCGGCGCGGGATGCGGCCGGCGAGATGGGCGAGCCGGCCGGCCTCGACGGCGTGCCGCATGGCGGCGGCCATCCGCACCGGATCGTCGGCCTTGGCGATCGCGGTGTTGATGAGACAGGCGGCAGCACCGAGTTCCATGGCGACGACCGCGTCGGAGGCGGTGCCGATGCCGGCATCCACGATCACCGGCACCTTGGCCCGGCGGCAGATCAGCTCGATATTGGCCGGATTGGCGATCCCCATGCCCGAACCGATCAGCGAGCCCATTGGCATCACCGCCGCGCAGCCGAGATCGGCCAGCCGCTCGCAGATGACGGGGTCGTCGTTGCAATAGGGCAGCACGGTGAAGCCGTCATCGACGAGATGGCGGCAGGCTTCGAGGAGTTCGCTAACATCCGGGTAGAGCGTCTCCCGGTCGCCGATCACCTCGACCTTGATCCAGTCGGTGCCGAGCGCCTCGCGGGCGAGTTCGGCGGTCATGATCGCGTCCCGCGCCGTCTCGCAGCCGGCGGTGTTGGGCAGGAAGCGCTTGCCCTTCAGCTTCTGGAAGGTGTCCGAGCCGTGGCCCTGGAGCGAGACCCGGCGGATCGAGGCAGTGACGATCTCCGCCTCCGAGGCGCGCACCGCCTGGGCCATGATCTCCTGGCTCGGATAGCCGGCCGTGCCGATGAAGAGGCGCGAGGAGAGCCGGATACCGGCGATCTCGAAGCCATCATCCCCGGCGGCGGAGGCCTGCGCGAGGGTGGTGTCGTGGTGGTTCATGCCTTCAGCCTCCCTGCATGGCACGGACGATCTCGATGCGGTCGCCCTCGTTGAGCGCGGTCTGCGACCAGGCCGCCTTGCGCACGACGCGCCCGTTGACGGCGATGGCGATGCCCTCGGGGCTCTCGATGCCCCGCTCCTCCGCCTCGGCGGCGAACAGGGCGGCCAGATCGGACACCTCGCCCTCGTAGGGCTCTCCGTTGACGGTCAGCCTCATGGTCAGTCTCATGCCACGGCCCTCCCCCGCATCTCGGCCCCTGATCGAAACCGCTCCCGGCCGAACCCTCGGGCGAAACCGGGCAAGGCGCCCTCGGTCACGAGGGCTGCCACGGCGTCGGCGGTGGCGGGGGCGAGCAGGTAGCCGTTGCGGTGGTGGCCGGTGGCGACGACGAGGCCGGGCGCCGCCTCCTCGATGATCGGCGCGTCGTCGTCCGAGGTCGGGCGGTACCCGCTCCAGACCGCGTCGATCTCCATCTCCTCGATCCCCGGCAGGATGCGCCGTGCGCCCTCCAGCAGGGCGAACAGGCCGCCGGCGGTGACGCCGCTGCGGAAACCGCAATCCTCCACCGTCGCGCCGACGATCAGGTGCCCGTCGCCCTTGGGGGCCATATGCACCGACTCGCTCCACACCATGCGCGACAGGGTGCCGGTGCGCTTGGTGGTGCGCAGGGCCAGGGACTGCCCCTTGAGCGGACGCACCGGCAAGGCGAGATCGTCGGGCAGCAGGCCCGCCTCGCCGCTCCAGGCGCCGGCCGCCAGGATCACGGTCTCGGCGGCGAGTCTCCGGCCACCGGCGGCCTCCAGGCCAACCACGCGGCCGCCCTGGCGGTCGAGCCCGGCGACCGCGACATGCTCCACGATGGCGACGCCCGCCGCCTCGCAGGCGCTCAACAGCGCCTCCATGACCAGCCGGGGATCGACCTGCGCGTCGAGGGGGCAGAGGATGCCGGCGATCACGTTCGGCCGCAGCAGCGGCTCGCGGGCGCGCACCTCAGGGCCGGAGAGCCATTCCGCCGCGACACCGGAACGTCGCTGAAGGTCGTGGCGGAAGCGCAGGCGCTCCACCTCGTCCCGGCCGATGGCGATGACCAGGGTGCCGTCCTCGCGGTAATCGATGCTCCGGCCCGAGGCCGCCTGCACGGCGTCGCGGAAGGCGGGCCAGCGGGCGAGGGATTCGAGCGCCAGCGGCAGCAGCAGGTCGGAGCCGGGCTCGTGCTCGGCGGCCGGGGCCAGCATGCCGGTCGCGGCGAGGCTCGCGCCGCTGCCGACGCTCTCGCGCTCCACCACCACCACGGAGCGGCCGGCCTGGGCCAGCCGCCACGCGATCGACAGGCCGATCAGCCCGGCGCCGACGATGGCGACGTCGCACGACTGGGGAAGCTCCGCCGCGCGCGGTCGCAGGGTGAGGCTGCGGCGCTGGCCGATGGGAGAGGTCAGCAGGTCGGACATCGAGGGCGTGCCTTCCGCGGATCTGCCCGCAGGAACTGGCGCCATGTGCTTCGGTGAGAAGCGGGTTCGCTCCGGTGAAGCGATCCATCAGGTCCAATCCCTACGCCGGTATGAGCCGGATCAGGTTCGAAGGATTTCCGCGCTGCCGGTGACGGCGATAGCGGTGTCTCAGCCCCTTGACGGGGATCTCCCTGGAACGTCTTCGATGTGGGCCCGCGCGCACGCGCGGTCAATCCCCTTCGCGCCGGAGATTGAGCGATCCGGCCTACGGACGACGCCCGCCGTCAGATGAAAACCGGGGCGGCCGAACCGTTTCGTGGGAGAACCTATTCAGCGGCTTTCGCGCAGGGCCTCCGTCCCGGACGGAACACCGCCATCGGCTCGTCGAACCCGTCGAGGGCATGGCTTCCCAACGGATCCGGATCGCCCCAGAGGAAATCGACGAAGGGCTTCGACATCAGGAGCGGCTCCTGAAGCGTGCGGTTGAGCCGTGCCAGCCGGCTCGCGAGGTTCACGTCGCGCCCGATCACCGTGAAATCGAGCCGGGTGCCCGAGCCGACATTGCCATAGGCCGCCTCGCCGTGATGCAGGGCGATGCCGGCATCGACCGCCCGGCCGCCCTCGCCGAAGCGCCCGACGGCGTTCGCCTCGGCCAGCGCCGCCAAAGCCGCTTCGGCGGCGGTGAGCGCGCTCTTGGCCGCGCCGCCGAGGTCGTCACCCGACTCGCGGAAGATCGCGAGCAGCCCGTCACCGAGATATTTCAGCACCTCCCCTCCCTCCCGCTCGATCGGCGGGACGAGGCAATCGAAGAAGGCGTTGAGGAGATCGACCGCACCCTCGGGGGTGAGGTCGGCGGAGAGCCGGGTATAGTCGCGCATATCGGCGAACAGGATCGCGGACCGGATGCGGCGCACCTGCCCGCGCCGTATGTCGCCCGACAGGATCGCCCGGTGAGGCTCGTCGCCGACATAAATGCGCAGCACCGTGTCGAGCTGCTTGTTGAGCAGACGCATCTCCATCACCGCCGCGAGGGCGGGCATGATGAAGCGCAGGATGGCGATGTCCTCATCGCGAAAGCCGCCTTCCGCACGGGTCGCGAAGGTGATGCCGTTCTTGGTGCCGTTGGTGAAGATCAGCGGCGCGACGAGGTAGTGGGTGTATCCGTCCGCCTTCAGTTCGGGGATGATCGCGTAGGCGTCGTCGGGGGTCTCCGACAGGTCGAGGCTCAGCCACTCGCCGGTTTCATGCACCGCGTAGAACGGGCTCGCCCGGTAGGCACGCGCGGAGGCCTCCCCGTGCGGGAACAGGCGCACGGTCGAACCGCCCCCGCGGGTCCAGACCCGGCCGACGCCCGAATATTCGGAATGGAGCGTGTCGATGGCGGTGGAGGCGCGGTCGATCGGCACGCCGATCTCGGTCAGGCGCTCGCCGAGGCCCGCGAGCAGGTCGTCGGCCCTGGGCAGCCGTGCCCCCTCGCCGAGCAGCCAGTCCCGGACGCCGACGCAGGCCTGGAGCGCCCCGAACGGGACATCCTCGGCTTCCGATCCGTCGGCCAGGGCCGTCGGCATTTGTCTCGGGGCGTCCGCGTCGCTCATCGCTGGAAGGTGGTTTCTCGAACTGCCGAGGCAAGGCGTCTGGGCGGAGGCGGCGCGCCGTGCGGGGCCGTATCCCGGCCCCGCGCGGGGCATCCTTGCTGGGCGGGACGCTTACGGGACAGGCTTGACCGCATCGTGAACGGCAGGCCTGAGGCGTGGCCGATCATGGCCGGAATTGGGACGCTGGATCAAGAGATCAGAACGATCCGTCAATGTCGAATGCGGGCGCGTGGCCTAGTGGCTCAGCTTGGCAGGACCGTACCTGCCGGACTTGCCGATCCATCGGCACCAGGACGACCCCCCATGCTGAGAATCGCTCTTAGCCTCTCCCTTCTGGCCGCTGCGGCCGTCACTCCGACCCTGGCATCGGCCCAGGGCAAGCAGGATTTCACCCTGGTCAACCGCACCGGGTATCAGATCGACGAGGTGTATGTCGGCCCCGTGAGCCAATCGCATTGGGGCGAGGACGTGATGGGCAAGGATTCCATCGCCGACGGCGAGACCGCCGACATCAGCTTCAATGGCGGGTCGAGCGCCTGCAAGTGGGACATCAGGGTCGTCTACAATGACGGCGATGCGTCCGAATTCCGCAACGTCAATCTGTGCAACATCAGCCGGGTGACCCTGTTCTGGAATCGCCGGGCGGGCGAGACCCGCTTCGTCGTCGAGTAGGCCGACCGGCCGGACCGCGTGGAACGGGGCGGCGGGCCCCGTTCCACGCGGTCAGCACACATAAATGTCATTCAACAGTCTGCGATAACGGAGCGTTAATCAAAGTACCACGCTTGCGGAGGCTCGGGGCGGCCCCGATAAATGGGACAGTCGTCCTTCCGTACGGAGCGCCGAACTCAGCTTCCCTCCGGCCCCTCGCCTCTCGTGTCGATCCAATCCTTCACCTTCACATCCGAAGCCAGCGGCTTCGAGGGCTACCAAGCCCTCTATAGCGGCGGCACCGATGTCTCGGCGACCGACGCGCCGTTTGCCGCACGGGTGGAGGCCCATCGCTTCGGCCGGATGAACGTCTACGAGCGGGTCTTGAGCGGCGTCGAACATCGCCGCAACCAAGCGCGTGTCCGCAGGGACGGCTTCGAGCATTTCACGATCCAGTACCTGCGCAGCGGCATCTTCCACGGTGGGCCGCTCGGCGATGAACGCCTCCTCTCACCCGGCGACATCATCCTGTTCGACCTGACCCGCCCGCAGCGCACCCGCCTCGACACCGCGAGCTTCGTCACCGTGAGCCTTCCCCGGGATCTGGTCGAGGCAGCGGCGCCCCAGGCCAGCCGCTTCCACGGTCAGGTCCTGCCAGAAGCGGTGTCGGGCCTGCTCGGCGACCTGATGGGATCCCTCGCCCGGCGGGCCGCGGTGACGACGCCGGAGGCGAGCGCGAGCACCGCCCGCGCGCTGTGCGAACTCCTGTCCGGCACCCTCGGGCAGATGGAGCCGGGGGACGAGACGACGAGTGCGATCCTCGCCGATCTCCGGCGCCGGCGGGCGGAAGCCTTCATCGAAGCGCGCCTGCACGATCCAAGCCTTGACGTGAACATGGTCGCCCGCGGCTCCGCCCTGTCGCGCAGCGCGCTCTACCGCCTGTTCGAACCGACCGGCGGCGTCGCCCATCACATCGGCACCCGGCGGCTCGAACGATTGAGCGCCGCCCTGCGCAACCCGGCGGAGATGCGCTCCATCAGCACACTCACCTTCGATCACGGCTTTTCCAGCGAGAGCCATTGCAGCCGCGCCTTCCGCAGCGCCTTCGGCCTGCCGCCGGGGCGCTACCGGGCGGAGATGTGCCATCCGCGCGCCGGAGAGCGGGGCGGCCCCCTCGAGGCCGAGTGCGGCGGAAGCCTGCTCGATGCCTGGTCGCGCGCCCTGAGCTGAAGCCCGCCATGCCCCCGCCCTCGGACGGCCCGCCGGGGGCGCAGCCCGGCCCCTCTGCTTGGCCGCTCGTCGCCCTGCTGGCCGCGATCCAGCTCTCGGCCTTCAGCGACCGCTTCCTTCTCACCCTGGTCGCGACACCGGCCAAGCAGGCGCTCGCCCTGAGCGATACCCAGCTCGGCCTGCTCCAGGGCTCCGCCTTCGCCCTGCCCTACGCCCTCGCGCTGCCTCTTTTCGGCATGGTGGCCGATAGCGGCCGTCAGCGCGGCGTGCTCCTGGTCTGTCTGACGCTGTGGAGCGCGGCGACGGTCGCCTGCGGCCTCGTCGGTGGGTTCGGCGGCCTGTTCGCGGCGCGCTTCGTCCTCGGACTCGGGCAGGCTGGCGTCGGCCCGGCCGGCCTCTCGTTGATGACCCTGCATCTGCGCCGCCATATGCTCGGGCGCGGCATCTCCGCCATCACCAGCGCATCCACCCTCGGCCGCAGCCTAGCGCTGCTCGTGGGCGGGGCGGTTCTGGCATGGCTGACGGCGCGGAACGGATTCGACCTTCCGGGTTTCGGAGTCCTCGCGCCCTGGCAGGCCCTGTTCGTCCTGGCGGCGCTGCCGAACCTGCCCCTGGCGCTGCTGCTGCTCCGCATCCGGCCCGGCCCGACCCACACCGGACGGAACGGCGGGATGCCGTCGCGACCCCGGGCACGATCCCTCGGCGAGGCGCTGGCCTGGGTTCGGCGGCGGCGAAGGGCCTATCTGCCTCAGACCGTGGCCGCGACGGCGACGGTGCTGATGGCCCAGACCCTCACTGCCTGGGCGCCGACCTTCTACGTCCGCAGCTTCGGCTTCAGCCCGGCCGAGAGCGGCTTGCGTCTCGGATTGCTCGTCCTGATCGCCGCCCCGCTCGGCCATGTCGCGGGCGGCATCGGCCTCGACCGGCTCCGGCGCGCCGGACGGATCGACGCCGCGCCTCTCCTGTTGGCATTCGGATTGATCCTGACGGTTCCGATGACGCTGCTGACGAGTCTGGCGCAGGACCTCACGCTGTCCCTGACCGGGTTCGCCGGTCTCGTGGCGCTGGTCGGCTTCACCAGCCCGCCCTCGCTGGCCGGCATCCAGATCCTGACTCCGCACCGCCTGCGCGGCCGGGTCAGCGCCCTCTTTCTCGCCCTCGTCACCCTGGCGGGCTTCGGCCTCGGACCGCTGCTGGTCGGCCTTCTCAGCGACCGGGCCTTCGGCGAGGGCGGCCTTGGTCTCGCTCTTCTCGCCGTCTTCGCGCCGGTCGGCGGAGCGGGTGCCCTCGCGGCTGCCCTAGCGCGCCGCGCGTGGCGGCCGGGACGGCGAGAACGGCCTCAACCGCTCTTCCGCCGGCCCGCGAATCATCATAGGGAAGCTTCGTCCTTCGGCGGCGACATCGCTGCCCGGCCGTAAGCGTCTCACGTCAGGCAACGCATCGAACAGCGGTTTTCGGCACGGTGAGCGTAGTCACGCGTCATTGCGGCCGATGAACCCGACCATGGATGCCCTATGTCTGACCTTCCCCGTCCGTTTGCCATGCGCCGTTTGCCGGCGCGCTATACCGGCCTCGTCATGCCGTTCGTGCTGTCGGTGATGATGACCTTCGTGGTCTCCGGCGTCGCGACCCTGCGCAGCCTCGGCCCCACCTCCGACTTCCTGGCGACTTGGCCGGCCGCCTGGGGCCTGTCATGGGTCGTCGCCTTCCCGACCCTGTTGCTGGTCCTGCCGCTGGTGCGCCGGATCGTCGGGCTGATGGTGGAGCCGGCCCCGCGTTGAACCCTGAATCGAAACGGCCGCCCCGAGGGGCGGCCGTTTCTCTGTCCGGTTAGTTATCGAGGAAGCTCCGCAGCTTCCTCGACCGGCTCGGATGCTTGAGCTTGCGCAGGGCTTTCGCCTCGATCTGGCGGATACGCTCGCGGGTCACCGAGAATTGCTGGCCGACCTCTTCGAGGGTGTGGTCGGTGTTCATGCCGATGCCGAAGCGCATGCGCAGCACGCGCTCCTCGCGGGGCGTCAGCGAGGCCAGCACCCGGGTCGTGGTCTCGCGCAGGTTCGACTGGATCGCCGCGTCGATCGGCAGGACGACGTTCTTGTCCTCGATGAAATCGCCGAGATGCGAATCCTCCTCGTCGCCGATCGGCGTTTCGAGGGAGATCGGCTCCTTGGCGATCTTCAGAACCTTCCGGACCTTCTCCAGCGGCATGGCCAGCTTCTCGGCCAGCTCCTCCGGGGTCGGCTCGCGGCCGATCTCATGCAGCATCTGGCGCGAGGTGCGCACGATCTTGTTGATCGTCTCGATCATGTGCACCGGGATGCGGATGGTGCGGGCCTGATCGGCGATCGAACGGGTAATCGCCTGCCGGATCCACCACGTGGCATAGGTCGAGAACTTGTAGCCGCGGCGATACTCGAACTTATCGACCGCCTTCATCAGGCCGATATTGCCCTCCTGGATCAAGTCCAGGAACTGCAGGCCGCGGTTGGTGTACTTCTTGGCGATGGAGATCACGAGGCGGAGATTGGCCTCGATCATCTCCTTCTTCGCTTGGCGGGCCTCGCGCTCGCCCTTCTGCACCATCGCGACGATCTTGCGGTACTCGCCGATCTGCAGGCCGGTCTCGGAGGCGAGCGTCAGGATCTGCTCGCGCAGGTCGGCGACCTGCCGGCCGCCGCGCTCGACGAAGTTCTTCCAGCCCTTGCCACCGAGGGTGGCGACGCGGGTCATCCAGTTCGGGTCGAGCTCGTAGCCCTGGTAGTGGCGCAGGAACTCGTCGCGCGCGACGCCGTGATGCTCGGCGGCGCGCATCAGGCGGCCCTCATGCGAGATGAGGCGCTTGTTGATGTCGTAGAGCTGCTCGACCAGCGCCTCGATGCGGTTGGCATTGAGCGACAGCGACTTCACGTCGGTGACGACGATGTCCTTCAGCTCCGCCTGCTTCTTCGTCTGCGCGGGCGTGACCGTGCCGCCGGAGGCCTTGAACTCGGCCTCCTCGTTCTGGAGCTTGCGCAGCTTGCGGTAGTTCGAGGCGATGTTGTCGAAGGTTTCGAGGACGCGCGGCTTGATCTCGGCCTCCATGGCCGCAAGCGACACGTTGTTCTCCATGTCGTCCTCGTCGTCGCCGCCTTCCGGCGGGACAGGACCCTCTTCGCCGTCCTCGGATTCCTCGCCCTCCTCGGCCACCTGCGGGCCGCCGCGGGCATCCGGGCCGGCATAGGTGGCTTCGAGGTCGATGATGTCGCGCAGCAGCACCTTGCCGTCGACGAGTTCGTCGCGCCAGATGATGATGGCCTGGAAGGTCAGCGGGCTCTCGCACAGGCCGGCGATCATCGCCTCGCGGCCGGCCTCGATGCGCTTGGCGATGGCGATCTCGCCCTCGCGCGAGAGCAGCTCCACCGAGCCCATCTCGCGCAGATACATGCGGACGGGATCGTCGGTGCGGTCGGTGGGCTCGCGGGTCGTCGGCGTCGCCACCGCGACGGCACGGGAGCCGGAGGCCTCGGCGACCTCGCCGCCTTCCGTGCTCTCCTCCTCCTCGGCCGCCTCGCCGTTGGCCTTGGCCTCGGTCGTGGTCTCTTCGGATTCCTCGCCCTCGACCACGCGGATGCCCATGTCGTCGAGCTGGGCGAGCACGTCCTCGATCTGGTCGCCATCGACCTGACCGTCGGGAAGGACCTCGTTGATCTCTTCGTACGTGACGTAGCCGCGCTTCTTCGCGAGCTTGACCATCCGCTTGACGGCGGCATCCGTCAGGTCAAGGAGCGGGCCGTCCGTCGGTTGATCCTGGGCGGCGTCCGCATCGTCCCGCTCGGTTGCCTTCGTTGCCATGCTCAGCCTATTGTTCTCGTGGCGGCGGCGCAGGCTGAGCCCGCGCGCTTCCCGCGAAAGACCCGTCGCAATGTCGTGGAATGGCGCGCTTGTCGAGTGCTCGCGCCGATTCTCATTGCTATGCTCTACCGTACCGTACGTTGACCGACCGTTAACCAAATCGGCAACCTACCGCCGTCACCGCGCGATCACGGTGACATGAACTCCCCCTCGGAAGCCTCTCAAGACGTCACTCCTCCTGGGAGACCTCCGCTTCCGCCTCGGCCGCGGCGATCACTGCCAATTGCTGCTGCACGTCGCAGAGCCAAGCGAAGTTGGCCTCCGACCCATCCTCGGCAAGTGCTCTCTCGGCTTGGTGGAGTTCGCTATGTAGCGCTCCTGACTGCCGGTGCAAGATCACAGCCTGATGCAGGGTATGTTCCAGACGCTGCGGGTCGGCGTTCGGATCGAGCATCCAGCGGTCGCCCGGATTGACCAGAGCCGCCAGCCGGCCGTGTGCCTCTTCCAGCCCGGCCCGGCGCAGACGCGATTCGAGCAGCTCCGGCTCCGGCGTGCCGGCTTCCGCCGCGCGATCGAGCAGGAGGGTGCGCAGCGCACTCGCATCCGGGTTGACCAGTTCGAGGGCGGCCAGGGCCTCCTCCTCGATTCCGAGCAGTTCCGGATGGGCCAGCAGGCTCATCACGATCATCGCCTCGCGCTTGGCCGCCCGCCCTCCCCGCACCGGTACGGGGGCCGCGGCCTTGAGGAGCGGGCTGAAGCCGGTGGTGATGCGCGGCGAGGGCGGCGGGTCGCCGGGGCGGGGACGGCGGGCGAAGGGCGCGCCGCGCTGGGCCCGGGCCGGGGAACTGGCCGCTGCCACCTGCCTCGGCCAC
>NZ_NKUI01000184.1 GCF_014845115.1 Methylorubrum zatmanii | reverse complement strand
GCCTCCTCCAGGCGCTCGACCAACTCGTGGCCGACGAGGGTGTAGAGCACGAGCCCCGGCGCCGCCCGGATCTCGGAGATGACCCGTTCGAGCTGCGTGCCCGAACGCACCAGAGGATAGACGTGCTCGATGGCCGAGATGCCCTCGTACTGCACCGCCGCGGCGCGCCCGACATTGATCAGGGTCTCGCCGGTCGAGTCCGAGACGAGGTGGAGATGGAAGTAGCTGCGGCTCATCGTCGGCCCGTCTCTGCGGTGACGCATCGGTCGAGGCGGCCTCGCCGCCCCGACCGGATGATTAGAGCATTTTACGGCGCGAGGGCGATGCCGAATTGAATCGCTGCGCGGGCAGCCTGCCGGGCGGCCCTGTTCCGGCCGATCGAACGATCCCCCTGCCGGGCTGCGGCGAGAGCGGCGCTCAGCACGGCAGGACGCCGAGCCCGGCACCCCAACATGGCGCACGTGAGATTCGTCAGAAAATCCAGGGCCTTGGGGAGATTCGGTCGGACCTTGCCCCTCCCTCTATCCCCAGAGGGCGTCCGAGGAGTCGATCACTGGGGAAAAACCGGCCCGGCGGCACGAGGGGGGCGGAGCGGTCCTAAAACCGTCGACTCCTCCCTCAACACGCAGATTGCGCGCCCAGACGGAATCCGCCCCAATGGGAGAATCCGGGACCGGGACGGCCATCAGGGCAGGGAGCCCCATGCAAGCCCCTGGTGAGCTTGGCCTATCGCAGACATTAGAGCCAATCCGTTAAGAGCCGATTAACGGCGCGGCTGTGGGGAGGGCCTGTGGACGCGCTTGCGGCACCGCCATCCAACGTCCAAGAGAAAAAACAGAGATTCTAGAATCTCTCTTTCTTTGAAGAGGGCCGGGGTGGGGATGGCGAGGTCGCGACCTCTCCGGCCAAGCGCCTCGGGCAAGCGACAGGACACGGACATCCATGGCCGAAGCCAGGAAAGCGGACAGGCCAGTGCTGCGGGTGCTGTCGGGGGAAGCGATCTCCCCTCCCCCCGCCTGGATGATGCGCCAGGCCGGACGCTACCTGCCGGAATACCGGGCGACCCGGGCGGAAGCCGGCTCCTTCCTCGACCTCTGCTACAATCCGGCCTTCGCCACCGAGGTGACGCTGCAGCCGATCCGCCGCTTCGGCTTCGAGGCGTCGATCCTGTTCTCCGACATCCTCGTGGTGCCCCACGCGCTGGGCCAGGACGTGCGCTTCGTCGAGGGCGAGGGGCCGCGCCTCGACGCCCTCGAAGGCCGGGCTCAGTTCGACCGCCTGCGGCAGGCGGGCGACCCGGCGATTGTCTCGCATCTCGCGCCGGTCTTCGAGGCGGTGGAGCGCATCCGGGGCGCCCTGCCCCAGGAGACCACCCTGCTGGGCTTCTGCGGCGCTCCCTGGACCGTGGCGAGCTACATGATCGGCGGACGCGGCACGCCGGACCTCGCCCCGGCGCGGGCGCTCGCGGCCTCCGATCCGGCGCTCCTCGACGCGCTGCTCGACCGGCTGGTGACGGTGCAGACCGAGTATCTGATCCGGCAGTTCCGCGCCGGCGCCGACGCGGTGCAGATCTTCGAGTCCCATGCCGGCGTCTTGCCGGACTCCAGCGACGGCGATGCCCTGAAGCGGTTTTCCCTCGGCCCGATCGCGCGGATGGTCGCCGGCATCCGGGCCGAGATCCCGGACGCGAAGATCATCGTCTTCGCCCGCGGCTCGGGGCTCGACGGCCATGCCCGCGTCATCCCCGAGACCGGAGCCGATGCGGTCGGCGTCGATTGGGGGGTCGATCTCGCGGCCCTGCGGGCCCGTGTGCCGGCCACGACGGTCACCCAGGGCAACCTGCACCCCGAGACGCTGATCGAGGGCGGGCGGGCCCTGGACGCGGCCGTGGATGCCATCCTGGCGGCGACCGAGGGCGTCCCGCACATCTTCAATCTCGGCCACGGCATCACGCCGCAGACGCCGGTCGCCCATGTCGAGCAGATGCTCGCCCGGCTGCGGGGCAGCCGGTGAGCCGCATCCGTGTCGCCGCCCTGGCGCTGATGCGGCAGGACGGAACGGGCGAGGCGTTGCTGGTGGTGCGCAAGCGCGGCAGCACCCGCTTCATGCTGCCCGGCGGCAAGTTCGAGGGCGCCGAGACGGAGACCGCCTGCCTCGCTCGCGAACTGCACGAGGAACTGGGCCTCACTTTCGATCCGGATACGGCGATCAGCCTCGGCCGTTTCGAGGCGGAGGCCGCCAACGAACCCGGCCACATCGTCGAGGCGGTCGTCTACCGGCAGCAGGCCGCGCCCGGCCTGAACCCGGTCTGCGGCGCCGAGATCGAGGAAATCGGCTGGCTTGCGCTCGACGACGGGGCGGTCGATCCGGCGATGCTGCTCGCGCCGCTCCTCACCCGAGAGCTTCTGCCGCGCCTCTGCGCGGCATCCCCGTCGCGGAGTCCCTCACCCGGTGCTTGAGAGTCTGTATCCCTGGATCAAGGCCTTCCACGTGATCGCGGTGATCGCCTGGATGGCGGCGATGCTCTATCTGCCGCGCCTGTTCGTCTATCATGCCGCCCTGCCGGCGGGCTCGCGGGTGCAATCCGAGACCTTCAAGGTCATGGAACGGCGCCTGCTCAAGGCGATCATGACGCCGGCCATGATCGTGACCTGGATCCTCGGCCTGTGGCTCGCATGGCAGAGCGGTTTCTACGCCGCGCCCTGGCTCCAGGCGAAATTCGCCCTGGTGCTGGCGATGAGCGGCATGCACGGCTTCCTCGCCCGCACGGTCAAGGACTTCGCCGCCGACCGCAACACCCGCGGCCACCGCTTCTACCGGGTGATCAACGAGGTGCCGACGCTGCTGATGATCGGCATCGTCATCCTCGCGATCGTGAAGCCCTGGAGCTGATTCTTTTGGCGGGGCCCGGCACTGCCGGGCGGCCTCGCGTGTTGGAAGGGCCAAGCGCGGCCGTTGCCCGCGATGGAGTGTGTCCGATGCGTCTTCCCTGTCTCATCCTCGCGCTGGGCGTCTTGGCGGCTTCGCCCGCGACGGCGGCGAGCTTTTCCTGCGCCAAGGCCGAGACGCCGGACGAGAAGACCATCTGCGACACCCGCGCCCTCAACGACCTCGATGTCGAGATGGCGGTGCGCTTCGACATCCTCAAAGACCTGCTGCCGATGGGCAACCGCACCAAGATGCAGGAGGATCAGGAGGCTTGGCTCAAGGACCGCCGCGCCTGCGGCACGGAGGTGGCCTGCCTGACGGCGGCCTATGAGGGCCGGCTGAAGGTGCTGAGAGGCGTGCTGTCGGAATTCGCCAAGCAAGGCGGCCAGTAGACGCGTCTCTCCCATTCACATCCTCATCCTGAAATGCCGCGAAAGCGGCCTCGAAGATCGTCCAGGGATCTGGAGGATCCTTCGAGGCCGGCGCTAGGCGCCGGCACCTCAGGATGAGGCGATGGATGGGAGGCTCTGTCTCAGAGACGCGCGAGCAGCCGCTCCGCCAGCGGGTTCTCCGCCGCGAAGGCGTAGTCGATCCGCCGCACGCTGACCGCCCGCGCCCCGGCCTGCACCAGGGCGTCGGAGAGATCGAACACCGCCTCGGCGGGGCAGCGCAGCACGATCTCGCCGTCCGGCCCGCGCGGGGCGCCGTAGGGCAATTCGGCCTCGTGCAGGCCGGCGAGGGTGGCGAGATCGATCTCGCCGGATTCCGGCAGACCCGCCCGCACTTCCCGCGTGGTGCGGGCGCGCTCCTCGGCGGCGATGCGGCCGAGCACCGTGCGCAGGGCCGTCCGCGCCGTCTCGCCCCAGGGCGCCTTGAGCGAGGCGACCAGATTGGCTTCCGAGCGCAGCATCACCCCGTCGTCCAAGACCTTCAGGGCATTGGCCGCCAGCGTCGTGCCGGTGGTGGTGATGTCGACGATGATCTCCGCCGAGCCCGCCGCCGGTGCGCCCTCGGTGGCGCCCAGGCTCTCGACGATGCGGTAATCGGCGATGCCGGCCTCGGCGAAGAAGCGGCGGGTCAGGTTCACGTATTTGGTGGCGATGCGCATCCGCTTGCCCTGGCGCAGGCGCATCTCGCTGGCGACCTCGTCGAGATCGCTCATGGCGCGGACGTCGATCCAGGCCTGGGGCACCGCCACCACCACGCTGGCATGGCCGAATCCCAGCGGCGTCAGCAATTCGACGCTCGCGCCCGGATCGGGCAGCATCTCGCGGATCAGGTCCTCGCCGGTGACGCCGAGATGGGCGGCGCCGCTGGCGAGCTGGCCGGCGATCTCGGAGGCCGAGAGGTAGCGCACCTCGACGCCGGGCAGGCCGGCCAGAGTGCCGCGATACTCACGGGCGCCGGCCTTCTGCACGAGCTTCAGGCCCGCGCGGGAGAAGAAGGCGCTCGCATTCTCCTGAAGCCGGCCCTTGGAGGGGACGGCGAGAACCAGGGGCCAATCGCTCACGCCACATCTCCTTCTGCGCAGCGCGACAGCCAGAACGCGCAGCCCACCGCCGGCAGCGGCACCGGGCTGCCGAGCTGTTGCAGCAGGCCGTCGTAACGGCCGCCGCCGACGAGGGTCGGGCCGCCCTGCGGGCCGGTCACCTCGAAGATGAAGCCGGTATAGTAATCGAGATTGCGGGCGAACCCGCCGCTGAAGCGGAAGCGCTCGACCGGCAGGCCCCGCGCCGCCATGAAGCCGGTGCGCTCCTCGAACAGGGCCAGCGCCTCCTCCAGACCGGGATGGGTCAGACCGGCCTCCCGGGCCAGCGCCCGCACCGAGGCGGCGGCGTCGTCGGGATTGCCGGAGACGGCGCAGTAACGCTCGATCAGGTCGCGGTTCGTGGCATTGAGCCCGGCTCCGCCCTGGGCCTGGGCCGAGGCCTTGGCGAGGAAGCGCTCGGCGATGGCGCCGGCGCTGCGGCCGCCGACCTGCGAGATTCCGGCGATCGAGAGCACGTCCTCCACGAAGGCGCGCACCGCCCCCGCATCCTGTCCCTGGATCGCCGCGAGCAGGCCGGCATGGCGGTCCTCCGTCTGCGCGGCGTTCGCCACCTCGTCGAGGGAGCGCCCGGCGGCGATGGCCCGCAGGGTGCGGCGCTTGGCGACCGGCGGAACCTGGAGCGCGTCGAGGAAGGCGTGGGTCAGGCCCATATCGCCGAGGCGCACCGCGCCATCGGAGCGGCCGAGCAGGTCGAGTCCTTCGAGGGCGAGCCCCAGCACCTCGGCATCGGCGGCCGGGGTGTCGGTGCGGCCGATCGATTCAATGCCGGCTTGCAGGAACTCGTCGGGCTCTCCCGCCGCGAGGCGGAAGACCGGGCCGAGATAGCTGTAATCGGCGCTCTCGCCCGGCCGCGTCGCTTGGTGCAGGCGGCAGACGGGGATCGTGAATTCCGGCCGCAGGCACAGCTCGGCCCCGGCCGCGTCCTGGGTCACGAAGATGCGGCGGCGGATGTCCTCGCCCGACAATTCGAGGAACGGCTCGACCGGTTGCAGCACCGGGGGCGATGCCGGCCCGTACCCGCAGGCGGCGAAATGCGCCGCCAGCCGCCCATGGCGTTCCGTCTCCGCCCCGCTCGGGCCGCCTGCCTCCGGTCTCGTCATGGGTCTGATGTCGTTCCGTGTGATCCGCGTCCCCATAGCAATCATGGGTGCGGTTGGCGACCTTGGCCGCGTCTGAACTCCGGGAGATCTACCAGATCAAGCGTTCGATCACCGCATCGGGCCGGACCGGCTGGCTCGAGAGCCATTCGGACACCTCGCCGAGGCTGTGGTGATCGGCCGTCACCCCTAACTCCTCGGCATGGATGCCGCGCGCCACCAGGATCGAGGGGATGCCGTAGGCGCTGGCTCCGGCGATGTCGGTGCGGATCGCATCGCCGACCGCCACCGTGCGGGCGAGGTCCGGCGGGGGCAGGCGGTCGAATTCACCGGCCATGGCGCGCGCGGTCTCGTAGACCGGCCGATAGGGTTTTCCGGCATAGACGACCGCGCCGCCGATCTCCTCGTAGGCCTGGGCGATCAAGCCGGCGCAGGGGATCAGCTTCTTGTCGCGCTCCACCACGAGGTCGGGATTGGCGCAGATCATCGGCACGGCGCGGGCGCGGAAATCGGCCAGCGTCGCGCGGTAATCCTCGGCCGTCTCGGTATGGTCGTCGAACAGGCCGGTGCAGACCACGCGCTGCGCCTCCTCCGCCGGCACCAGGGTGAGGTCGAGCCCGTCGAAGACCGGCGCGTCGCGCTCCGGCCCGAGGTGATACACCCGCTCGCCGGGATGCTCGGCGATCAGCCGCCGGGTCAGGTCGCCGGAGGTGAGGATCGCGTCGTAGGCCTCCCGCGGAACGCCGTAGCCGTCGAGGATCGTCTGCACGCCCTGCCACGGCCGGGGGGCGTTCGAGACGAGGATGACCCGGCGCGGACGCGGACCGGGCAGGGCGCGGAAGCGGATCAGCGCCTCGCCCGCCGCCGCGTGGCCGCGCGTCCCGTCATGCAGCACGCCCCAGACGTCGCACAGGATCAGGTCGTAGCGCTCGGCGACCTCCTCGAAGTGCTGCAAGGTCGGGACGGAGGGATGGGTCATCGAGCAGGATCCGGTCGAAAGGGCGGGCGCTGGCGGGCTCTATACCCGTCTTCGCGTCGCGCTGAAGGTCGTGTTCCTTCTCCGGGACGGGAGAGAGCGAAAGTCGGTCAGCCGAGAAACCGCCCCACCAGCAATCGCGCGAGATCGCGCGGCGGGTCGGGGGTGAGCACCGCGAGCTTGCCCGAGGTCGAGAGCGAGGCGAGCCCGTGCAGGGCGGCCCAGAGGGTGGCGACCGCCCGGCGGCGCTCGCCGGAATCGGTGACGAGCGGCGCGAGCACCGCGTCGACGAGCCCGACCGGCTCGGCCAGGGCCGCCGCGTACCAATCCGGAAACGGCTGGTCCGGCGCGGCGAGATGCTCGAACAGCAGGCTCCAGACCTTCGGATCGGCGGCGACGAAGACGAGATAGGCGTCGGCGAGGGCCAGGGCGTTGTCCCGCGCGGTTCGGTCCGGTGCGATCGCCGCCTGCATCGCCGCGTGCAGACGGGCCAGCGTGCGGGCATTGACCCGCAGCACCACCTGATCGAGATCGCCGACCGCGTTGTAGATCGAGTTCGGCGCGTAGCCGATGGCGGCGGCGAGCCGCCGCATGCCCAGCGCGCGGAATCCCTCGTTGCGCACGAGGCTCTCGGCCGCGCCCGCGACGAGGGCGAGGAAGCCCTCGCGGTCATGCTCGCCCCTCGGGCCGCTTCCCCGTGACCGGCCTGCCAAGTCCGCCCCACTCCCGGATCGCCGTGCGTGCCCGCACGCGACGTGGCGGTAGATTGCACAGCGTGCAAAATCAAGCTTGCCGACGCGTGCCGCAGAGATATTTTGAACGTCGTGCAAACCTCCGATTTGACGCCTCGCCGATGCGCAGGCAGTCATGCCCGGAGCCGGGAGAGACCACGATGTTCCGCACGCTGATGACCACGCGGCGCTTCGCGCCGCTGTTCTGGTGCCAGTTTTTCTCCGCCTTCAACGACAACTTCCTGAAGAACGCGCTCGCCCTGCTGATCCTGTTCCAGGTGAGCGCCGGCAGCGGGGAGAGCGGCGGCGTTCTGGTGACGCTGGCGAGCGCCGTCTTCGTCGGCCCCTTCTTCATCCTGTCCGGCCTCGGCGGCCAGCTGGCCGACCGCTACGACAAGGCCCTGCTCGCCCGGCGCCTGAAATTCGCGGAGATCTTCGCCGCCCTGCTCTCGGTGCTGGGCTTCTGGCTGCATTCGGTGCCGCTGCTGTTCGCCGCGCTCGGCCTGTTCGGAATCATCGCGGCGCTGTTCGGGCCGATCAAGTACGGCATCCTGCCCGATCACCTGAAGCGCGAGGAACTGACCGCCGGCAACGCTTTGGTCGAAGCCGCGACCTTTCTGGCGATCCTGCTCGGCACCATCACCGCCGGCCTCGCCATGGCCATGGGCGGCCATGCCCTCGGGCTCGGTGCCGGGCTGATGGGCATGGCCGTCCTGTGCTGGCTCTCCGCCCGCATGATCCCGGCCACCGGCGAGGGGGCCCCCGACCTGAAGGTCGATGCGAACGTCGCCCGCTCCACCGTGGCCCTGCTGCGCGACCTGTGGTCCGACACGCGGCTGTGGCGCGGCTCGGTGATCGTGAGCTGGTTCTGGCTGGTCGGCGTGGTGATCCTCTCGCTCCTGCCGGTGCTGGTGCGCCAGACGCTGAACGGTACCGAGATCGTCGCCACCACCCTGCTCGCGATCTTCTCCGTCGGCATCGCGGTCGGCTCCGGCCTCGCCTCCTGGCTCGCGAGCGGGCGCATCGTGCTGCTGCCGACCCCCGTCGGCGCGGTGCTGATGGGCCTGTTCGGCCTCGACCTCGCCTGGACGGTGTCGCATCTGCCGCCGCCGTCGGGCGAGCCGATCGGCGCCTGGGACTTCATCACCAGCGGTTCGGGCCTGCGCATCGCCCTCGATTTCGCCGGGCTCGCCGTCGCGGGCGGCCTCTACGTCGTGCCCTCCTTCGCGGCGGTGCAGGCCTGGACCGAGAAGGCCAAGCGCGCCCGCGTCATCGGCGCGGTCAACGTGCTCACCGCCGCCTTCATGGTCGGCGGCACCCTGGCGCTGGCCGCGCTCCAGGGGCTCGGCCTCTCGATGGCGCAGCTCCTCGGGCTCGTGGCCGTGCTCAACCTGATCGTCGGCGCGGTCATCCTGAAGACCCTGGCGACCAACCCCTTACGCGACGCGCTCTCGATCCTGTTCCGCGCCGTCTACCGGCTCGAAGTGAAGGGCCTGGAGAATGTCGAGAAGGCGGGGCCGAACGCCATCGTCGCCCTCAACCACGTCTCCTTCCTCGATGCGCCGCTGGCCCTGTCGCTGCTCGACAAGGATCCGGTCTTCGCCATCGACCACGGCATCGCCCAGCGCTGGTGGGTGAAGCCGTTCTTGAGCGTCGCCAAGGCGATGCCGCTCGATCCGACCCGGCCGCTCGCCACCCGCACCCTGATCAACGCGGTCAAGAGCGGCGAGACGCTGATCATCTTCCCCGAGGGCCGGCTCACGGTCACGGGCAGCCTGATGAAGGTCTATGACGGGGCCGGCCTGATCGCCGACAAGTCCGGCGCCATGGTCGTGCCGGTGAAGATCGACGGGCCGGAGCGCACCGTGTTCTCCCGCCTCAAGCGCGATCAGGTGCGCCGCGCGTGGTGGCCCAAGGTGACCGTGACGATCCTGCCGCCGGTCCGGCTCCACGTCGATCCCGCGCTGAAAGGCAAGAACCGCCGCCGGGCGGCCGGCGCGGCGCTCTACGACATCATGTCCGATCTCGTGTTCGAGACCGCCGCAATCGAGCGCGGCGTCTTTTCCGCGCTGATCGAGGCGGGCGAGCGCCATGGCTGGCGGCGCACGGCGCTGGAGGACCCGGTTTCCGGCGCGATGAGCTATGCCCGCCTGGTGATGGGCGCCAACATCCTGGGCCGCAAGCTTCAGGCGCTGCTGCCCGAGGCAGGTAAGCCGGTCGGGCTGATGCTGCCCAACGCCAACGGCGCGGCGGTGACGTTCTTCGCCCTCGCCAGCGCCGGCCGGGTGCCGGCGATGATCAACTTCTCCGCCGGCCCCGCCGCCGTGCTCTCGGCCTGCAGGGCGGCGCAGGTGGACACCATCCTCACCTCCCGCGCCTTCATCGAGAAGGGCCGCCTGACCAGCCTGATCGAGGGCATCGAGGCGACGGTGCGGCTGATCTATCTGGAGGATGTGCGGGCGGGCGTCACCACGGGCGACAAGATCCGCGGGTTCCTGAGCCCCCGCCGCCCGCTGGTGGCCCGGCAGGGCAGCGACCCGGCCGCGATCCTGTTCACCTCCGGCAGCGAGGGCACGCCCAAGGGCGTGGTGCTCGCCAACCGGTCGATGCTCGCCAACACCGCGCAGGTGGCCGCCCGCATCGATTTCGGCCCCCGCGACAAGGTGTTCAACGTCCTGCCGATCTTCCACGCCTTCGGGTTGACGGCGGGGCTGGTGCTGCCGCTGACCTCCGGCGTGCCGGTCTATCTCTACCCCTCGCCGCTGCATTACCGGATCGTGCCGGAGCTGATCTACGGCTCCAACGCCACGGTCCTGTTCGGCACCGACACCTTCCTCACCGGCTATGCCCGGATGGCCCATTCCTACGACCTGCGCTCCCTGCGCTACGTCGTGGCCGGCGCGGAAGCGGTGAAGCAAACGACCCGGAAGATCTGGGCGGAGAAGTTCGGGCTGCGCATCCTGGAGGGTTACGGCGTCACCGAATGCGGGCCGGTGCTCGCCCTCAACACGCCGATGTTCAACCGCTTCGGCACGGTCGGCCGGCTGCTGCCGGGCATCGAAGCCCGCCTCGAACCGGTGCCCGGCATCGAGGAGGGCGGGCGCCTCGTGGTGCGCGGGCCCAACATCATGCTCGGCTACCTGCGGGCGGAGAAGCCCGGCGTGCTGGAGGCGCCGCAGGACGGTTGGCACGATACCGGCGACATCGTCGCCATCGATGCCGACGGCTTCGTGACGATCAAGGGCCGGGCCAAGCGCTTCGCCAAGATCGCGGGCGAGATGGTGTCCCTGGCCAGTGTCGAGGCGCTCGCCGCCGATCTGTGGCCCGAAACCCCGAGCGCGGTCGCCGCCGTGCCCGATGCCCGCAAGGGCGAACGCCTGATCCTGTTCACCGAGGCCAAGGACGCGACGCGGGCCGCCTACCAGAGCTTCGCCAAGGGCCGGGGCGCGGCCGATGTCGCCATCCCCGCCGAGGTGGTCGTGCTGGAGAAGCTGCCGATGCTCGGCACCGGCAAGGTCGATCAGGTGAGCGTGACCAAGCTCGCCAAGGAGCGGGCGGCGACGGCGGAGGCGGCGTGAGGGTCGGATGGGAGCCGATCCGGTTGCCCCGTGCATCGCGCAGCGCTGCCAGGGTGCTGCGAAGCGGCTTCGACCGATCTTCCGGCGCCCGTGGTGTGATCCTTGGAGGATGCTTCGAGGGCAACGCGTCGCGCCGTTACCTCAGGACGAGGGCGCCCATGGGAAAGGCGAACGATGGCCCATTCCTCATCGAACCGTCGATCACATCGGCAACCCATCGTCTCCGTAGAGAAAATCCTGGCTGTGGGCCGCGTCCGGCTCAGCGAGCATTCTCGAAGCGGCAGAGTGTCGGATCTCCTTCAACAACGACCGCCGCGCTCGGCGATCCGGCGCAGCCCTGATCGGCTCGGGATGGGTGTTTGTTCGATTGTTCTGCGTCGGAACGATCTCCTCGCCCGCTTCGGCACGTCGAACGAGATCGGGCAACTGCCTTTCGGCGTCTGCCATGGACACACACATCGGCTACTCCTCTCTCTATGGTCGGACGTCGCAGCCGCCCAGGAAGTCGAACTTAAACCATTCTTGCCTCTATCCTCGGCCGCACCTACCGCTGGTTCCGGTCATTGCCGATGCCCCTCTCCCGCCGCCGCTTCCTCGCCTCCTCGCTCGGTCTCGCTGTGGCGAGCCCCGCCGTTGCGCAGAGCTACGGGCAGTTCTTCAAGGTCGAGAACGACGAGGGCCGGCCCGTCGCCAACATGCGGTTGCCGGGGGAGATCACCGGACAGATCCAGGAACTGCGCGGGGTCACCTATGTCGGGCCGCGGGAGGCCGAGGTCACACTCTACGAGTTCTTCGATTATAACTGCCCCTATTGCCGCAAGGCCGCCGCCGACATGACGGCGCTGGCCGGGAGCGATCCGGCCCTGCGGATCGGCCTCGTCCACAACCCGATCCTCTCGCCGATGTCGGCGCAGGCGGCCAAGGTGTCGCTGGCGGTGCAGCGCAAGCTCGGCTCCGCCGCCGCCTTCACCTTCTATGGCCAGCTTCTCGCCACCAGGGGCCAGATCGACGGGAACAAGGCCCTCGACCTCGGTGCCAAGCTCGGTGTCCCGCGCTCCGAACTCGAAGAGATCGCCGACAGCGACGCGGTGCGCGAGGCGATGCGCGCCCATATGCACATCGCGGCCAATCTCGGGCTGACGGCGACGCCCTCCTACGTCCTCGGCAATACCGGCGTTCTGGGTCATCCCGGCGTGAAATCGCTGGCCAAGATGATCGCGGCGATGCGGCGCTGCGATCAGATCGCCTGCGGGTAGAACGTGTTCGCCCCGGTCACGGCCGGCTGGCCTGACGGGACGGTCTGATACGGAGTCCGCTTGATCGGAGCGGGTTGCGTCTCAGCCGGTCCGCGCCGTGTTTGAGCGAAGCCCAAATCCGCCATCCCGAAGGGATCGAACGGATTTGGGATGACATTCGCTCCCTCTATCAGGCGGGTGCGCTACCGCATTCCGTGGCATTGAAAGTCACCGTATTCGATGGATGTCGGAATGTCGGTGTGATCGCTTTCCGGTCTTGAAACAGCTTTCGGCTGGAGAGAGGATCTGATCGTCATGCACGTGAATAGCGATACCGTCGACCAGAACAGCGAGCAGGATCTGGAACGCGATGTTTCCGCGTCTCCTGCACCTGGGAGCGATGCCGAGGAAGCTGTGCTCACGGACGCCGACATGGATGGGGTGGCCGGCGGCTTCGAATTCTTCCCAATTCCGAAAATCGTAAAGAAGCGGATCTAGCTGCTCCGCGTGCGCAGCGCTCTGGACCCGGACCGATGACAAACCCCGTCCGGGTCGTGCGCGCGGGTCCATACCGCCTCATGCTCGCGCCATTGGACGCGCGGCGCGGTCTCGGCCGAGACTGGGCCGCGCGTCCAATGGCGCG
>NZ_NKUI01000183.1 GCF_014845115.1 Methylorubrum zatmanii | reverse complement strand
GAGGATGACGACGGCGAAGACAACGATGAGCTTCGCGACGATGGTAAGATTGGCGATTGCTCGCATGAGCCTGTCCGTGAAGGAGGTGTTGGCGAGCGGCGAGGCCGCATGCAACAAAAGTTTATTTGATGCAGCCTAAAAGCAGGTTAATCGGTCGATCTGCGACAAAACTGCACAGATCGCGCATGGGTCTGAACGCTGGCCACCGTCTCATGAGCAGAGAGGATGCCGCGCAAAACACTGGCGGATCACTCCCGATCCGGTTTCCGGCGCGAGCGAAGCAGGCGTGAATCCAGCAGGGTGCGATGCGCCAAAGGGGGTCATCGGGCGATCCGGGGGCTTGGCCGGCGTGCCGTTTCTCCGCCCCCTCGTTCTGGCCCTCCAGGCAGGCGCGGATCGCCCCTGGCCAGCCTGACCGGCCTCCTCCCTTCGACATTGTGTCTGCCGACGGCCGCATGCCGTCCTGGCGATCCGAGACTTTTCAGGCGCGCCGGGCGTGCTGGAAAAATCTTGCCCGGCAATTCTTGCCCTGTTGCCGGAAAAATTAACCACCCGGTAACCATGGGGGCGGTCAATGGGCGTGTCGGTAAGGAAACGTCAACGCCCGTGACCAGCCCCGCTCCCTCCCGCCCCTCACTGCCCCTGCGTGGCCGCGTGTTC
>NZ_NKUI01000182.1 GCF_014845115.1 Methylorubrum zatmanii | reverse complement strand
ACACGCCCGTACCGTGCGGTGCGCCACGCCTCTTTTTTCGTCGGCAGCTTCAGATGTGCATAGGAGACCGGCCCGGGACGGGCCTTGCCTCAACGACGGTCGGCGGGTGGGTCGACCCACCCGATCGCGCCGTCACTGCGCCGATATACGACGTTGATGCGCCCGGTGCCAGCGTGAACGAAGACGACCACCGGGGCGCCCGTCATGTCGAGGGCGGTCACCGCCTCGCTCACGGATTGGCGCTTGAGGGTGCGGGTGCTCTCGGCGACGACCGGCGGATGCGCCTCCTGCTCGGCCTCGGCCGGCTCCTCGTCGAGATCCTCGTCGGGGGCGGCGAACACGGCGTAGGCAGCCTCGATATCCGCGCCATTATGGCTCGGCGCGCCATGGTCCTTCAATTTGTGCTTGTAGCGACGCAGGCGCTTTTCGAGCCGGTCGGCGGTCTGGTCGAAGCTCGCATGGGCATCGTGGGCCGCGCCCGAAGCTTCCAGTGTGAGGCCGGTGACGAGGTGGAGCACGCAATCCGTGCGGTAGGTCGATCCGTCGCGCCGCAGGGTCACGTGGCCGGTGCAGGTGCCGCTCATATGCGGATCGAGGTACTTCCCGAGCGTCGCCGCCATGCGGTCTTCGACCCGGCTCCTCAGCGCCGCACCGAGATCGAGGCCATGCCCCGTGACCCGCAAACCTGCCATCGACGTCTCCGCTTCTCCTCCCGAGGGCTTCGAGAGTTAGAAAGGGGGGAGTGGCAAGTCAACGCGAAGGCGAGCCGGCGCAGAACAATCGCTCGAAACTGCGGGCTTTCGCCCTGGCGGGGACCGGCCGCGTCAGCGGCCGGCGGTCGCCATCTTCGCCCGGCGGCGCTCGATGGAGGACGGGATGCGCAGGGACTCCCGGTACTTGGCGACGGTCCGGCGGGCGATGTCGATCCCCTCGTCGCGTAGGCGCTGGACCAGGGCATCGTCGGACAGGACGTCCCCGGCCTCCGCATCGACAAGTTGCTTGATGCGATGGCGCACGGCCTCCGAGGAATGGGCCGCCGCCCCGGCCGCGCCGGGAATCGCGGCGGTGAAGAAATACTTCATCTCCAGGGTGCCGCGGCTCGTGCCGATCGACTTGTTGGAGGTCACCCGCGACACGGTCGATTCATGCATGCCGATCGCCTCGGCGACGGTCTTGAGGTTCAGCGGCCGCAGGTGGGCGACGCCGTGCAGGAAGAAGGCATCCTGCTGCCGCACGATCTCGGTGGCGACCTTCAGGATCGTGCGGGCTCGCTGTTCCAGGCTGCGGGTCAGCCAGTTGGCGGTCTGGAGGCATTCGGACAGGAACGCCTTGTCCCCCTCCGCCACCGAGCCCTTGGACACGCGCGCATAGTAGCTCTGATTGACCAGCACCCGGGGCAGCGCCTCCGAGTTCAGTTCCACCAGCCAGGAGCCATCCGGCGCGGCGCGCACGAACACGTCGGGGACCAGCACCTCGACGGCATGGGAGCCGAAGGCGCGGCCGGGCTTGGGATCGAGCCGGCGGATCTCCGCCAGCATCTCGACGAGGTCCTCGTCGTCCACGCCGCACAGGCGCCGCAGGGCCGGGAAGTCCCGCTTGGCCACGAGGTCGAGGCGCGAGACCAGCGCCTGCATCGCCGGGTCGAACCGGTCCTGCTCCCGAAGCTGGATCGCGAGGCACTCGGCGAGGTCGCGGGCGGCCACCCCCGGCGGGTCGAAGGTCTGGACGAGCTTCAGCACCCGGGCCACATCGTCGAGGGAGGCACCGAGCCGTTCCGCCACGAGATCGATGGCTTCGCGCAGATAGCCAGCATCGTCCACGGCATCGATCAGGAAGCTGCCGATCAGCCGGTCGGACGGGCTCTTGGTCGCGAGGTCGAGCTGCGCGGCGAGATGGTCGCGCAGGGACGTCTCGGCGGTCAGCGACGCCTCGAAATCGGGAAGCTCGCCGTCGAAGCTGCCGCCGGTATTGCCGTAGGGCGCGGGCGTCAGGGAGAGCATGTCGCCGCTGCCGGACTCGCGCGGCACCGGGTTCTCGTCGGCGAAGACGTTGTCGAGGCGCGTATCGAGGTCTCCCTCGATCTCGCTGCGGCTCGGGGTCATGTCGGAGGCGAGCCAAGCCTCGGGCTCCGGAGCCTCGCCGCCGTCATAGCCCTCGCCGTCGCCGGAGGCCTCCGGCGCTTCGCGCTCGGAGCCCGCCTCCCCTTCCACGCGTTCGAGTAGCGGATTACGCTCCAGCTCGGCATCGACATAGGCTGCGAGATCGAGCTGGGAGAGTTGCAGCAGCTTGATCGCCTGCAGAAGCTGCGGCGTCATCACCAGGGCCTGGCCCTGGCGCATTTCAAGCCGTTGCATCAGACTCATGACGATTCCTCGGCGACCTGTTCGCGACGCCTAACCCTCGACAAGCGCGAGGCAATTACCACCCGCAGGCCATTCGCCCGCTTCGGCACGCTTCTTGCTTTCTCTTTTGTTTGGTGTAGCTCCAACCACGCCCTCCGTCAAAGTGTGTTTGACGCCTTCTGCCTGAAATCCGTGCAGGACGGCAGCATTGCCACAGCCCGTTGCGGGCAGGAGGCGAGCGTCCTTCCGCAGGCGGAGGATGCGCCAGATCGCACGGTGAAGCTCAAGATTGCCTTGCACGGGCGATGGCGGCCGTCGGCATGGTTCAGCAGCCGTTACGGACCGAATTCCGATCGGACGCAGCGGCCCTCGCCGCGCGCCACTTGTCTAGAAGCGGCGGCTCAGAGCCGGAAATCCTCGCCGAGATAGAGGCGCCGGGCATCCTCGTTGGCGACGATCTGCTCCGGCGTGCCCTCGGTCAGGATGCGGCCGGAATGGGCGATGTAGGCCCGGTCGATCAACCCCAGCGTCTCGCGCACGTTGTGGTCGGTGATGAGCACGCCGATGCCGCGCTGCTTCAGATGCTTGACCAGATCCTGGATGTCGCCGACGGCGATGGGATCGATGCCGGCGAAGGGCTCATCGAGCAGCATGAAGGTCGGCGAGGAGGCGAGCGCCCGGGCGATCTCGCAGCGCCGCCGCTCGCCGCCCGAGAGGGCGATGGAGGGCGATTTGCGCAGCCGCGCGATATCGAACTCCTCGAGCAGGGAATCGAGCTTGCGCTCGCGGGCCTTGCGGTCGGGCTCGGCCACCTCCAGCACGGCGCGGATATTGTCCTCCACCGACAGGCCGCGGAAGATCGAGGCCTCCTGCGGTAGGTAGCCGATGCCGAGCCGGGCCCGCTGGTACATCGGCAGATGGGTGATCTCCATGCCGTCGAGGCTGATGAAGCCGCGATCGGCCGGCACTAGGCCGGTGATCATGTAGAAGATCGTGGTCTTGCCGGCGCCGTTGGGGCCGATCACGCCGACGATGCCGCCCGGCGGCAGCTTGAACGAGAGATCCTCGATCAGCAGGCGGTCGCCGTAGGCCTTGTTGAGGTTCTTGAACTCGATGACGTTCTGGCCGAGCCGCTCGGTGATCGGGATGACGATCTGCGCGGTCGCGTCGACCTTCTGCTGCTGCTTGGCGACCAGCTCCTCGTAGCGGGTGATACGCGCCTTCGACTTGGTCTGGCGGGCCTTCGGCGAGGCCGAGATCCATTCCTGCTCGCGGGCGATGGAGCGCTGGCGGGCCATGTCCTCCCGGCCTTCCTGCTCCAGGCGCTTCTGCTTCTGCACCAGCCAGGACGAGTAGTTGCCCTCGTAAGGAATGCCCTTGCCGCGGTCGAGCTCGAGGATCCAGCTCGTCACGTTGTCGAGGAAGTAGCGGTCGTGGGTCACGATCAGGATCGCGCCCGGATACTGGCGCAGATGCCCTTCGAGCCAGTTCACGGTCTCGGCGTCGAGGTGGTTGGTCGGCTCGTCGAGGAGGAGGAGTTCCGGCTCCCACAGCAGCAGGCGGCAGAGCGCGATGCGGCGGCGCTCGCCGCCCGAGAGGGTGGCGACCGGCTGCTCGTCGCTCGGGCAGCCCAGCGCCTCCATGGCCTGATCGACCTTGGAATCGAGCTCCCACAGGTTCTGCGCCTCGATCTGGTCCTGGAGGGCGGTCATCTCGTCCGCCGTCTCCTCGGAATAGTTCATGGCGAGTTCGTTGTAGCGGTCGAGCAGGGCCTGCTTCTCGGCCACGCCCTCCATCACGTTCTCGCGCACGGACTTCTCAGGATCGAGCTGCGGCTCCTGCGGCAGGTAGCCGACGCGCGCACCCTGCGCGACCCAGCCGTCGCCGGTGAAGTCCTTGTCGATGCCGGCCATGATCTTGAGCAGCGTCGACTTGCCCGAGCCGTTGATGCCCAGCACACCGATCTTGGCATCGGGATAGAACGACAGGTTGACGTTATCGAGAACCTTCTTACCGCCCTGGTAGGTCTTGTTGAGACCCCGCATGTGGTAGATGAAATCGCGGGCCATATGCGTTCGTCCTCTCAGAAGGGCGCCACCGGTCGTGCCGGCTGTCGCGGATGCGTGGCCGCTCGCAGGGCCCGGCTCCGGATCGAGCCATGCCGCGCGGGGCGCCTTCCGCTTGCGGGTGAAGAATTTGCTGTTCGAGTATCAGGGCCGCCCGGCAGGGGCAAGGACGGCCCTGGCGGAAGACCGGCGCGGACGGAGGCGGCCGCGCCTCAGGCGCGAGGTCAGGCGAAGGGATTGCGCATCGGCTCCGTCGTCTCCGGCTCGTCCGGCACGGCCTCGGGCAGGTCTTCCGCTTCGAGGGTGGCGACCACCGCGTCGAGGAGGTTCTTCAAGGCCCTGGCCCGCTTCAGCCCCACGCGGTCGCGGGTGAGGTCGAGGGCGCCGTGCAGCGCGATGCGCTGGGTGCCGTTCTCGATGGAGAAGCCGGCGAAGGTCTGCACGCCCGCATCCTCGGCGAAGGGGCGGAAGGGCAATGCGGGATCGGCCTTGCGGCGCGGCATCGGGGCCTCCTGTCAGAAGATCGCGCGCAGCAATTCGCGCCAGAGGTAGCGCAGGAAATGGAGCGCCTGCCGCTTGAGGGTGTCGAGGGTGGCGTTCCAGCCGGAGCCATCGCGCGCGAATTCGCGCGGCTCGGGCAGGGTCATCGCCCGGGCCTTGGCGGCGTCGGGCAGGCCCGGAAACACGTCGATCCCGGCCTTCTCCCGCAGGGTCGCGAGGGAGACCGTCCGCCAATCCCCGCTCCCATCGTTGGGCGCCAGATAGGCGCCCGCCTCGCCCGAGCGCGGATCGTAGACCGCCTTGAAGAGCGCCGTCGGCACCAGAACCCGCCCCTTGATGGCGCGGGTCGACGCGCCTTCGAAGATCGGGCCGGTGACGACGAAGATCTCGCCGCGCTGCGTCGCCAGCCGCCGCACGCTCTCCTCGATCGCAGCCCAGAGACTGCGGTTGAACGTGCGGTTCTGCGGCACGATGTTGGCGAGGCTGAAGGATTCGGCCTGGGAGGCGGCGCTCGGCATGTCGCCGGCGGGGGCCAGATGGCCACGGTCGAACCCGCTATGGACGTAATCGGACAGGCTCGCCCGGTCGTCCTCGGCCAAGCGCTCCTCCTCGTGGAAGGCGTCGGCCCGTTCGACGCGGCGGGCGGCGGCCACGCTCTTCCGCGTCAACCGCTCGGCGGCGTAGAGCGGCGTGCGGGAGGCGCCGGAATGCAGCACCGCGAAGGCGCCGAAGCAGAGCGGGACGGCGCGCTCCGACAGCTTCGGGTTGGTGAGCGCCGGCACCCGTTCGTCCGCGAACGAAGCGGGACAGGCCGGCGCTTCCGGCGCGACCTTCGACAGGGCCGCGAGCGGGGTCGCGGCGGTAAGGAGGCCGACCAGGAAGCCGGCGAGGGCTGGGGAGCGCAGCGCCATCGGCGGGTCAGGCGCAGATCCGGACGCGGCGCGTGCCCGACGGCGTTTCCCGCCACCGATAGCCGCAGGGACGCCCGAGCGGATCGATCAGCGGGCGAATGTCGCGGTCCGGCGGCCCTGGAGGCCGGCGGCAGCGGACATCGTCGATACAGACCGATGCTGCGGGACGCCCGATGCGGGCATCCGCCGCGAGGGCGGCGTCTCCGCCCAGCAGCAGGAGCGCGAGGGCCGCACCCAGCCGGCGCGCAGTCTGGATTCGCTCTAAGTCTTTGACTTTACTCGGTATAATCGGGAGTTTTTTCAACTGAGACTCCCCCGGGGTGTCCGAGATCAGCGTCTTTGCGGCGGGAAGCATTGCGACGGCGGCCTCGGGACCGGGCGAGATGTTGATCAATGCAGCCTTCGTCCATATTTGGGGTCGCGTCACGCGTGAAATGGCGGGGCTGCCTTAACTCTGAAGGCAGCCGAGGATGCCGAATCCTATGAAAGCTGCCCTGCTGTTGCAGTGAGATCATGGTATCCCGCGATCCGTTCGCGCTAGAATGGCTGTTCATACGTCCCGGGGCGAGCGGTTTCCGGGGGCGGGCGAAGCCTGACACGAGGCCGCGTTCGAGGGATCGGGCGCGCGCTGTCGGGGGCCGCGCCGCCGACGGGAACGCATTGAGAGACGGGTGAAGGCATTGGCACTAGCGGACACGACG
>NZ_NKUI01000181.1 GCF_014845115.1 Methylorubrum zatmanii | reverse complement strand
AAGAAACCGGCCTTGGCCCTGCTCGCGGTGAAGGTGTTCCAGAACGATTTCGGGTTGACCACGTACTGAACCACCGGCTCGACGATCACGCCCGCGCCCAGATCGAAATGCGCGTTGGCCTCGAACACGAACTTGTCGCGCGCATACGGCGCGCCCGTGCCGCCGGAGATGAAGTTCGCATCCGCCAGGAACTGGGTGTAGTTCTCCGACAGACGCTGCCAGTTCATCTTCAGGCCGTAGGTGTCGTTCGGCCGGCTCTGATCGGGCGCCTGCAGCAGCAGGCCGACAAACGAGTTGAACCGGATCGGCACCGTCGGGTCGAAGGAATAGCCCGTGCCGGTATAGAGCGAGAGCGCGGTCGGGTGCGGGTTGGCGGTCAGCCCGCCATCGGCGCGCCAGACCGTCTGCGTGCCGGTGAGCACGAGGCCGGACGTGCCCGATTTCTGCAGCACCGGCGCGCCGGGATTGAGGCCCTTGGAGGTGCCGAACACCGTCTTGAGGTTGTCGTCGTGGTCGGCGGTGTTGAAGAAGCCGGTGAGCGAGGCGCGTCCCGGATAGGCGGTCATGCTGTAATCGGTCTTGGTGCCGATCTCGGTCATCACCAGCGCGCCCGAGAGGCGCTCGTAGCCGAAATCGTAGCCGGACAGGGCGTTGGTGCCGGGGTTCACCGAGAAGGCGCCGGCCTGGATGTAGGTGGTGGGCGAGAGCTGGTAGGCGGCATTCGCCCCCCAGACGGCGTAGAGCGGCGAGGTGAAGCCGGCGTTGATGTAGAACAGGTCCTGGAAGCAGGAATTGATCGAGTTGCACGGCGGCAGGCCGTAGTAACGGTCCGGATGGGTGCGGCCGACCTCGACGACGAGGCGGTCGTCGAGGAGCTTCTGCTGGTAGGTGAGCAGCGAGAGGCGGTTGGAATTGGGGTTGTAGGGCGGCTGGTAGCCGACCGTGGTGTCGCCGATATCGGCGGCCATGTTGAGGTTGCGGACGTTGCCGAAGAAGGTCTGGGTGAACTTGATGGTGCCGCCGGCGATGCCGGCGAGCGGTCTCTTTTAAACATCTGACGCTGCCGGCGAAAAGAGAGG
>NZ_NKUI01000180.1 GCF_014845115.1 Methylorubrum zatmanii | reverse complement strand
CTCTCACAAAACCCCCGCCGTACCGCCACGCCCGGGGGGGAGCGGTCCGTGAGCGGGAGTTTTGTGAGACGGTCTTACTGCGCGGGCGCGGGGGCGGGCGGCTTGGGGGCAGCGGGCTTCGCGGCTGGCTTGGCCGCCTGGGCCGAGCTGGCGCTGCCGGTGGCGCCGGGGAGGCCGGCGGCCGCTCCGGCGGCGGGTTTCGGCGCCCATTCGGCGTCGGCGCGGGGGCCGTTCGCGCCGTTGGTCGGCCCGGTGAGCTGGCCCGGCGCCGTGTCGTTCACCCGCGTCCAGGTCTGCGACTGGCACAGGAAGGCGATCAGGCAGCCCTTGACGGTCAGCTCCTCCGGTCCGTCCGACCAGATGGTGACATCGTAGAACTTGCCGTCCTCGGCATTGTAGATCTTGCCCTCGTAATGGGCATCCTCGTTCAGCTTGAGGCCCAGGATCAGCTGATGGCCCAGCGAGGCGCGGGCACGCTTCTTCGGATCGGGGTTTCGGAAATCGACCCGCGGCTTGCCCTCGTCGTTGAGGGGCGTCTTGAGCCAGACGGCGTAGCCGCACAGGTTCTTCTCCTGCGGGCCGCATTTCTCGACCCGGATGCGGGCCTTGCCGTCCTGGGTCAGCCAGGTGCCGGTCGGGTCACGCGGCGCGGCCGCCGAGGCCGCCGACAGGGTGCCCAGGGCCGCGAGGGCGGCGAGAGCCACACCGCGGCCGGCGCGGAGGACAGACGCGCGCGTACCGATCGGTCCGAACTTCATGCAAACATCCCCATTCCCGCGAGGCGGCGATCCCAGGCCGCACCGCTCAATCCCGAAAACACGGCCGGCGGCCGTGCGGGCCGGTCCGCTCGGACCGTTGCCCTCTCGCCGCAGCCATCGAATGGGAAGGTGACCGGATCATGACCGCGGCGGGGCGGTCTCGACGCAATTCGGCGGCGTCCGGGCTCCTCATGTGAAAAGGGCCGGTGCGCGCGGCACCGGCCCTGATTCTCGTCGTGCGCGTCGGGTCGAGGCTTACTCGGCGGCGGTGACGTCGGCGGTGAAGTGGCCGCACCAATCCTTCGAGGCGACCACCGGCCACAGGCCCTGGCCCTGCGGATCGGGCTGGCTCACCGGCGGGTTGAAGCGGCACAGGCCCTGATCGCCCGACGCCTGGGCGCCGTTGGTCTTGTGGTCGTCGAAGAAGCGGCAGCTCTGGCAGGCGGCGTTGCTGGAGGTGGCCATGATGATGCTCCGTTCCGGTTGTCGTGCTCGGCGGCTCCGGCCCTCGGTCCGTCGCCCCGTTCCAGGCTTGATTAGAACAGATCCAAACTTGCTTCAAGCTTTTTAGAACGATTCCGAATTAGAAGCCGGCTTGCAAAACGCGACCCTGCCGGAACGAAAAACCTCCACACCACCAGAGATTTGGAGAATTCGTGCCTCTCGGGCCCTCGTCCCGCGCGCGAATTTTCGAGGGTCACGAACGCGTGAAGCGGCGGAGAGCCGAACTCTCCGCCGCTTCAGGAGGGACCGAACAAGCGGCCTTGGGTCAGGCGGCGACGGCGCGATCGCAATGGGCGGCGACGAGGCCGGCCAATTCCGCCGCCTCGTTGCGGATGTCGGGCACCGCCATGCATTCCCACAGCACGCCGCGCAGGAGCGGCCCGATGATCCAGAGCGGTCCGCCCCCCTCCCCCAGGCCTGTGCCGATCGCCCGGTAATCGGTGCCGGCATCGAGGCCGAGCCCGAACGGGCCGGGGCGCACCAGCCCCTGCTCGGACAGCCGCCGCAGCAGCGGGTCGCGGCTCTCCGCGAGATGGCCGAAGCCGGTGGCGTCGATCATCGCCTGGACCGCGAGGCGCTCGGTGCGCTTGGCCCCGCGGAAACGCAGGGTCACCAAGGCCTGCGCCGCCTCGTCCTCGATGGCGAGGAGACGGCCGGCCCGCACCGTCAGGGAGCCTCGCCCGATCTCGTCGGCGATCGTCGCGGCGGCGGGCGGGGCGGTGCGGTGGCGGTGCACGTCCCAGAACGGCCGCAGGTGGCGCAGGAAGCGGGCCTGCTCGGCCGCGGGCAGGCCGCGCCAGATCGTGTCGGTGAGCGGCCGCAGGGCATCGATCACCCCGTGCCAGCCGATCCCCGCGACCCGCGCCCGCGCCACCTCCGCGCGG
>NZ_NKUI01000018.1 GCF_014845115.1 Methylorubrum zatmanii | reverse complement strand
TAAAAGCGGCGCGCCGCTTTCGCGGCGGGCGTCGGCGAGATCCCGGAAGCCGCGTTCGAGCAGGGCGGCGGTGACGTCGAGGAGCGGCGAATTCAGCGTGATCTCGGTGGCGATCAGCACGCCGCCGGGCCGGAGCAGCCGGCGGCAGCGGCGCAGCAGAGCGCCGAAGTCGCGGGTCCGGTGCAGGGCGTTGAAGGCGAGCAGGACGTCGAAGCCGTGGGCCGGCATGCCCTGCGTTTCGGGATCGCGCTCGGGATCGAGAACCTGCCAGGCGGCATCACCCGGGTTCAGGCCGCGCGCGGCGTCGAGCAAGAGCGGCGAGGGATCAGTGATCACGGCCTCCGCCGCCCGCACCTGCCCGAGCCAGTCCTGAGTGGCGAGACCGTGCCGCGCGCCGATCTCGAGGATGCGAAGCCTGTGGCCGTCGGACCGCGCCGCCTCGGCCGCTCGGTCCAGGGCGGCACCGATGGCCCGGTTCACCGCGACGGCACGGGGATGCAGCCGGCCGAGCCGGTCCGGGCTCAGCGCCGCACCCTCCCCGTAGAACAGCGCGAGGGCGTCGTCCTGCCCCCCGAGAACGGCATGCCGCCCCGGTCCGGCCTCCCGCAAGGCATCGACGATGGCGCCGTCCACGTCGAAGTGCTCGCCACTCCGTCGAAGCGCGGCCCAGGTCGAGGCAGAGAGGCGTCCGCGCCAGAGGGAACCGGTGCGTTCGATCTCGCCCGTGGCTTCGAGCAGGGCGAGCCAGCGCGGCAGAAGCACCTTGAAATCCGGCGCGAGACTGAGGCGCCGGACGAGATCGGCCGCATCGTGTTCGGTCTCGTCTGTGAAGGCGCCGGCCGTGGACAGGAGATCGCGCACGCATTGCGCGGCGAGATCCCGCTGCCAGTCCCAGAACGCGTCGAGCCGGTCGGCCCCTCGGCCCAAGGCAGAAACCGCCTCTCCCAGGCCGGCGGCGAGCGCCCGGTTCGCCGCGACGCTCCCCGGTTCGGCCTCTCGAATGCGGCAGAGCGTGGGTGAGCCGTCGTCCGGCTCGGCGAGAACGACCCAGGCAGCGAGGCTGCGACTGCCCCCGTCGGAGCCGGTCGCGTCAGCCACCGCCTCGGCGATCCCTGGATGAGCGGCGAGCGCGGCCTCGATCTCGCCGAGCTCAATGCGGTGCCCGGCGATCTTCACCTGTCCGTCGCGGCGCCCGAGGAACTCCAGGGTGCCGTCGGGCCAGTAACGGGCGAGGTCGCCGGTCCGGTAGAGCCGGCCGTGGCGCGGATGGACGAAGAAGGCGGCATCGGTGCGGGCCGGATCGCGCTCGTAGCCGAGCGCAAGGCCGGCTCCGCCGATATGCAGGTCGCCCGCCACCCAGTCGGGCCGGTCGCGGCCCAGGGCATCGAGCACCCGGTAGCTCTGGTTGGCCAGCGGCCAGCCGTAGGGAATCGAGCGCCAACCAGGCGCGACCGCCTCGACCGGGAACCAGTTCGACCAGATCGAGGCCTCGGTGGCACCTCCGAGCGCGACCAAGCGGCAGCCGGGCACGCGGGCGGCGAGGGTGGCAGGCAGCTTGAGCGGGATCCAGTCGCCCGAGAGCAGGGTGAGGCGCAGGCTCTGCAGCGCCTCGGCCGGCTCATCGAGGAGAAGGTCGAACACCGCCGGCACCGAGTTCCACACGGTGACGCCGTGGCGGTGCACGAGGTCGGCCCAGTGACCCGGATCGTGGCTGCTCCGCGCCTCGGGCAGTACCAGGGCTGCGCCCGCGGCGAAGGCGCCGAACAGGTCGTAGACGGAGAGATCGAACCCGAGCGCCGAGAAACCGAAAAGCCGGTCCTCCTCTCCGACGCCGAAACGCGCGTTCACATCGCGGATCGTGTTCATCGCGCCGCGATGGTCGATGAGCACTCCCTTCGGCACCCCGGTCGAGCCCGAGGTGTAGATCACGTAGGCTTCGTCGGCGCCGCCGCGGCCGGGGGCGGCGCCGGCTTCCGGCAGGTCGCGGCAATCCGCTTCGTCGGCAACGAGGAGGGTCGCCTCGACCGCTGGCAGGTCCGGGCGCAGCGCACCCTGGACCAATGCGAGCCGGATGGCGCTCGTGGCGAGGATCATAGCCATGCGCGGGGCCGGCATGTCGGGATCGATGGGAACGTAGACGCCTCCCTGCGCCAGCACGGCGAGGCAGGCGGCGGCCTGTTCCGGGCCCTTGCGCATGAGGATCGCCACCCGCTCGCCGGGCTTCAGCCCGGCGGCATCCAGGCGGCCGGCGAGGCGCCGGCTCCAAGCTGCGAGGCGGCCGTAGGAATAGGTGTCCTCGCCGACGATCAGCGCCGTGCTCCCGGGCCTGCGGGCGGCCTGAGCGAAGAAGGCGCCGTCGAGCGTCTCCTCCGGCTGGGGAGCAGCCGTAGCGTTGACGCGTGCGCGGGTCGCGACCTGCCCCTCCGGAAGCAGCGGCCCCATCGGCTGCCGCCAAGCCTCTTCCCAGCCCTCCTCGGAGTTGGCGAGCCGCGCGAGCAGCGCCTCGTAGGCCGCGAACATCGCCGGGATCAGGCCGTCGGGGAACAAGGCCTCGACCACGTCCCAGTTGTAGAGAAGCTGGCCTTCGAGTTCGGAAACCTGATGGTCGAGCCAGACCTGAGGGGTCTGGGTGATGCCGTGGACCACCGTGCCGAGCGGATCGCCGGTGCCGGCGCCCTTGGTCGGGTCGAGCATGCCGAGTTGGCTCGTGAACACGACCGGGGCCAGCACCGGATCCTCCGGCGGGCGGCCGCGGTTGAGTTCGCGCAGCACGTCCACGGCGCCGACGCCGCGATGCTCCAGATCCTCCAGCATCCGCGCCTGGAGCGCCTCCAGGCGCCGATGAAAGGGCGCCTCCTCACGGCAATCGACTTCCAGAAGCGTGACGCAGGTGAAGTCGCCGACGAGGCGCGGCACGTCCGGATGCAGGGGCAGCCGGTCGAAGATCGTGAGGTTGAGGCTGAAGGCGGCCCCATCGCTCCATACGGCGAGCACTTCGCTGAAGGCGCCGATCAACAGAGTCGCCGGGGTGACGCCGAAGCTGCGGGCGCGTTCGCGCAGGCCCTGCCAAGTCTCCGCCGAAAGGTGCCCGGCATGCCGGACGAAGCGCGGTTTGCCGAGGCGGGTCGGCGCCTGCGCCAGGGGAAGCTGGGGCGCCGGCGGAAGGGTGCCGAGCCGCCCCATCCAGTAGGCGCGGTCCCGTTCGAGCTGCGCCGCCCGCTCCGGTGAGGGATGCGCCTTGGCGAGGACGTAGTCGCGGAACGAGATCGCGAAGGGTTCGAGCCCCGCCGCCGTGACCGAGCCCGCCATGTAGACGCGCCCGAGTTCCTCCCACAGCACCTGGGAGCTGGTGACGTCGTTGATCAGCATGTCGATGCTGATGTGAAGTCGGGTGCGGCCGCCGGGCAGACACGAGCGACCTGAAGGTCTCCTGCTCCGCCTCGTCGCGGAAGGGCAGGGGCCTCAGGAAGGCGTTCGGGCCAGCCCGCTCCTGCACCGCGTCGCTGCCGTCGAAGAGCGCCTGCAGGTTCGGCGAGGCGGTGATGGCGATGGGAAACCCGGACGCGTTCTGCATCGAGATCAGCATACTGGCGGTCTTGGCGACGTCGGCGTCGCTTCCGGTCCTGAAGAGGTTCTGCACCTCGTCCAGGGCCAGGAGCGTGACGCCGTTGTCGTTGGCGATGTCGATTGCCCGCCGGATCGCGTCGCGCTCCCTGTCCTGGGGCAGGCCGGGCCGGCGGCGATGGAGCTTGAGATCCTCGAACAGGGCGAGGATGCGCTGCGCCACGCCGAGCGGCGTGTCGCCGGCCGCGATCTCCACGTAGACGACAAGGTGGCCGTTGCCGCTGATGAGCTGTTCGAGCCGCTTCTCGACCATGACGCCGGTGAGCTTCTCGATGTGCCGCTTGAGGGTCTCGCTCTTGCCACAGCGGGAATAACCTCGGACGTAGCCGACCGTCGCCTCGCGCTGGCCCGCGGGCACGTCGGTGAGGATGTCCAGAGTGTCGGCCGCCAGCATGATGGAAGGATGGCGGATGAAGATCCGCTCGATGTAGCCCAGGCGCTTCGGCCGCGGGAGCTCGTGGAGCCTAGTCGCCATCCCGGTCATCCTCCACCTCGTCGAGGAAGTCGGAGAGGTCGATGTCGTCGACGGTCATCGGGGCCTGCGCCGTGGAGGCAGCGCCGCCCTTGCGCACCTTGGGGACCTGAGGGCCCGCGAGCTTGGCGGCACTGGCCTCGACCTCCTTGAAGACGTCTAGGCGGACAGCCTCCTGTTCGACCCGCGACAGGGCATGCTCCGACACCCCGTCGACCATGACGCCGGCGAACCGGGCCGCGGTCGCCGCGGCCTTCGCGCCCTCCGGCTTCGAGCCCGAGCCGTCGAGGTCGACGCCCATGTAGTCCAGCGAGCGCTTGAACAGCTGCTCGAACCCGGCCTCGTAGTCGGCGGCCGAGGTCGGGTCCTTCTTCTTCCTCAGCAGCAGCGCCTCGACGACCTCGTCCTGCCACCGGGTCCGCCCGTGGGCCGCGGCCTTCGTGCACGGCACCGCGATCTCGCACGGGGGCCTCGCGCCGGGGACCGTCACGTACATCACCCCGACGTTGCGCAGCGGCACCCGGGCCGTCAGCGGCGTCATCCGCTTCCGGCGCGCTCCGTGATCCCCGGAGGTGCGTCGAAGCTCCTGCAGGGCGGGGCTCTGGTAGAACTTGTTCTGCCAGCGGATGCCCTCGCGCCCGGCCTTCACCTCGACCTCGATGGAGGCGATGACGTCGATCCGTGCCTGTTCGTCCGGCGTCAGGAGCCTCGGCGTCACCGAGCGCATCCCGCGGAGCCATCGCTGCTCGGGGGTGTCCCAGTCGAGCCCGGCCTGCTTCCTGCGCGCGTAGACCGTGATGAGGTACTCGTGCAGGAGGCCGACGATGTCGTCGAGCTCGATCCTGGCCTCCTGCATCGGGTCCGCGGCGCCCCGGGTGCGCGGGCTGGAGCCAGTCCGGCCCTTCATCCAGCCGAGGAAGTCGCGGGAGAACGTGCCGAAGTGGCGCTCGATGTACGGCTTGTCGTCGGGGAAGCTCGGGCGGGCGAGCTCGAAGCCGATGCCCACCCTGCCGAGGGCCAGGGCCATCTGGCGCCCGACGAACTCCGGTGCCCGGTCGTAGCGGATCTTGACCGGCTTCCCGGAACCGAGGAGCGCGCCCTCGATGTGCGGGAATCGCGTCGCCACGTAGGTCTTCTCCTGGACCCCGTGCGAGACGCACATCAGCGCAGGCAGCAGGCCGGTCCCCTCGAACGACGGGTAGAAGCCGACCGGATAGCCGGAGTGGACGTCGTAGGCGGCCGTGATGCCGAACCGACCCAGGCCGCACGTCGACAGCATTCGCCCGAGAGGGGTCTCGCCGAGTACCGGGATGAGGTCCACGACGTGGTGGTCCATCTCCCAGAGCATGTTAAATACGGCTCGGGCGCGTCAGCTTGCCGACGGCCCCGAATTCCAGGTCGGCCTCGTGGTTGCCGTCGACCCGCGCCTTGCGGATCCAGGCGTCGAACCGATTGAACTCGTCGTTCACGAGGGTCGGGCACGCCTCGGGAAGGCTGATGTCCTCGACTCGGTTGGTGTCCCTGATCTTCTCGTTGACCAGGATGCGGATCTTCGAGGGACCGAGATGGGGAAACTCGTGCGTCGTCTCGCGGATCGTCATCGCGATGATGTCGAGCACCCGGCGCGGGACCTGGCGCTCGTAATCACGCAAGGCATTGCCGTGAACGTTGGCCACGGGCGACCTCTTGAGGCGCTCGGACTTCTCCAGCCAGCGCAGCAGGCTCCTGCCCGAGCGCCTCTGCGGTGGTACGAGGCCCATCGCCGGGAGCACGACATCGATGGCCGCGAGCACGACCCGCGCGTTCAACTCGTTACGGGCGAACGTCCCGCCCTCCTCGGTAGCCTGGTCGATCCGGCGCCAGAACTCGTCGACGTAGAGCCCCTTTACGTCGCTCCTATCGCGCACGGGGACGGGTAGCGCCTGGTAGGCGATGTCGAGAAGGGTGGTATCCTCGCCCAGGCCGGTGACGTCGACCCCCTTCCGGCCGGGACGTCTCGCCTCCCCCTTGGCGATCTTCCGAATGTACTCCGTCGGCATGAGCCGCAGCATCGTGAGGCCGCGGGCCTCCGGCTTGAAGAACATCGGGCTGGCGCCCTCCTCCTTGTGGAGGAACGAGTAGGGTTCGCCGTCGAAAAATACGAAATCCCCGACCTCCAGGTCGTCGGGCATGATGTGGTCGAGCGTGAGGGCGCTCGGCGGCGGGGACCCTTCTTGGGTGAGGATGTCGTTCATCGATGCCTCCCCTCAGCGGACCAGGATCACGGCGGCGCCGCGGTCGAGGGGTGCGTGCAGGTCCACGGCGAGGGCGCCCTCGCTCACGCGGGCCAGCACGGTCCCGCGCGGGTCGGATGCCTCGCGGATGGCGTCGGCGGCCGCGCCGAGGGTCGACGTACCGCCCGAGGCGACGAGGTGGTCGTGCAGGCGCACCCGGTCTGCATCGGTGATGTGTCGGCCGCCGTTGGCGATCAGCTCGTCCACGGTCTCGGGATCGCCCATGGCCGCCATGCCGGTGTCGAGGAGCAGCATCCACAGGAGGCCGCAGCGTCGGTAGGCGGCCCGGACCTCCCGCAGGCGGGAGCGGACGTCCCTCGCCCGCTCCCAGCGCCGGCGGCCCCGCTCGTCGTGCGGGCTCACGGGCCGCGGGGGGCGCAGGTCGCGCTCGCGCTTGACCTCGATCCGGGCCTCCACGCCGGAGATGACGGCAAGGAAGTCCGGGGTGTACCTGAACGGCTTGGAGCACTCGGTCGTGACCCGAATGGTCTCAGGCTGGGCATGGAACGCCTCGATGGACGGATGCACGTCCATCAGCCGCACGCAGCGCTCCTCCGGCCCGGACTCGTAGACGACGTGCCCGGCCATCTTCCACGAGAAGTGGCCGCCGACCTTGCGGCCGCCGCCGCGCTCGATGATGCGTCGGACAGCCTCCCATTCCGGCAGACGGAACACCTCGACGCCGTGGCCGAGCTGTTCGAAGCGCACCTCCGGCGCCTTGGGCTTCGTGGCGGAATTGCCGGGCCGTCCCTTGAACTTGGGCATGACTTCTCACTCCCGCGGACGCTGGGCGCCCTGCTGGCTCGGCCTTTCGACCGGGTGATTGCTTGATGCCGGGGAGGGCAGGGGCCTGGGTGGCGCACGTCATCGCTCACGCGCCGCTTGCGCCGCGACTCGTGGGATGCGATCGTCACCGGGCAACGAAATCGGGATGCCAGTCGACGGGTCTTTTCTAGAGGCTGTTATGAACCAGCTGCGAGTAGAGCGGCCTTTTTGAGCATGAGACAGACGAAGGCGACGAGGTGCAGGTCGGCCAACGTGCTGGCGTAGCGCTCGTAGTCTTTGACGAGCCGGCGGAAGCGGGTGGCCCAGGCGAAGGAGCGCTCGACGACCCAACGCCGGGGCAGCAGCACGAAGCCGCGCTTGGCCTCGGGCAGCTTCACGACCTCCAGTTCGATGCCGTGCTTGCGTGCGGCTGTCGCCGCCTTGTCGCCGGCTCGACGCTGTCGCCAGTGGCCGCCTGCACGGCCTTGGTCAGATGCTCGACTTGGGCGCGGTCATCGGCGTTGGCGGGCGTGACGTGCAGGGCCAGAAGATGGCCGAGCGTGTCCACCGCCATGTGCAGCTTCGAGCCCTGCTTGCGCTTGGCTCCGC
>NZ_NKUI01000179.1 GCF_014845115.1 Methylorubrum zatmanii | reverse complement strand
CCGGCGGCGGCGCGGGGGGCTTGGGCATCGGCACCATCGTGGTGCTGCTGCTGGTCTCCTGGGTCACCGGCATCAATCCGGCGATCCTGATCGGCGGCGCCCAGCAGATGGCCGGCGGCGGCAGCCAGCGCGAGGAGCGGGTCGATCCCGACACCCAGGCGCGGCGCCGCGAGGCCCCGTCCGACCGGGCCGGGCAATTCGCCTCGAAGATCCTCGGCAACACGGAGGATGTCTGGAAGGAGATCCTGCCGAACCAGACCGGCCGGCAATACACGCCGACGACGATGGTGCTCTATCAGGGCGGCACCCGCTCGGGCTGCGGCATGGCCCAGGCGGCGATGGGGCCTTTCTATTGCCCCCTCGACAAGAAGGTCTATCTCGACCTCGGCTTCTTCAAGGAGATGCAGACCAAGTTCGGCGTGAAGGGCGACTTCGCCTACGCCTACGTCATCGCCCACGAGGTCGGCCACCACGTGCAGGACGTGCTCGGCATCCTCGGCAAGGTGCAGAGCCGCCAGCAGAACGCCTCCAGCAAGACCGAGGCGAACCAGCTCTCCGTGCGGGTCGAACTGATGGCCGATTGCCTCGCCGGGGTCTGGGCCAAGAATTCCAACGACCGCTGGAATTCCCTCGACCAGAGCGACATCCAGGAGGCGCTCAACGCCGCCAGCGCCATCGGCGACGACAAGCTCCAGGAGAAGTCGCAGGGCTATGCCGTGCCGGATTCCTTCACCCACGGCTCGTCCGAGCAGCGGATGCGCTGGTTCATGACCGGCTACAAGAGCGGCCAGACCAAATCCTGCGACACGTTCCGCGCCGGCCGCGGCTGATTTCTCGGAGATGTCGATGGCGGAGACCGCCCGCGAACTGATGCTCGCCGGAAAGCCCTATCGCGGCGACGATCCGGAACTCGTCCAGCTTCGCAACGCCGCCAAGAGACGGCTCCTGCGGCTCAACGCGATGGAGCCGGAGGACGCGGCGGGCCGCGAGGCGGTGATCCGCGAATTGCTCGGAAGCGCCGGGCGCCATCCGACGATCTGCCCCGGCTTCGCCTGCGATTACGGCGCCAACATCACCGTCGGCGACGATTTCTTCTGCAACTTCAACTGCGTCTTCCTCGATTGCGCGCCGATCACCATCGGCCACCGGGCGCAGATCGCCCCGGCGGTGCAGATCTACACCGCCGAGCATCCCCTCGATCTCGCTCAGCGCGCCGCGTTCTGGGAGAGCGCCCGCCCGGTCACCATCGGCGACGACGTCTGGATCGGCGGCGGCGCGATCCTGCTGCCGGGCATCACGGTCGGCGACGGGGCGGTGATCGGCGCCGGTGCGGTGGTCACCCGCGACGTGCCGGCGGGCGCCGTGGTGGTGGGCAATCCGGCCAAGGTAGTGAAGTGGATTCGGGAGTGACGGGAGCGGCTGGCGGCAACGCCGCTCGTTACTCCACCCGCACCCAGCCCTGCGGCATCAGCCGCTCCTGCGGCTTGAACTTGGCCTTGTAGTCCATCTTGCGGGAGCCATCGACCCAGTAGCCGAGATAGAGATACGGCAGGCCGAGCGCGCGGGCGCGGCGGATATGGTCGAGGATCATGTAGGTGCCCAGCGAGCGGCTGGCCTGCTCGGGGTCGTAGAACGAGTAGACCATCGACAGGCCGTCGGCGAGCACGTCGGTGAGGCAGACGGCGACCGGGGCGCCGACGCCGCGGCCGTGGATCGCGCTGTCCGGCCCGCGCTCGCGATAGACCACGAGATGGGTATCGACGTGGCTGTCCTCGATCATCATGGCGTAGTCGAGCACGGTCATGTCGACCATGCCGCCATCGCCGTGGCGGGCATCGAGATAGCGGCGGAACAGGGCGTATTGCTCGGAGGCCGGGCGGTTCGGCTCCGGCGTGCCGATCAGCCCGGCATTGCGCTGGAGGATGCGCCGCTGGCTGCCGGTGATCGAAAAATCCTCCACCACGACCCGCACCGACACGCAGGCCCGGCAGGTTTCGCAGGCCGGGCGGTAGGCGATGGTCTGCGAGCGGCGGAAGCCGCCCTGGGTCAGGATCTCATTCAAATCGCGGGCGCGTCGCCCGACGAGGTGGGTGAAGACCTTCCGCTCCTCCTGGCCCTGCAGATAGGGGCAGGGGGAGGGCGCCGTGAGGTAGAATTGCGGGGTGTCGCGCGGATGGCTCGTCACGCTGGAAAGGCTCGCCCTCGGGGCCGGCGGCGGTGGAGAAGATGGCGCCGCCTCCCGTCAGTGTAGCGGGATCGCGGCGGCGCTCAACTGGATTGACGGGGGGCGGCGGCGGCTTTCCGTCCCGCTTCGGTCACCCGAAAGAGGGGGTTCGAGCGGGACTCAGATCCGCACCACCGCGAGGCCGAGCAGCAGGTCGTGGCCGAGGCGCCGGTCGGGGCGGACCAGCCCGAACACGACATCCAGGCACCAGAGCAGGAAGGTCGAGATCGCCACGTAGAACAGCAGGGCGTGGACCGCCGCCGTCAGAACATCCACCGGCCGGCCGCTCTCGGGCGCCACCACCCGCAGGCGAGCATGCGCATGCCGAAGGTGCTCTGCTTCGGCCCACCGACGGTCAGCGCGCTGTAGAGGATGCCGCTGAGGCCGAGGATCGGGAACAGCACCCAGGCGACGCCGAAGGTGAGCACGCCGAGGATCGCGATGGCCGTGGCGAGCAAAGCCGTGAAGACGAAGATGAAGGCGAGGTCGAGCAGATAGGCGACGGTGCGCCCGCCGAGGCTGGCCCGGACATAGGGCACGGGATACCCGGCATGGCCGGGCATCCCGGCCGGGTTGGTGTAGCCGGGCTGATAGCCGGGCTGGAAATCCGTCATGTCCGGCGCTCCCTCGACCGCTGCCTGCGGTCCTGCTCAGGTGGGGAGACGGCGAGGCGCTGCCAAGGGGAGCGACCGCGGTCGGGCGGAACGACTTCATCATGAGTCTGTGGGTAATATTCCCACATAATCCGGCAACAATCGGGGCCGAGAACGGATCGCTCATCGGTCGCGCCGGAGCCTCTGCTTCCTCCATGACGATTCCCTTCGCGGCGGCGAAGCCGTTTCCGCAGGCTCCGTCCGTCTTTCCCTCGCGTCTGCGCGGACAGGTTTTCGGTCCCCTTGTCCTTGGCCAACATTGTCCCGGCCGCTCCTCCGGCCGAGGCATCCGTCGGCACCGGCTCGGGCTCGGCCTGTTGCTGCTGGCGCTGACCCTGCCCGGCGGGGGAGCCGGCCTCGTTCGCAAGCCCGATCGTCCGGCTCTGGACCATGCCCTGGCCCGGCGGCCGGCCATCGCCGCCGCCCTCGCGGGTGTCGTCCCCGGCGCGGTGCTGATCGCGGGCAATTCCCATGCGGAACTGGCGGGCCGTGTCGGGCTCCCCTGCGCGCCGCTGGTCAATGCCGGCATCGCCGGGGCGCGGGCGCGCGAGGTCGCGGACGGCCTCGCCGGCCAGCGGGCCGCGACCAGGGGCCGGCTCGGTGTGCTGCTGATCGGTACCAACGATCTGCTGCGGGTCGCCCGTCCGCTCTCGGCACAGGCGCGGGCCCGGTTCGCCGCCGAGGCGGCGGCGAGCCTCGCGTGGCTCTCGCAGAATGCGGAGCGGGTCGTCGTCGCGGCGGTACCGCCCCTCGGGAAGGCGGCGGCCTTCCGGCGCGACCCGGCGGCGGTCGCGGTCTATTCGGACATTCTCCGGGGGCTGTGCCGCCCCGGGACTTGCCGCTTCGCCGATCCCTTCGCCGATCTGCGGGACGGCGATTCGGGTCTCGCCAAGCCGGGATCCCTGCCGGACGCGATCCATCTCGCCGATTACGCGGCCATGCTCGATGGGCTCGACCTCTGCCGCGAGGCTCAGCCCTTGCCGGGATCGGCGGCCTCGGCCTCGGGCGTGTCCAGGTAGTAGCGCTTGAGCAGGTAGAGGGAGGCGCCGTTCACCGGTCCCCGCTCGGTCGTCAGGGCGGTGAGGTCGTCGCCGGCACCGAAATGGCAGACGAGGAAGCGCGGACGCTCGGCCTCGCTCTTGGGGAGCGCGCTGTCGCTTCCCAGAAGGCGGTAATCGGCGCGCACGCTGCCGCGGCTCGCGCCGGGGCCGACCCGCAGCAGCCCGATCCCGGTCCCCGGCGGAGCCAGGGCCGGCACCGCCCGGCGGCACAGCGTCGTCCGGCGGGCGTCGAGGGCGGTGTCGCAGCCCGACCCGGCCAGGAGCCAAGCGGCCAGGGAGGCGGTCAGGGCGCTGGCCGGTCCCCTTCGCGCCTTCCTTCGCGTCCCCCTTCGCGCGCGCGCGGGAATGCTTGCGGGAGGGGCTGCATGCCCGCTTGCGCGGCCCAAGGCCGTTCCCCGCCCGGCGGCCGGTCGGTCAGGCGCCCGCGCGCAGCCGCTCGGCGACGCGGGGGGCGTAGTAGGTCAACACCCCGTCGGCGCCCGCGCGCTTGAAGGCGAGCAGGCTCTCGGTCATGGCGCGGTCGCCGTCGAGCCAGCCGTTGCGGGCGGCGGCCTCGATCATCGCGTATTCGCCCGACACCTGATAGGCGAAGGTCGGCACGCCGAACTCGGTCTTCACCCGGGTGATGATGTCGAGATAGGGCATGCCCGGCTTCACCATCACCGAGTCGGCCCCCTCGGCGAGGTCGAGGGCGACCTCGCGCAGGGCCTCCGCCGCGTTGCCGGGATCCATCTGGTAGGTGCGCTTGTCACCCACCAGCGCCGCCTTGGTGCCGATGGCGTCGCGGAACGGCCCGTAGAAGGCGCTGGCGTATTTCGCGGCATAGGCCATGATCTGCACGTCGCGAAACCCCGCCCGGTCGAGTCCGGTGCGGATCGCGCCGACGCGCCCGTCCATCATGTCGGAGGGGGCGATGATGTCGGTGCCGGCCTCGGCCTGGATCAGGCTCTGCTCGACCAGAACCGCCACCGTCTCGTCGTTGAGGATGGCGCCGTCGTCGATCAGCCCGTCATGGCCATGGCTGGTATAGGGATCGAGGGCGACATCGGTCATCACGCCGATCTCCGGCACCGCCCGCTTCACCGCCCGCACCGCCTGGCAGACGAGGTTGTTGCGGTTCAGCGCCTCGGAGCCGATGGCGTCGCGCAAGCCCGGCTCGGTATAGGGGAAGAACGAGACCGCCGGGATGCCGAGCTTGGCCGCGCGCTCGGCCTCGCGCACGATCTCGTCCACGCTGAGGCGCTCGACGCCGGGCATGGAGGCGATCGGCTCGCGGCGGCGCTCCCCCTCGATCACGAAGAGCGGCCAGATCAGGTCGTCGATGGTCAGCGTGTGCTCGCGCACGAGGCGGCGGGACCACTCGGCCTTGCGGTTGCGGCGCGGACGCTGGGTGAGGCTCAGCGGCCCCGCGCCGGGGGCGGCTTCCCGCGCGGTGTCGATGGCGAGCGGGCGCGGGGTTGCGTCTGACATGGCCCAGGGCCTCCGAGGGCATCTCAACAAAGGGTTGGAGCCGTTTCCCGGTGAGGGCGATCGGAAGCGGCTCGGGCGGCGCATCCCGTGTCCCCCCTCGCGAGGGCCCGGGCACAGGATCCTGATCCGCCGCGGGCGCGTGAGGGAGGCGCCGCGGGACGCGGGGCCACGGCAGCGCCCTAGCACATCCGGATTCGCGCCCGAAAGGCGTCGTCGCCGCAGGGCAGGTTCCCGCCTCGGCAGCGACGCCTCGATCCGGATCCGACGGGGGTGCGTGGGGAGGGCGGATTCAGGAGCTGCACAAGCTTGCCGGGATCACTCCGCCATTTCCTCGATCTGGCAGACGAGCCGCAGGCGCAGCGCCACCCTCTCGGGGTCCGTGCGCACGGTCACCACCACCACGCCCGCCCCGCCGAGCTTGCGCGGGTCGGCGGCGAAGGCCGCTGCCCGGTCCAGTGCCTCGGCGCGCGCCGCCTTGCGGTCGGCCAGATCCTGGCCGTCATCGTCGATCACGGCAGCACCGTCATGGATGTCGAAGAAGTAGCGGGGCAATGCTCGCCCTTTCCCGCTTCATCGAAAAAACGGTTTGGATCTCCGAATGCGGGTCGTGCACCGGAATTTCTCGCCTTCGACAAATGCAGCATGAGCTGGGAAGGCTCAATAACAAATGCGGGCGGAAACATAACCTGAGGTAAGTCCAGTATCGGTCCTACCCGTTCCGGGACGATGCCGCGCCGTTCTCGAACGGGCGAGGACATCGGACGGAGACAGGGCGATGCCGACGCCGGCATCGCGCGGTTCGCCCGGAGCTGTCGCGTCGACGGTGCGCGTTGACGGTTCCGTCGGGACTTCGTCTAAAGCGCGCTCGCGCGGCGGAGGTCGTGCGAGGCGGCGCGGCGGAGCGGAGCGCGAGATGGCGGATGGGCGGGCGGACGTGGCGGAGCCCGAGATCACCTTCGAGGTCCGGGGGGAGGCCGGGCTGGTCACCCTGTGCCGGCCCAAGGCGCTCAATGCCCTGACCTTGCCGATGGTGAGAGCGATGCATGCGCAGCTCAGGGAGTGGGCGGCGGATGCGCGGATCACCCGGGTCGTGGTGCGGGGCTCGGGCGGACGGGCTTTCTGCGCGGGCGGCGATATCCGCCAGATTCATGCCCTCGGCCAAGCCGGTCGCCACGCCGACGTGATGGCGTTCTGGCGCGGCGAATACTGGCTCGACGCCTTCGTGAAGACCTATCCGAAGCCGTATATCGCGCTGATCGAGGGGATCGTGATGGGCGGCGGCGTCGGCCTCTCGCTGCACGGCGACGTGCGGGTGGCGGCCGAGAGCTACAGCTTCGCCATGCCCGAGACCGGAATCGGCTTCTTTCCCGATGTCGGCGCGACCTACGCCCTCCCGCGTCTGCCCGGCTGCACCGGCCGCTATCTCGCCCTGACCGGGAGCCGGATCGGCGCCGGCGACGCGCTGGCCGTGGGGCTCGCGACGCATGCGGCCCGCGCCGCCGATTTCGAGACGATCATCGACCGGCTGGCCGGGGGCGCCGGGATCGCGGCCGCGCTCGACGGGCTCGACGCGCCGGTGCCGGAGACCGGACCGCTGGTCGCCGAGCGGGCGCTGATCGATGCCTGCTTCTCCGCCGACAGCGTGGCCGAGGTGCTCGCCCGGCTCGACGCGGCGGGCCGGGACGGCTCGGCCTTCGCGCGGGCCACGGCCGCCACCCTGCGCAGCCGCTCCCCCACCAGCCTGACCATCGCCCAGGCCCAGATGAGCCGGGGCGGCGGCCTGAGCTTCGCGCAGGCCCTGCTCGCCGAGTACCGGCTGTGCGAGCGGGTGATGCGCGGCCACGACTTCTACGAGGGGGTGCGGGCGGTGATCGTCGACAAGGACAACCGGCCCGCCTGGCGGCCCGCCACGCTGGAGGAGGTCGACGGCGCGGCCATCGCGGCGGCCTTCGGCCCGCCCGAGGCTGGCGAGCCGCGCTTCGACGGCAGCCAGGGGCCGCGGGGCGAGACCGTGGCGGAGGAGGGCGCCGCGACGGCTGTCCAGGCGGCGGGAGGGCGGCCATGAGAGCCCTGACCAAGGTCGGCGCCACCCGCGACGGGCGCGGCCGCCCCAGCTCCGGGGCGGGCGACCGCATCGAGGGCAGTGCTCCCAAGGAACAGACCCGCTGGGACGTCGTGCTGGTCTGGTTCATGCGCGTCACCGCCCTGATCTGGCTCGCCAAGGGGCTCGTCACCTGGGGCGAGATCCTCGATCTGCTGCCCGGGCGGACGCCGTTTGCCGAGCTGGCGCCGGGGCGGCAATCGGCCATCGTCTATTTCGCGGTGATCGACTTCGTGGCAGCGGTCGGCCTGTGGCTGACCAGCGCCTGGGGCGGGGTGGTCTGGCTGCTGGCCGCGACCTCGGCACTCACTTTGGCGGTGCTGACGCCGCAGCTCCTGCCGATGTCGATGCCCGTGATCGCAATCCAGGCAAGCATTGTCGCCGTGTACTTCGTGTTGTCCTGGCTGGCGGCGCGCGATGTAGGCTGAACGAGAGGTCAACGCGATCGTTTCATTTTGCATTTACCGACAGAAGTAAATCGCGAGTTCATCCTGTCGCTTAAATCGGCTTTCATCGGTGCGGCCTAGGTTCACCTCATAAGCGAGGCCGACCGCCGGAGGCGCCCAGGGCGCCGAGGGCAAAGAGCCGGCACGAACCGACAGGAAGGCACCACGATGAGCACCAAGGCCGCCAACACCGCTCTCAAGTCCAACGATGCCGCCGAGACCAGCGGGCTCGCCCAGGGCGCCACCGGCTCCTATCTCGAGGCGCTGCACCTCGTGGAGCGGCTGCACCGCCGGCTCCTCGACGTCATCAAGGACGAGTTCGACCGCCGCGGCCGCGAGGACGTCAACAGCGTCCAGGCGCTCCTGCTCTACAACATCGGCGACAAGGAGCTGACCGCGAGCGAGCTGCGCTCCAAGGGCTACTATCTCGGCTCGAACGTCTCCTACAACGTCAAGAAGCTCGTCGAGGCCGGTTTCCTGCACCACGCCCGCTCCAAGACCGACCGGCGCTCCGTGCGCATCAGCCTCACGCCCAAGGGCCGCGAGGTGCACGATCTGATCCAGGGCCTCTACGACAAGCACGCCCGCACGATCCAGCCGATCGGCGGCATCTCCGAGGACGATTTCGACCGTCTCAACGTCGCCCTCGCCCGCCTGGAGCGCTTCTGGACCGACCAGATCCGCTACCGGCTCTAACAAGCGGAAGCGCCCTTTTCTCTTCCCACGAAGCGGCAAGGCCGGCGGGTTGCCAGGAACCCGCCGGCCTTGCCGCTTTCTGGCGTCGAGCGCACGAAAAAGGCGCCACCCTCTCGGGTGACGCCTTCGATCTCACCGGATGGGTCCGGAGACCGCCTTCTTAGTTGAAGGTGTC
>NZ_NKUI01000178.1 GCF_014845115.1 Methylorubrum zatmanii | reverse complement strand
CATCTATACCGTCACGAAGTAGGATCTTCGTCCGGTCGGCACTCGGACGCTCCACTTCTTTTCCCGACACAGTCCTTGCACGTTTCCTCGAGATCCGACTTGCCAAAGGCCGTTCCCGCGTCGTTCCATACGGCGAATGCGACGCCGGACGCGCGGCCGTACCGGCCTCGCATACCAAGCCGGCGCAGGATCGCGGTCCTGACACCAGACAAAGGTCCGGTCCGGCAGACCTTGGCAACGGGGCGGCGGGCTGGAAAAGAGGCGCCATGACCGTCCGACGCCCCCTCGCCCTCGGCACGGCCGCCCTCGCGCTGCTGTCCGGGCTCATCCTCTCGGCCGTGCCGGCGGCGGCGGAGGTCAAGGTCGGCGTGGCGGTGCCGCGCACCGGCCCCTACGTCACCGTTGGCGAGCAGGTCCTGCGCGGCGTCGAGGCGGCGGCCCGGGACGCCAACGCCAAGGGCGGCATCAACGGCGAGACCGTCGTACTCGACGTGCAGGACGATTCCTGCGACTCGAATCAGGCCACGGCCGTCGCCAACCACTACGTCAATTCCGGCGTCCGGCTCGTCGTCGGCCATGTCTGCTCGAATGCGTCGCTCGCGGCCTCCGATGTCTACGCCGCCAACGGGATTGTGATGATCACGGCGGCCTCAGTCGCCTCCAAGCTGACCGATCGCGGCCTGCCGACGATCTTCCGGGTCTGCGGCCGGGACGACGACCAAGCCAAGCTCTCCGCCGCGATCCTCGCCGAACGCTTCCGCGACCGGAAGATCGCCATCCTCAGCGACCTCTCGCCGGCCTCGCGCACCCTCGCGGCGGCGACCAAGGACAACCTCAACCGCATCGGCGTCAACGAGGCCCTGTCCACCGCCTTCCAGCCGAGCGATGCCGACGACGCGGCCCTGGCCGACCGGCTGAAGGCTGCCGGCATCGATGTCGTCTATTACGGCGGCGACGCGCAGGAGATGGGCCGCCTCGTGCGCATCTCCGCCGAGCGGGGCTTTCGTCCGCAATGGTTCGGCACCTCCGCCATCGCCACGCCGGACTTCGCCCGCATCGCCGGCTCCGCCAGCAACGGCGTGCTGATGACGTTCTACCTCGACCCGAGCCGCAAGCCCGAGGCGCAGGGGGTGGTGGCCGCCTTCAAGGCACAGGGAATCGATGCGGACGGCTCGATGATCTACGGCTACGCCGCGCTCCAGGCGCTGGTGGAGGCGGGCAACTTCGCGCACAGCACCCAGCCGGCGCCGATCGCCAAAACCCTGCACGGAGAGCGTTTCGATCTGGTGCTCGGCCCCGTGGGCTTCGACACCAAGGGCGACATCACCGCCCAGGGCTACGTGCTCTATGTCTGGCGCGACGGCAATTTCACGCCGGCCAAGGCAAACTGATCACGGCGGGCGAACCGGTCCCGCTTCCTACCCCCTCAGGGCCGCATCGACCTCGGCACCGCGGCCGAGATCGCGCATCAGCTGGTCGAGATGCGGGCGCTTGCGCAGCTGCAGGGCATGGAGCTGCCGGACCGCCTCACTGAGGCTGCCCCGGCGGCCGAGCATCTCGTCGGCGAAGGCGATCATCCGCGCATTCGGCCACGCCTTCTCCCGCTGGGCGTGGAGCCGCGCGATCAGCATGTCGGCCGGGGTGTCGGGCTCTGCTTGCGCGAACAGGGTCGCCAGCGCCGCCGTCGAGCGCGAAATGCCGACATGGCAGTGAACCAGGATGTGGACCTCCCCGCCATCGGCGGCCGCCTCGCGGCCGAAGGCCAGGATCGCCGCCACGTCCTCGCGCTCCGGCAAGACGATGCCCGGCCCCGGCTCGATCGCATCGTGGAAGCGCAGGACAATGCGCCGATGCGTGCCGTAGGTGCCGAACGCCTCCGGATCCGCCCGGTCGGGATCGAGGATCGACAGGATGTGGCTGACGCCGCGCGCCTGATGCTCGGCCAGTTCGTCGAGGCCGCAGACGGTATGGAGGCTGAGATTCTCGGTGTTCACGCCGAGCCTGCTATCACGGCCCGCCCACGGAAGCGACGGCGCCGGCGCGGGATCGGGGCCGTTTCCCGATCACGGGCATCGCGTGTATGGCACGTCCATCGGAGAGAGCGTGTCGGAACGAGCCGGGAGCCCCATGCGAAACACCCTGCAACGGCGTGCCCTCCTCGCGGCCGGTCTCGGCGCGGCCGGGACATTGTCGAGCCCCGCCCGTGCCCAGCAGGGTGCGCCCGAGCTGCGCTGGCGCCTGTCCTCCGGTTACGCCCGCAACCTCGATGTCCTGTTCGGCGCCTCGGAGAGCCTCGCCAAGGCCGTGGCGGAAGCAACCGACGGGCGGTTCCAGATTCAGGTTTCGGCGGCGGGAGAAGGTGTTCCGGCCGAAGGAGTGCTCGACGCGGTCGGCGGCGGCAAGGTCGAGATGGGCCATGTCTCGGCCAGTTCCGGCATGGCGAAGAATCCCGCCTTCGCCCTGGCCTCCGCCCTGCCGTTCGGGCTCAACGCCCGGGGCCAGAACGCGTGGTGGCTGCAAGGCGGCGCTGCCGACCTGTTCGCCGAGATCTTCGCCAAGCAGAATCTCGTGGCGCTGCCGGGGGGCAATACCGGCGCCCAGATGGGTGGCTGGTTCCGCAAGGAGATCAAGACCCTCGGCGACCTGCAGGGGCTCAAGCTGCGCATCGGCGGGCTCGGCGCCACGGTCTTGGCCAAGCTCGGTGCGGCGGTGCAGGCGACGCCGGGACCGGAGATCTACGCCGCCCTGGACAGCAAGGCGCTCGACGCGGCCGAGTGGATCGGCCCCCACGACGACGAGAAGCTCGGCCTGCAGAAGGTCGCGCCAATCTACCATTATCCCGGGTTCTGGGAAGGTGGCGCCATGCTGCATTTCTGGATCAATGCCGAGGCCTGGAAAGGCCTGCCCAAATCCTATCGCGCCATCCTCCAGGGGGCGGCGGCGCAGGTGAATGCCGAAGTTCTGGCCCGCTACGACGCGCGCAACCCGCAGGCCCTGCGCCGGCTCGTCTCCGGCGGCGCGCAGCTTCGCCCCTTCCCGCAGGACGTGATGGAGGCGGCGCTGAAGGCCTCGAACGAGGTCTATGCCGACCTCTCAGGCAAGAACCCGGACTTCAAACGGATCTACGACGCGATGAAGACCTTCCGGAACGAGGAATACCTTTGGTTCCAAGTGGCGGAATACACCTACGACAACTTCATGATCCGCGCCCGGGCCCGCGGCTGAGTCCGGTCGCGAGACAAAAAAAAGCCGCCCGAAAGAGCGGCCCGAAGTCTAGGGAGGAAACGCCCAAGAGGGCAGCGGGAGGCGGACGCCGTCCGCGATCCCGCAATGCACAAAGTGATCCGATCACGGATTTTTTCAAGATGATTGGCCGGCAATAATCGCGTTTCCGGGTGCGCGCGCGCACACCGATCATGCCCTGTATCCAAAATGCCTCAGGCGGTTTTATGGCCCGAAGCTCAGTCGTGACGGGCGCCATTTCAGTAGAGAGCCCGCTCCCGCAGCAGTATGTTCTTGAGGCATCTCGGCTTTTCTGACCCGGTCCGTCTCCTTGCCGCTCCCTTGCAAACCCTTGAGCGGAGCGGCCCGGGAGCGCACGCAACCTTTGCCGTTCTGGCGCATTCGCTGGCGCGACGACCCGCTCATCCACCTTGGGGCGAATCGGCCTGAGCGCCAGGCGTGGCCAGGCCGGTCCCGCGTGCGAGGGGCTGAAAGCGGGGCCGCGAGCCGAGAGGGCGCACCACGATGGCCATCCAATCCGCCCGCATCCGGCTGCTCAGGGATGTCCCTCCTCGGGAGGAAGCCTCCTACGTGCTGTATCTGATGCAGCAGGCGATGCGCGTGCCCTTCAACCCGGCGCTGGAACTGGCGGTGGAGGAGGCCAACCGTTTGAAGTTGCCGCTTTTGGTCTGCTTCGGGCTGCTCGACGGCGCCAACGGCTTCCCGGAAGCCAATGCCCGGCACTACGCCTTCCTGCTCCAGGGCTTGGCCGACGCTGCGGCCGCCTTGGAGCGGCGCGGCATCGCCTTCCTCGTCCGTCGCGGCACGCCGGCCGAGGTCGCGATCGATCTCTCCGGAAAGGCAGCCCTGCTCGTCCTCGACCGTGGCTATCTCGCGATCCAGAAGCGCTGGTACGGCGAGATCGCGAACGGAACGGAGTGCCGGATCGTCCAAGTCGAAGGGGACGTGGTGGTGCCCGTCGAGGCCGCCTCGACCAAGCATGAATACGCCGCGCGCACCCTGCGCCCGAAGCTGCACCGGCTGTGGGACGACTATCTCGCTCCCCTGACGCCACGGACGGTCGAGCATTCCGCCAAGGGTCTGACGCTGAAGGGCGGGCTCGACGTGTCGAACCCCGAGAGGCTGCTGGCCACGCTCACCCTCGACACCGTCGTCGGCCCGGTGAAACGCTTCCGCGGCGGCCATACCGAGGCCCTGAAACGCCTCAAGACCTTCCTGACCGAGGCTTTCGCGGGCTACGGCGCCGGCCGCAACAAGCCGGAGGCCGGGGCGGCCTCGCATATGAGCCCGTACCTGCATTTCGGGCAGATCTCGCCGGTGGAGATCGCGCTGGCGATTCGCGGGGCCAAGGACGGCGACCGGGACGACCGCTCCGCCTATCTCGAAGAGCTCATCGTCCGCCGCGAACTGGCGATGAACCACGTCTTCCACACGGAGGGCTACGACGATTACGCCCGCGCCGTGCCGGATTGGGCCCGCAAGACCCTGGCGGCGCATGCCGACGACGCGCGCCCGACCCTCTATTCCGAGGAGGAATTGGCCGAGGGGCGAACGCATGACCATTACTGGAACGTCGCCATGCGCGAGATGCGCGAGACCGGCTACATGCACAACCAGTTGCGCATGTACTGGGGCAAGAAGATCCTCGAATGGTCCCCCTCGCCGGAGGAGGCCTTCGCGCGAACACTGCGGCTCAACAACCGCTACTTCCTCGACGGGCGCGATGCGAATTCCTTCACCAACGTCGCCTGGATTTTCGGGCTGCACGACCGCCCGTGGCAGACGCGCAAGATCTTCGGGAGTGTGCGCTACCAGAGCGAGAACTCGCTCCGGAAGTTCGACGCGAAGGCCTATGAGCGGGCGGTGGCGCGGCTGTGCGAGGCAGAGACGGCGTGAAGCCTCGGTGATCCGTCGGCGTCTTACCGGATCGGTTGACGCAGGATCGTCCGGAGCTTGGCGGCCTCCGTCTTGCGCGGATCGCTCAGGTAGATCTCGTGATGGGGGCCGTTGAAGGTCACTCCCCGTCCCGGCATGACCTCGTGGTGCAGCCGCGCGAGGGTCGGACCTTCGTCGTCGTAGCGGCCGATGTGCAGGATCTGCAGTGAGCGACCCTCCGCGTAGGGCTCGAAGCGCAACGATACGGGCCGCGGGCCGAGCTTGGCCCCGATCTTCGCCGCTGCGGCCTCGAACATGGCGTCCGTGACAATATCAGGTGCCGGGATCATGACGGTCCAGCGCCAAGTCTCCTTTTCGCGCCGGACGAAGCTGCCGGGATCATCGGCCCACCAGAGCGCCTCCAGCGGCGGCACGACGTAGTCCTGCCCCAGGGCCTTGGCCGCGAACTTCACCGCATAGCTAACGCCGTACAGCCACGTGATCGCCTCGCGGTAAGCGGCAGCGGAGTTGGGATCGCCCGCACCGTCCACCTTGAGGTAGGTCAAGGTCGGAACATGGATCTCGCAGAACTCCCGCGTCGGTGCGCTGTAGAGTTCCTTGAAGCGCTTCTTCAGATCGATCTTGTCCATGGATCATCGAGGTCCGTTGGCCGATTGCATTGAAGAGCCTCGGCGTTGGGCAGGCCACCCTCCCCCAGATCACCCTCTCCTTGGCGACCGGGCTCCATCGCGATCACCGCTTCAAGCACCCCATCAGCCCGTCCACCTGCCCCATCCGGCTCTGGATGCGCCCGGCGAGCGAGCGCACGACGCGCGACGGCTTGCCGGCGCTGCGCAGGATCGGGTTCGGCAGAACGGCGGCCAGCAGCGCGGCCTCGTTGCGGGTGAGATCGCGGGCGCTCTTGCGGAACCAGTGGCGGGCGGCGGCCTCGGCCCCGAAGATCCCCTCGCCCCACTCGGCGACGTTGAGATAGATCTCCATGGTGCGGCGCTTGCCCCAGACTGCGTCGGCCATCACCGCGAGCGGAATCTCCAGACCTTTGCGGATATAGGAGCGGCCGGGCCAGAGGAAGACGTTCTTGACCGTCTGCATGGTGATGGTAGAGGCCCCGCGGCTCGGCCCCTCCTCGTCGTCCACCACCTCGCGCAGCGCGCGCCAATCGACGCCGTTGTGCAGGCAGAACCGCTGATCCTCGGACGCCAACACCGCTTGGACCAGGGCCGGGGCGATCGCCTCCAGGGGCACGCTGTCCCGCTGCGCTCCCTGAAGTGTCAACCATCGACCGAGCATCAGGGTTGAGGGCGGGGTCACCACGCTATAGACGAGCGCGAGCGTGAGCGTGAAGGCAAGTATGGCAATGGGAGCGAGGGTGATCAGGGCTGCGGCGCGCCGCAGCCCGGTTCGACGCCTCGGAGCGGGCATCCGCGTCGCGGAGGCCCTCGCGAGAGGCCGCGACGCTGGAATCCGTCGCAGGTCGCGCCCGTGCCGTTCCGCCTCGCTCTCCTCCGGCACCGCCACGTCGCGTCCGCCCCTCCCCGATCCAGGCCAGTCCCGATGACCTCAACGCAGGCTTCCCACCCCTCGGTCAAGGCGGACGCCTATACGGGTGACTTTACCCACAGGCTCGCTCAGGTCGCCGACACCGTCGAGACTTTCCTCGTCGATCTGCTCGGGCCGACCTTGCAGCCCGGCGAGATCGACCGTCCGCCCCGGCTCATGGAGGCGATGCGCCACGCGGTGCTCGGCGGCGGCAAGCGGCTGCGGCCCTTCCTCGCCATCGAGACGGCGCGGATGCTTGGCGGCGCGGAAGACGCGGCCCTGGCGGCGGGCGCGGGCGTCGAGCTGGTGCATTGCTACAGCCTCGTCCACGACGATCTGCCGGCCATGGACGACGACGACCTGCGCCGCGGCAAGCCCACCGTCCACAAGGCCTACGACGAGGCGACCGCCATCCTCGTCGGCGACGCGCTCCAGACGCTGGCCTTCGAGGTGACCGCCGATCCGCGCTGGCAGCCCGATCCGGCGATCCGGGCCGAGCTGGTCCTTGGCCTCGCCCGCGCCTCCGGCCTCGGCGGCATGGTCGGCGGCCAGCTGCTCGACCTCTCGGCGGAAGGCCGCTTCGGCCCGGCCGACATGGATATCGACGACACCCTGCGGATGCAGGCGATGAAGACCGGCGCGATCCTCGCCTTCTCCGTGGAGGCCGGTGCCCTGGTCGGCGGGGCGAATGCCGACGAGCGCGCCGCCCTCCTGCGCTACGGCAAGGCGCTCGGCCAAGCCTTTCAGGTCGCCGACGACATCCTCGACCGGGAAGCCTCCCCGGAAGCCATGGGCAAGGCCACCGGCAAGGACAAGGATGCCGGCAAGGCGACCCTGGTCGACCGCCTCGGCCTCGACGGGGCGCGGGCCGAGTGCGACCGGCTGGTGGCCGTCTGCGAGGAAGCGGTCGCCCCCTGGGGTGCGCGGGCGCAGGTGCTCAAGGACGCCGCCCGCTTCACCGTGGCCCGCAAGGCCTGATCCCTGTCCCGGCGCGGCCGCTCAGGCCGCGCTGACGACGATCTCGACGAGGTTCGGTTCTCCCGAGCGGATCCCCGCCTCCACCGCGCCGGCAATGTCCCCGGCCCGCTCGACGCGGCGGGCGGGCACGCCCATCGAGGCGGCCAGCGCCGGAAAATCGATGCGCGGCTCGGTGAGATCCATGGCGATGAAGCGGTTCGCCCGCACCGACGCGTAGTGCGTCTGCGATTTCATGAACTGCTTGAGGATGTTGTACTCGGCATTGTTGATGACCACGAAGGTCACCGGCAGCCGCTCGTGCGCGGCCGTCCACAGCGCCTGAGGCGAGTACATCGCCGCCCCGTCACCGACGATGCAGACCACCGGCGCGCGGTCGAGGCCGAGCGAATAGCCGACCGAGGCCGGCATGCCCCAGCCCAGCACGCCGCCGCGGATCGAGGAATATTGCCGCGCCCAGGTGCTGTGCAGGAAGGTGCGCAGATGCCCGAGGGTCGCGGGGGCCTCATCGACGATGGCGATCCCGGCGCCGACCGCGTGGGCGATCTCCGAGGCGGCGACGAGGGGGTGGATCACCGGATCGGCGAAGGCGGCCTCGGCCTTGGCGGCCAAGGCCGCGCGGCGGGCATCGTAGGCCTGCACCGCCTCGCTCCGCAGCCGGGCATAGGCCTCGGCGCGGGGCGCGACCCGGTCTTCCAGAAGGGGGATCAGCACATCGAGCGAGGCGCGCACGTCGCCGACCGTCGAAAGCTGCGTGGCGTATGTGCGCCCGAGATCGCGGGCATCGGCCGAGAGCTGGAAGACCTGCGTCCCCGGCGGCACGGCCGAGCCCTCGGTATAGAGCACCGTGATCAGCGATTTGCCGCCCAGCGCGAAGACCGCATCGTAGCGGCCGAGGATCTCGGCGATGCCGCTGGCCTTGGTCGGCAGGTTGCCCATCCAGAGCGGGTGGGCGGACGGGAACGGGATATGGGCCGGCCAGGACGAGCCGTAGACCGGTGCCGCCAGCAGGTCGGCGAGCCGCACCGCCTGGGCCGCGGCATCGCTCATATCGACCTCGTCGCCGGCGATCAGGGCGAGGCGCCCCGGCGGGATCGCCGCGAGACGATCCGCCAGCCGGTCGAGGGAGCCGGCCACCGGGCGGTGATCGATGGTCGAGATCTCGCCGAGGGGGGCGGTGGTCCTCGCCTCCATCACGTCCATCGGCAGGGACAGGAAGACGGGGCCGGAGGGCGCCGCCGTGCTGTCGTGGAAGGCGCGCCGCAGGAGCACCGGCAATTGGTCGGCGTGGGTGACCTCGCGCGCCCATTTCACGGTCGGGCTCGCGATCGTCACGAGGTCGCCGAACAACAGCGGATCGGTGATGACGTGCCGCGAATCCTGCTGGCCGGCGGTGACCACCAGGGGTGTGCCGGAGATCTGGGCGTTGAGCAGGTTGCCCATGCCGTGGCCGAGGCCGCCGGCGGTGTGCAGGTTGAGGAAGCCGGGCCGGCGGGCGGCCTGGGCATAGCCGTCTGCCATAGCGACCGCGCTCGCCTCCTGCAGGGCCAGCACGTAGGCGATGTCGGACGCATCGGTCAGCGCATCGATGAGGGGCAGCTCGGTGGTGCCGGGATTGCCGAACACGTAGCGGACGCCTTCGCTGCGCAGCACCTCCACCAGCACGTCGGCGCCCCGCCGTTCAGCAAGTGATTCGAGTGTCGCGACCGTCATGCCCGCTCTCCCGTCAGGTTCGAACAGCCCCTTTCCCATCAACGCCGTGCCGGCGGCCCCTCGTCCGGCCGATCGCCCCGGACCGTGACGACCTCGGCCGGTCTGTCACCGCTCAGGGCGCGGCGGGGCGCGGGCGCACGGTCCAGGTCGCCCAGTAGACGGGGCGCCCGTAGAGGGAGGAGGCGTCGCCTCCGTCGATGCGCGGGGCCCGGCGGTCGAGCCAGGTGAGGAAGCCCCCCTTGTCCGGATAGATCGCGGGCGCATCGAGATTGCCGTAGCGGTCGGTCATCCAGCCGAAACTTTCGCGCCCGAAGCGCCCGAGGGCGTCTCCGCCGGATCGCAGGCCGAGATAGGCGGTCGAGTGACCGGCGGCGACGGGCTCGGCAAACAGGGTCAGCGCGGTGATGCTGCCAGGCGAGAGATCCGTGGTGTAGTGCAGGCAGAGATCGGCGACCGGGCCGCCCGAGGCGGTGACCGGCCGCG
>NZ_NKUI01000177.1 GCF_014845115.1 Methylorubrum zatmanii | reverse complement strand
AGAACGACCTGTGCCTCCGGCCGGACCGGAGGCACAGGTCGTTCTGACCGATGCCGTCGAGGTGCCGCTGCCGCCGCGCCGCCCATCCGAAACCCTGCTCGCCGCCATCGCCCGCCCGCCCGTCGCCGCGGCGCGGCGGCCGGCTCCGATCCTGGAAGCCTCGGCTGCCCACAGCACACCCTGACATCGCAAGCCGGCGCTCTAGCCAGTCGCCCTTTGTGCGGTTATACAGCGCGCCTCGAATCTCCGTCACTCCACGCGGTGCCATCGGCGATCCCCGATCAAGGGATGCCCTGGGCGCCCTTTTTGCCCGAGGTAGACACCCATGGCCGTTCCGAAGCGAAAGACCTCCCCCTCCCGGCGCGGCATGCGCCGCTCCGCCGACGCCCTCAAGGCCCCGACCTATGTCGAGGACAAGGATTCCGGCGAGCTGCGCCGCCCGCACCACATCGACCTGAAGACCGGCATGTATCGCGGCCGTCAGGTGCTGAAGGTGAAGTCCGCCGAGGCGTAAGCCGAAAGCGCCCTCAGGCTCGTTTTGCGGAGGCCGCGGCCCGCGCGTACAGCGCGGCCGCGGCCTTCGTGCGTTCCGGGCGAGGGGAACGCAGCGTCGGGTCGGCGCTGACGATCAACTGGGTGAGGAAACCCGCCATCGGGCGACGCCCGCGGATGCGCGGGGCAGGACCGGCGTCCGTTCCGGCCACGAGTGCGCGCGACGGGCCCGCGATTTGACCCGCATCGGCACGATTTGTCTCGGACTGGTCCATGTCGGTCGCGGCTCCGGCCCCACACCCGATCGGGTGCAAGGCCGGGACCGACGTTAACCGGATCTTAACGATCTGTCTCGCGCCACCGGGCGCGAGGGGGAGAGAAGCCGGGCGCTACTTTCGCGCCAGGGCTTCGAGGCGGGCCTGCATCTCCGCCATCTGCTTCTTCAGCTCGTCGAGGTCACCCGATCCGCCGGAAACCGGCGCGGGCGGCGTGGCCGCGGCGGAGGCCGGGCCCGGCGGCGGGGCAGGGGGGCCGAACCCGCCGGTGAACATCTTCATCGCATCGCCGAAGAAGGTCATGTTGGCCCGCACCTGTTCCTGCAGCGCCTGCTGGAAGGCGGAGGGGCCGAAGCTCTGGGCCAGCTTTTCGCGCAAGCCGTCCTGATCCTTGGCGAAGTTCGCCATGGAGAATTCGAGGAAGCTCGGCACCATGGTGCGCATGCTGTCGCCGTAGAAGCGGATCAGCTGGCGCAGGAAGGCCACCGGCAGCAGGTTGTCCTCGCCGGCCTTGTTCTCCTGCTCGAAGATGATCTGCGTCAGCACCGAGCGGGTGATGTCGTCGCCCGAACGCGCATCGTAAACGATGAAATCCTCACCGTTCTGCACCATCGTCGCCAAGTCTTCGAGCGTAACGTAGGTGGACGTGCCGGTATGGTAGAGCCGGCGATTGGCGTATTTCTTGATGACGGTTTGATGCGCCCTGCCGTTCTCGGCCATCGTTGCGACACCTCCCGCTTCGGTCTTGAGTCCGCGCAAAGCTGAATGCTCCGCCATGATCGGCTACCCGCCCGCGCGAGCTGGGCTCTGTTATGGTCGAATCCAACCTTAAGGCTTTCGCGGCGCGGCGAAAACAGCAATTTCCCCCTGTCCCCGTAGAATCCGTCCACACCGACGACAGGTCCGGCCCCGTTGCCACGAGGTTATCCGAAAGCCTGCTTGACTTCCCCGGATGCAGGCTCTTCATCCGGGGAACGGCAGGTTGCGCCCTGGACATTCTGGTCCACCAAATATCGCGCCGCCGCATGAGGAGAACGTCACGATGGCAGCCAGCGAAGATATCGTCATTGTCGGGGCGGCGCGGACGCCGGTGGGTTCGTTCGCCGGCGCCTTCGGCAGCGTGCCGGCCCATGAGCTCGGCGCCGTGGCGATCAAGGCCGCGCTGGAGCGCGCCGGCGTCTCGCCGGACGAGGTGGACGAGGTGATCTTCGGCCAAGTGCTCACCGCCGCCGCCGGGCAGAACCCGGCCCGTCAGGCCGCCATCGCCGCCGGCATCCCGGAGAAGGCGACCGCCTGGGGTCTCAACCAAGTGTGCGGCTCGGGGCTCCGCACCGTCGCGGTCGGCATGCAGCAGATCGCCAACGGCGACGCCACGATCATCGTGGCCGGCGGCCAGGAATCGATGTCGCTCGCCCCCCACGCCCAGTATCTGCGCGGCGGCCAGAAGATGGGCGACCTCAAGCTCGTCGACACCATGATCAAGGACGGCCTGTGGGATGCCTTCAACGGCTACCACATGGGCCAGACCGCCGAGAACGTCGCCCAGGCCTTCCAGCTCACCCGTGAGCAGCAGGACCAGTTCGCCACCCGCTCGCAGAACAAGGCCGAGGCCGCCCGCAAGGAGGGCCGCTTCAAGGAGGAGATCGTCCCCGTCACGGTGAAGGGCAAGAAGGGCGACACCATCGTCGACACCGACGAGTACATCCGCGACGGCGCCACCGTTGAGGCGATGGCCAAGCTGAAGCCCGCCTTCGCCAAGGATGGCACGGTGACCGCCGCCAACGCCTCCGGCCTCAATGACGGCGCCGCCGCGCTCGTCCTGATGTCGGCCTCGGAAGCCGAGCGCCGGGGCATCAAGCCGCTGGCGCGGATCGTCTCCTGGGCGACCGCCGGCGTCGATCCCAAGGTGATGGGCACCGGCCCGATCCCGGCCTCCCGCAAGGCGCTGGAGAAGGCCGGCTGGAAGCCGTCCGACCTCGACCTGATCGAGGCCAACGAAGCCTTCGCCGCCCAGGCGCTCGCCGTGAACAAGGATATGGGCTGGGACGACGAGAAGGTGAACGTCAATGGCGGCGCCATCGCCATCGGCCACCCGATCGGCGCCTCGGGCGCCCGCGTCCTCATCACCCTGCTGCACGAGCTGAAGCGCCGCGACGCCAAGAAGGGTCTCGCCACCCTGTGCATCGGCGGCGGCATGGGCGTCGCCATGTGCGTCGAGCGCGTCTGACGCCAGCGCGCCAGTCTTTCCGTGCCGGGGCGAAACCCGCCCCGACATCGGAGAAGCGGCACCGCGAGGGGAGGGCGATCCCCGGTCGCCCGACCCGTCATCTCAAGCAGAATTTGCCCAAAACGGCTTGAGGCTCCGTAAAATTTAAATGCGATGCGCGCCCGCACCCCGCCGGCTAGACAGTTTGGGATGAGGCGCGAACGGCCCTTCGGAGCAGCGGTGACAGGATCCCTGTCCTGTCCGCCGCACGCCTAGCGGGTGTTTCGCGAACCGACGTAACAAGAACCCGATACGGGAGCACGGAGGAAATCATGGCTCAGGAACGCGTCGCCCTGGTCACGGGCGGGACGCGCGGCATCGGCGCCGCGATCTCGAAGCGCCTCAAGGACAAGGGCTACAAGGTCGCCGCGAATTACGGCGGCAACGACGAGGCGGCCAACGCCTTCAAGGCCGAGACCGGCATCCCGGTGTTCAAGTTCGACGTCGGCGATCTGGCGAGCTGCGAGGCCGGCATCAAGGCCATCGAGGCGGAACTCGGCCCGATCGACATCCTGGTGAACAATGCCGGCATCACCCGCGACGGCGCGTTCCACAAGATGAGCTTCGAGAAGTGGCAGGCGGTCATCAAGACCAACCTCGACTCGATGTTCACCTGCACCCGGCCGCTGATCGAGGGCATGCGCAGCCGCAATTTCGGCCGCATCATCATCATCTCGTCGATCAACGGCCAGAAGGGTCAGGCCGGCCAGACCAACTATTCCGCGGCCAAGGCCGGCGTGATCGGCTTCGCCAAGGCGCTGGCGCAGGAGAGCGCCTCCAAGGGCATCACCGTCAACGTGGTGGCTCCCGGCTACATCGCCACCGAGATGGTGATGGCCGTGCCGGAGGACATCCGCAACAAGATCATCTCGACGATCCCGACCGGCCGCCTCGGCGAGGCCGACGAGATCGCCCACGCGGTCGAGTATCTCGCCAGCGACGAGGCCGGCTTCGTCACCGGCTCGACCCTGACCATCAACGGCGGCCAACACTTCGTCTGATCGCCTATCCTTTCACGACCATCCGAAGGCCGCCGGTCCCGCGAGGGACCGGCGGCCTTCGCCGTTTCGGGGCAGTGTGCTCGCCTCCTCGCGGAAAATGCTCTATGGCCGCCCTCCGACCCGACCGTTCTCCTCTCTCGATGAATCGCCTGTGCTGCGCCTCGCGCTGATCCTGCGGCGGAACCTGCCTCGGTTGGCGGGCCTCGCGACCATTCCGCTGATCCGGGCGGTGTTCCTGCTCGCCCGGCTGCTCGGCACCGACCGGGCGAGCGCGGCCGGCGGCCGGCTCGCGCGCTTCGTCGGTCCCTTCCTGCCCTCGCACCGGACGGCGATGGCCAACCTGCGCGCGGCCTATCCCGGTGAGGACGAGGCGCGGCTACGGGCCTTCGCCCTGGAAGCCTGGGAGAATCTCGGCCGGACCGGCGCGGAATACGCCCATCTCGACACGATCTTCGACTACGACCCCGCCAACGCGGCAACCCAGCGTATGGAGGTGCGCGGGCTGGAGCAGTTCTACGCGATCCGCGACGACGGCAAGCCGGGCCTGATCTTCTCCGCGCATCTGGCGAATTGGGAACTGCCCGCGATCTGTGCCGAGAAGTTCGGCCTGGAGACCACCGCCGTGTTCCGGCCGCCGAACAACCCGGCCGCCGCCCAGCTCGTGCAGGAAGTGCGGCGCAAGACCATGGGCGGGCTCGCCGCCTCCGGCCCCGGTTCGGTCTTCGCCATGCAGGGTGTGGTGGAGCGCGGCGGCCATCTCGGCCAGCTCATCGATCAGCACTTCACCCGCGGCGTCGTGGTGCGGTTCTTCGGCCGGCCGGTCCTGGTCAACCCGCTGCTCGGCAAGCTCGCCCGGCACTATGACTGCCCCGTCCACGGTGCCCGCGTGGTGCGGAAAGCGGGCGGCCGCTTCCTGCTCGAACTGACGCCGCCCCTCGACTTGCCGCGCGGCCCGGACGGGCTGATCGACGTTCAGGGGGCAATGCAGGCGATGACGGCGGTGGTCGAGGCATGGGTGCGCGAGCATCCCGGCCAGTGGCTATGGATGCATCGCCGCTGGCGCCCCGCCATGCTGCCGAAGGGCACAACGACAGACAGCGTCTGACCGCAAGCCCTCATGTTCCCCTGAGGAACCGTCCCGAGACTCAGCCGAAGCAATTCAGGGCGCGCTGTCCGGAAACGCCGCGCCGCTGGATCGTTTCGCCATTTGGCGCGCGATGACGGAGAACGCGCCGACGAAAAATCAATCGACCCACTCGCCCGCGCGCATCACCGGCACCGCTTCTCCCTCAGCGGTGAGGCCGTCGACATCGATCTCGGCCGAACCGATCATCCAGTCGATATGGATCAGGCTGCGGTTGGCGCCGCGCTCGGCCAGATCCACCTCGCTCAGGCCCTCGCCGCCGTTGCGGAAGCATTTGGAATAGGCCTGCCCCAGGGCGATGTGGCTGGCGGCGTTCTCGTCGTAGAGGGTGTTGTAGAACAGCAGGCCCGAGGCGGAGATCGCCGAGGAGGCGGGCACCAGAGCCACCTCGCCGAGGCGCGCGGCGCCCTCGTCGGTCTCGAGCACCCTGGCGAGCACGTCGCCGCCGGTGCGGGCCTGCGCCTCGACGATGCGCCCCTCCGAGAAGCGGACCCGGATGTCGTCGATCAGGGTGCCCTGATAGGAGAGGGGCTTGGTGCTGGAGACGGTGCCCTCCACCCGCGCCTTGTGGGGCGTGGTGAACACCTCCTCGGTCGGGATGTTGGCGTTGCAGAGGATGCCGTTCTTGGCCGTCGTGGCGCCGCCGCACCATTCGTGGTCGTCGGCCAGCCCCACGGTCAGATCGGTGCCGGGCCCCCAGAAGCGCAAAGCCGCGAAGCGGGCGCCGTTGAGCCGCTCAGTGCGGCGGCGCAGATCGCCGTTATGGTCGCTCCAGGCCGCCACAGGGTCGGCGTGATCGATACGGGAGGCGGCGAACACCGCGTCCCACAGACGGGCGAGCGCCTCATCCTCGGGCAGATCCGGGAAGACCGTGCGCGCCCAGGGCTTGGTCGCCGCCGAGACGATGGTCCAGTTGGTCGAGAACCCCGCGATCAGCTCCAGGGCGGGAACATAGGCCTGGGAGCGCGAGCGGTTGGCGCGGGCGACCTTGGCCGGATCCTGACCCGCCAGCAGGGAGGGATCGTCGCCGGAGATGGCGAGCCGCGCCGCGCCGTTGCGGTAGGCCTCGGCCATGCCGGAATAGAGCCACCCGGCGGCTTTGTCGAAGGCCTCGTCGGGGGCGTGGGCGAAGCGGGCGAGCGTGGCGGCATCGTCCGCGTAGAAGGTGGTGACCAGCGAAGCCCCGGCCTTGTAGGCATGCTCGGTGATGGCACGGGCCAGGGGCACCGCCTCCAGCGGCGCCGTCATCACCAGTTCCTGCCCCGGCCTGAGCCCGAGGCCGACCCGCACGGCGACCTCGGCAAGCCGGTCGAGGCGCTCGGCGAAGGGGAGGGCGGCCGTTCCCGGTATCTGGCTCATGGGCGTGGTTCTCCAGGCTGTCCTGTCCCCCCGCGCCCGAGCCCCGATCGGAGCGGCCCGTCAGGCCGATCCGCGGCTCAGGCCGCGCGCGACCACGTGATCTCGCCCAGATTCTCGCGGAAGGCAAAGCGCAGGAGATGATCGGACACCACATTCTCCAGTCGGGTCAGCCCGGCCGGATCGGGGGTGGCGACCTGCATCAACAGGGCGTCGGCGCTGGCCTCGAAGGTGCAGATCCGATCCTCGCCGAACGGCACCCGGCCCTTGTCGCCGATCTCTTCCACCGGGAACTTGTGGCTCCAATGGCGGCAGAGCTGCTTGAGGTAGCGACTGGCTTCAGCGGTGGGGACCCGAGCCTGTGAGGTGGGCATTGTCGTCTCCTTCAAGATCACTGGCGACGGGAACGCTCAGACCGTCTCCCGCCGAGCCCGGCGCGGCACTTCCCGGGGAAGCGGCACCGCAGCGCAGCATGGGGCAATCGATAAAAACGTCATGCGACGAAACGGTGGCGGTTCACCCTGTTTCGGTCCGTCGCAGAGGGCGATTGTCGATCCTTTCGGGTTAACGATCTCATCATCCGGCGCGCCTTTCCGATTGCGCGCAAGGCTGATTCCCGTCTCATGAGCCGGATCATGACGCTTTCTTGTGCGCCGCACAATAACGAGTTTGTGGCCGTCCGGGTTCCCCGGTGCGACCCGTCACCTCCCGGACCGGTCCGGTCGGCGCTCAGACCGGAAGGGCGGGCGGCGGGTCGTCGGAGAGGGCCACGACCTTTCCCGGATTGAGCAGATCGCGCGGGTCGAGGGCCGCCTTCAGCCGCCGCATCAGGTCGAGGCCGACCGGATCGGCGGTGCGGGCGAGTTCGTCACGCTTGATCAGGCCGATGCCGTGCTCGGCGGCGATCGAGCCGTCCATCCGCTCGACGATGGCGTGAACGATGCGGTTGAAGCGGCTCCATTGGCTGAGGAAAGCCGCCTTCTCCATGCCGACGGGCTGGGTCAGGTTGAAGTGGATGTTGCCGTCGCCGAAATGCCCGAACGGGCAGGGGCGCAGGCCCGGCATCTCGGCCTCGCAGGCGGCGCTCGCCTCGTCCAGGAAGTCGGCGAGCCGGGAGAGCGGCAGCGAGACATCGTGCTTGATCGAGCCGCCCTCCGCCTTCTGCACCTCGGGCAGCAGCTCGCGCAGGCGCCACAGGGCC
>NZ_NKUI01000176.1 GCF_014845115.1 Methylorubrum zatmanii | reverse complement strand
AGGGCGGCTCCGGCAAGACCGTGCTGGTGCGCGCGCTCGCCGAGTGCCTGCCGTCCGCCCACCTCATCGAGATCGAGGCCAACCGCCGCCTGGTCGAACTGGAGGACCGGGTCAGCTTCTTCCCCGTCCGAGCCGAGCGCGGCGAGATCAACCGCACCGGGGGCGCCGCCGCGCGCGCGGAGTTCGACGGGCCGCTCAACGCCATCGCGGCCGCGCAAGGGCCCGTCATCGTCGATGTCGGCGCCAACACGGCCGGCTCACTCCTGCCGCTGATCGGCGAGGCGCAAGCGCGCTATGCCCGCCGCGGCGTGGAATTCGGCCTCTTGGTCGTGCTCACCAGCGAGCCCGGCGCGCTCGCCAACGCCCCCGTCCTGCTCGACCTCGCCAAGCCGTTCACGGCAGCGCGCTTTGCCGTTGAGAATCAGATCGAGGGACCGGTCGACCCGAAGGCACTCAAGGCCTTCAAGGACGTCACCCTGACCCGGCTGGAGAAGCTCAGCCTCGACGAGCGCGCCAACGACCTCCTGCAGAAGGGGGGCCTACGCTTCATCGGCGAGGACCTCACCGCCGCCGAGGACAGCCTCACCGACCGGTTCGGCTTCGCCGAGGCCGGCCGCATCGTCGAGGATCTCACCCGCTTCCGGGCCAAGGCCATGCAGGCCGCAGGTCCGGCGGCACGCTGGCTGGAGGGCTGAAGGCCCGTGGTACGCCCTCCCTCCCGCACACCACCCTCCACGGTCGAGGCGCGGCTGCATGCGGCGCAGGAGGCCGAGCGGGCGGCCACGCAGCGCGTGCAGCAGGCCAGCCGGGCGCGGCTGGCCGAGCTCCTGCGGTTGCCGCCGCACGAGCGCCTGGCCCACCTCGACGATCCGGCGCTGGTGGGCCCGGACCGGATCAGCCTGCGCCGCTCGCTTCAGGCCGATCTCACCCGGCCGCAGCTCCGCTGGCGACCGGGAGGCCGGTTGCGGGCGCTGGTTCACCGCCTCGGTGCGGCCGCGCTGCGTCAGCTCCTGCACCCGGCCGTACTCGGCCTAGCCGGGATCACGGGCGTGTGGCTGTACACAGCGTGGTCTGCCACTCCCCAGCTGGCGATCTCGACGCAGGCGTTGGCCAGCAACCTGATCGGTCCGGACGGCCGCGTCGAGAGCTACACGTTTCCGGCCCGAACCTGGGTCCCGGTCGAGCGGCTCGACGCGCAGGTGGCACAGATCCGGGTCTGGTATTCGGGCCAGCGTTACGGCCACGGCACGGTCTGGCGCACCGGGCTCGATCTCTCCCGATAAGGGGGCAGCGCCCCAGGCCGGCGTTGACGCGGCCTGATGAGCGCGGGTGCGGCCCTCAGGCGGTGGCTCGCACCGGCGCGACCGGGTCGAGCAGCCCGGCAAAGCGCGTATCGCGGTGGGCGAGTGTCTTGCGCAGCTTGAGCGGGTCGGTAGTGTAGGCGGCGCTGTTGAGGAACACCAGGGTGTGGCGCTGGGTCAGGCGGGCGAGCTCGGAGGCTGGCACCAGCGCCTCGGGTCCGGGCGCCACGCTCTTCGTCTCCCGGCCGGTGGTGGGGTCGCGTGACACCGTCTCCTGCACACCCGTGAAGGTGCCCAGTGCACTCGACCAGCGCTCGCGCTCCGCGCCTTGCGCGCCCGAGATATTGAACAGCATCAGGGCCTCAGCGGTGTCGCGCAGGATGGCAGCGCCCGCCTCGCCGTAGGTGTCGGTGATCTGGGCCTCCGATTGCCAGAAGGTCCACAACGACACGCCGTAGCCCGGCAGCTCGCCAGCGCCGCGCAGGATCGCGTCGAAGCGCCCGAGCACGTAGGCCTCGTCGATGATGACGAGAAGACGCTCCGCCACGGGTGTACGCCGCACGATGCTGAACAGGGCGGCGAGCAGCCAGCGCACGTAGGCGCTGAGCTCCTTACGGCGGTCGTCGGCCGGCAGCACGATGTACAGGTCGGTGTCGCCCGCGCAGAGCGCATCGAGGCTGAAGCTGTGGCCGGTCACCACCTGCTGCATGCGCGCGTCCAGCATCCAACTGAAGCCTTGCGCTGCAGTCGTGAGGATGCTGGCGCGGCTCTTCTCGTCGTCGGAGTCGAGGATGCCGCGCGCGTCCTGGGCGACGGCGTCGTCGTACCCCTCCAGCGTGGCACGCAGTGCCTTGGGATCGCGCACCAGGGCGGCGGCCTCCGGTACGCCCCGTCCGGCGCGGATCACGCACTGCAGGGCCGCCACGATGAGGACGCCGGCGCGGTCGCGGAAAAAGGCACCAGCCTCGCTGGTCCGGTCGGCCTCGGGCAGGAGGGCGCGAGCCATACTTTGCAGCTCAAGCACATCTTCAGGGTCGAGGCCCAGCAGCGGATCCCAGCGATCCGTGCCGCCGGCGAGGTTGAGCGGATCGAGCACATACACCCTCTGGCCCATGCTCTCGCGCCGACGCCGCACGGCGCGCACCACGTCGCCCTTGGGGTCGATCACCACGGCGGGACCGGCCCAGGCGCCGGGTTCCGGGAAGGCGAGGTTGGGCAGGATCAAACCGCTGGTCTTGCCGGAACGCGGCGGCGCGATCGTGAGCAGGTTGCCCTCGACCTGGACGCGCACCGCCTGGTTTGTCCTGGGGTCGAGGCCGAGCTCGATCCCCTTGCGCATGCGGGCGAGCGCGCGTGGTGAGGCGAAGTCGGCATCGCCGAAGCGGCGCAGGCGGTGACGCAGCGGTACGAGCGGGCCGCCCATCAGGATCAGCACGCCCAGCGCGACGGCGGCTCCCCAGACGATGCCGAAGGCCTCACGCCCGCCACCGGGGAGCGCCTGTGACCGACCCAGCACCATGTTAAGGTAGGTCCGGCCCATTCGGACGAGGAGAGCGAGCCACGCGCCCGAGCCGCTGCCCTCTGGCGTGAACCAGGCTATCGGGGTTCCGGGCAAGGCGGGCCATGCGCGTATGTCGAGGCCGTGACTGGCCAGGAAGGCGGCCGGGTAGCCGAGCAGGAAGGTGGCGAGCCCTAGGACGAGGATGAGGCAGGCGCGGAAGGCGAGGTCAGGGCGATGCATCGCGCTGCCATAGAGCGGGACGCCTGAGCAAACCGGATATGGAGCAGCCCAAACTTGAACGCGCTGATGAAGCGTATGTTGACCACATCAAGCCCGATAAGATCGCACCCTCTGCTCCTACAGCCGGAGACGGCATCCCTACGCCTTACAAACACATAGCCAGATCGTTGCGAGGGCCTAAACCGGTGTAAATCAAACGGTCGTTTTTCATACATGCGTAGTCGCACAACCAGAGGGGGCTCGGGGTGGAGGCTATGTGAAAACGTGGAAGCCATCGATTGAAGTAGAAGGATATTCGCCAAGACGCTCTGGACAGCGCCAAAATGGAGGCTTTACCGGCATCAATATGGTTATCTGGCGATTTGCAATGCTCGCTGAATAGAGGATTGTTCTACGGTCTCGCAGCGTGCCTTCGTTTTCACACAGCCTCGGCGGGAAGCTGACGTTAGCCCCTTTTTAACAAACGGCAGATCCTGGGCCTGTAGATCCCGGGGCAGGCGGGTCCCAACCGCGGCGATGAGATCAGCGTGCGCCCTGCTCCTCCGCCAACTGGCCCACCTCGATCGCGCGGAAATGGCCGTTCTCGGCAGGCCAGCGTGTCGGTATGGTCCCGGCAACGGAAGCCAATCGCCCGCTCGGAAGGCAAGCGCTCGAGGGGCCAGAACTGGCGTTCATCCTTGGCGGGTTTACAATGTCGATCTTCTACGGGCTTTCAGCATTCCCCATCACACCCACAGACGAAGAGGGGCGTGTGGACACCGATGCCCTTGCCACGCTGCTCCGGCGGCTGGAGGAGGCGGGGGTGGACTCGGTCGGGCTGCTCGGCAGCACTGGCACCTACGCCTATCTAACGCGAACGGAGCGGCGGCGGGCCATTGAGGCCGCCGCCGAGTGCGTCGGTGGCCGCGTGCCGCTCATCGTGGGGGTCGGTGCCCTTCGCACGGACGATGCCCAGGATCTCGCGCGGGACGCCCAGGCGGCCGGAGCGGACGGGCTGCTGCTTGCACCCGTCTCCTACACGCCGCTCACCGACGAGGAGGTGTTCCAGCACTTCGCAGCCGTAGCGGCGGCCACCGACCTGCCGCTCTGCATCTACAACAACCCGAGCACGACGCACTTCACCTTCAGCGACGATCTCCTAGCACGCCTCGCCAAGGTGCACGGCATCTTCGCCGTGAAGAACCCTGCTCCCACACCGAGCGAGGTGGAGGGGAAGGTCGATGCTCTCCGCGCGCTCCTGCCCGCTGCGTTCGCCGTGGGCTACAGCGGCGACTGGCACGCGGCGGAGGCCGTGCTTGCGGGCGGCGTGGCGTGGTACAGCGTGATCGGCGGCCTCCTGCCGCAGCCCTCCCTCGCCCTGATGCGCGCAGCCCAAGCAGGCGACGTGGCAGAGGTGCGGCGGCTCGACACGACCTTCGAACCGCTCTGGGACCTGTTCAAGCAACACGGAAGCCTGCGGGTGGTCTATGCCGCGGCGAACCTGTTGGGGCTGACCGATGCACAGCCTCCTCGGCCAATCCTCCCCCTCGGCGTGGCTGAACGGACGCGCATCGAACGGGCGCTGAACGCCCTGAATGTCTGATAGTGTAGCGAAGATGACTAGGGTCTGTCGTCGCCTGAACGTCTTGGGGGTGTGAGCGTTTTCTGTCCTCTGGATGGAGCGGGCTGATGCTGAACGACGCGCAGTGGGCGCGTCCAGATCCCCTGG
>NZ_NKUI01000175.1 GCF_014845115.1 Methylorubrum zatmanii | reverse complement strand
GTCGCCTCCTCCTCCACGCCCGCCCCCAAGGCCGCCGAGCGGATTCGGGCGGCCGTGGAGGAGGAGGCGACCGAACGGCTCGTCTCCGGCAGCACGGTCGAGAGCGTCGGGCAGAACTTCCAGCTGCTGGCGCACACCGTGCTCTCCAACAATGCCCGCACCCTGGAGGATCTGGTCAAGGAGATGCTCCGGCCGATGCTCAAGAGCTGGCTCGACGACAACCTTCCGCACATGGTCGAGCGGTTGGTGCGGGCCGAGATCGAGCGGGTCGCCCGCGGTCGCTAGAACCCATTCCGGCGAAGCGGAAACCGGTTCGTCGAAAGACCGCGCGCCGAAACGAGGGCCAAGGCCGTGCCCGGTTGACGGCGGCACCGCAGCGGGCCGATAGCGGCGGGGACAGTCTTCGAAGACGCCGCCCGCCTTGAAAAGCCCGCTCCGCCCATGATGGACAAGACCTTCGATCCCACCGCCGTCGAGGCACGCGTCTCCGCGACCTGGGAAGAAGCCCAGGCCTTCCGCGCCGGCCGCCCCGAGCGGGCCGGTGCCGAGCCCTTCAGCATCGTGATCCCGCCGCCGAACGTGACGGGCTCGCTGCATATGGGCCATGCCCTCAACAACACGATCCAGGACATCCTCGTCCGCTTCGAGCGGATGCGGGGCAAGGACGTGCTGTGGCAGCCGGGCACGGATCATGCCGGCATCGCGACCCAGATGGTCGTCGAGCGCCGGCTGATGGAGACGCAGCAGCCGGGCCGGCGCGAACTGGGGCGCGAAGAGTTCCTGCGCCGGGTCTGGGCCTGGAAGGAGGAATCCGGCGGCACCATCATCGGCCAGCTCAAGCGGCTCGGCGCCTCCTGCGACTGGTCGCGGGAACGCTTCACCATGGATGAGGGCCTGAGCCGGGCCGTGCTCAAGACCTTCGTCGACCTGCATGCCCAGGGTCTGATCTACCGCGACAAGCGCCTCGTGAACTGGGATCCGAAGTTCCAGACCGCGATCTCGGACCTCGAGGTGCAGCAGATCGAGGTGAAGGGCCATCTCTGGCACTTCGACTATCCCGTCGTGGATGCAGCCGGCACGCCGACGGGCGCGATCATCACCGTCGCGACCACACGGCCCGAGACCATGCTCGGCGACACCGCCGTGGCCGTCCATCCGGAGGACGAGCGTTACACCGCCCTTGTCGGCCAGCGGGTGCGCCTGCCGCTGGTCAACCGCCTGATCCCCATCGTCGCCGACGCCTATTCCGATCCCGAGAAGGGCACCGGCGCGGTCAAGATTACGCCGGCCCACGATTTCAACGACTTCGAGGTCGGGCGCCGCCACGGCTGCCGGCCGATCAACGTGCTGGATGCCGAGGCCCGCATCCAGATCGCCGGCAATGCCGCCTTCCTGGAAGGTGCAGCCCCGGAGGAGGCGGCGCTCGCCCTCGACGGTCTCGACCGGTTCGAGGCCAGGAAGCGCGTCGTCGCGCTGATGGAGGAGCAGGGTCTGCTGCGGGCGATCGAGCCCAACACCCATGCCGTGCCGCACGGTGACCGCTCGGGCGTGGTGATCGAGCCCTATCTCACCGACCAATGGTACGTGAACGTCAAGCCGCTGGCGGAACGCGCGCTCCAGGCCGTGCGCGACGGGCAGACCAAGTTCGTCCCCGAGAACTACGAGAAGACCTTCTTCCAGTGGCTGGAGAACATCGAGCCCTGGTGCGTCTCGCGCCAGCTCTGGTGGGGCCATCAGATCCCGGTCTGGTACGACCCGGAGGGCGGGATCTTCGTCGCCGAGAGCGAGGAGGACGCGCTGGCGCAGGCGAAGGCCCGGCATGGCGGCGAGGTCGCGCTGACCCGCGATCCCGACGTGCTCGACACGTGGTTCTCCTCCGCGCTCTGGCCGTTCTCCACCCTGGGCTGGCCCGACAAGACGCCGGAACTCGCCCGTTTCTACCCCACCAACACCCTGGTGACGGGCAAGGACATCATCTTCTTCTGGGTCGCCCGGATGATGATGATGGGCCTGCACCTCACCGACCGGGCGCCCTTCGAAACGGTCTACCTGCACACCCTCGTCCGCGACGAGAAGGGTGCCAAGATGTCGAAATCGAAGGGCAACGTGGTCGATCCGGTCGATCTGATCGACCGCTTCGGCGCCGATGCCCTGCGCTTCACCCTGGCGGCGCTCGCGGCCCCCGGTCGCGACATCAAGCTCGGGGCGCAAAGGGTCGAGAGCTACCGCAACTTCGCGACCAAGCTCTGGAACGCGGCCCGCTTCGCCGAGATGAACGGCTGCGAACTCAAGGCCGATTTCAAGCCCGAGGCGGTGCGCGAGACGCTCAACCGCTGGGCCCTGACCGAGGCCGCCAAAGCGGTGGCCGAGGTGGCGCAGGGCATCACCGTCTACCGCTTCAACGATGCGGCGGCGGCGGCCTACCGCTTCGTCTGGAACGTGTTCTGCGACTGGTATCTGGAACTGGCCAAGCCCGTGCTTCAGGGCGAGGGCGTCGATCCGGCGGCCCGTGCGGAGACGCAGGCGACCATCGCCTTCCTGATCGATCAGATCGCCAAGCTGCTGCACCCGTTCATGCCGTTCCTCACCGAGGAATTGTGGGCGATCAAGGGGCAGGCCCTCTCGGCGCCGCGCGGCCTGCTCACCCTCGAATCCTGGCCCGACCTCTCGGCCTATGCCGATGCCCAGGCCGAGGCCGAGATCGGCTGGCTGGTCGACCTGATCTCCGAGGTGCGCTCGGCCCGGTCCGAGACGAACGTCCCGGCCGGCGCCCAGGTGCCGCTGGTGCTGGTCGCCGCCGACGAGACGGTGCGGGCCCGTGTCGGCCGCTGGAGCGAGACCCTCACCCGCCTCGCGCGGCTCTCCGAGATCGGCTTCGTCGAGGCCGCGCCGAAGAACTCGGTGCAGCTCCTCGTGCGCGGCAGCGTGGCGGCCCTGCCCCTGGAGGGCATCGTCGATCTCGCGGCGGAGGTGGCGCGCCTCAAGAAGGAGGCCAGCAAGGCCAAGGCCGAGATCGGCAAGATCGACGGCAAGCTCGGCAATGCCGACTTCCTCGCCCGCGCGCCCGAAGAGGTGGTGGACGAGCAGCGCGAGCGCCGCGACGGCGAGGCCGCCCGGTTGGCCAAGATCGAGGAGGCTCTGGCCCGGCTCAGCGACGCATGAGGTGGCTGCGGCGGCTCGGCCTGGCCCTCGCCGGGCTGGCCGCCGCGCTCCTGATCGTCACGATCTGGACGGCGCGATCCGGTGACCCGATGCTCTACCCGCCCTCCGGGGCGGAGAGCGAGACCGTGTTCCTCGTCAGCCACGGCTGGCATTCCGGCCTCGTCCTGCGCCGCGAGAGCCTGACGGGGGAGGGGGCCGGCGCCGCCCTGCGCAGCATCGCGACGCGCTTTCGCGCCTATGACGCCCTCGAATTCGGCTGGGGCGAAGCCCGCTTCTACCGGGCGACGCCGACGCTCGCCGCCTTCGACTGGCGGCTCGCCCTCTCCGCCCTGTTCACCCCCGGCGGCAGCGAGGGCGTGATCCAGGTGGTCGGCCTCGTTGGCCCCGCCCGCGCCAGCTTTCCCCGGGCCGACATCGTTCCGGTTCCGGTCTCGCGGGAGGGTTTCGCCCGGCTGCTGGCGCGCCTCGAAGCGAGCTTCCGCCTCACCGCCGGCCTTCCTATCGATAGCGGGCCGGGCCTCTACGGCCCGAGCCTGTTCTACGAGGCGCGGGGCCGGTTCTCCTACGCCAATGTCTGCAATCACTGGGCGGCGCGGCTCCTCCACGCCGCCGGCTTGCCGATGACGCCGGTGCTCGACACCCACCCGCTCGGGTTGCTGGCCGATCTGCGCTGGCGCGCCGGCCTCGCTGCCATGCCGACGGCGCCAGACCTGTCCAAACCGTAATCTTCGCGCCATCCGGCGGTCAGGCGGCGGGCTCTAGGACTCTTGCAACGGATCGCCGCCCCGACCTTCGGGTCCCGTCGGGCGGCCGACCGGAACGTTTGTCCGTCGGAGACCTCCATGACCCTGACCGTTCGCCGCCGTGCCTTCGCCTCCGTTGCCGCGGCCGCCCTCGTCGCGGGCGGCGCGGCCGGCTTCGGCCTCACGCAACCCGCCACGCCGGCTTATGCCCAGGCGCTGCCGAAAAGCCCGATCACCGCGCCCGAGCACCCGCCGGGTTCCTTCGCCGACGTGGTCGACAAGGTGAAGCCGGGCGTCGTCGCCGTGAAGGTGAAGCTCGACGACAGCGCCGACGACGACGAGGACGGCTCCGGCGCGCCGAACATGCAGCAGGTTCCGCCGCAGCTGCGCGAGTTCTTCAAGCGCTTCGGCCAAGGCGGTCCCGGTGGCGGTACGCCTCAGCGCCGCGGCGAGCGCGGTGCCGTGGGCTCCGGCTTCATCATCTCGGGCGACGGCTACGTCGTCACCAACAATCACGTCGTCGATCACGCCAAGACCGTGCAGGTCACCCTCGACGACAACCGCACCCTCGATGCCAAGGTGATCGGCAAGGATGCCAAGACCGACATCGCCCTCCTCAAGATCACCGAGGCCGGCAGCTACCCCTACGTCCAATTCGGCAAGGGCGCGCCCCGGGTCGGCGACTGGGTGGTCGCCATCGGCAACCCGTTCGGCCTCGGCGGCACGGTGACGGCGGGCATCGTCTCGGCCCGCGGCCGCGACATCGGCGCCGGCCCCTATGACGACTTCCTGCAGATCGACGCGCCGATCAACAAGGGCAATTCCGGCGGCCCGACCTTCAACGTCAACGGCGAGGTCGTCGGCGTGAACACGGCGATCGCCTCGCCCTCCGGCGGCTCGGTCGGCCTCGCCTTCGCGATCCCCGCCGAGACGGTGCAGACGGTGGTGGATCAGCTTCGCACCGACGGCAAGGTGGTCCGTGGCTATCTCGGCGTGCAGGTGCAGCCGGTGACCAAGGACATCGCCGACGGCCTCGGTCTCGACAAGGCCAAGGGCGCCCTGGTCGATCACGCCGAGAGCGGCACCCCGGCGGCCAAGGCCGGACTGAAATCGGGTGACGTGATCGAGTCGGTCAACGGTGCTCCCGTCAACGATGCCCGCGACCTGTCGCGCCGCATCGCCGGGCTGAAGCCGGGCACCGAGGTGAAGCTCGCCTATCTCCGCAACGGCAAGAGCGACACCGCGACGGTGGAACTCGGCGTGCTGCCGAGCGACGGCAAGGTGGCGAGCCGCGGCGGCGACAGCTTCCAGGGCGGTCAGCCCCGCCTCGGCCTCAGCCTGGCACCGGCGGGGGATGTCGGCCTCGGCGACGAGGGTGTGGCGGTGATGGATGTCGATCCTGACGGTCCGGCCGCCGCGAAGGGCATCGCCCAGGGTGACGTGATCCTCGATGTCGCCGGTACCAGCGTGTCGAAGCCTTCCGACGTCCAGGCGCAGATCCGCGCTGCCGAATCGAACGGCCGCAAGGCGGTGCTGATGCGGGTGAAGAGCGCCAAGGGCCAGACTCGCTTCGTCGCCGTGGCTCTCTCCAAGAAGGAGGGCTGACCCCTTCCACCGCCCGGGCCCGTCATCGGCCCCGGCTACGCCGACATTCCTGCGATTCCTGCCCCACTTCGCGCCCGCTCCCCCGAGCGGGCGTTTTTTTCGGCCGCAGAGTTGCTCATCCCCGTCGCGGATAATCGGAAGAGCCCCAGGCAACTCATACCAAAACCGGTTGATCCCTTCGGGATGGCGGCTTTGGACCTCGCTCAGGCGCCGCGCGGGCTTGCCGATAGGGAGCCTGCTTTGATCGAGCGAACTCCGTATCGAACGCCACTCACGCAATCCTGGTGAGAATCGGCGTGGAAAAAGGGGTCTGGCGCACTCTCGATGCAGGTACGTCACCCGGTGCCGATCAGCCGCGCTTCGAGCAGATCGAGCTTGGCCCGACCGTCCATCTGCCGCTTA
>NZ_NKUI01000174.1 GCF_014845115.1 Methylorubrum zatmanii | reverse complement strand
CCATTACCCGATGTTGAAAATTCTGACTGATTTCACATTATGAATGTCCTGCAAATCGATCATCCACCATGGGTGCATTTCCAGATCGGTATGAAAGCTGTAATGTCCTGAGGGTTTCCCTGATAAAGCTCCTTGAGCATCCTCTGACAGCGTGCTCCCGATCGACCAGCGTGAAAGCGAACTTTGAGTCGCGATTTTTCCAGGGGCAATATTGATACCAGCGGGGGCAACGAGGGCATGGATGTCAGGGATATCACGGACCCTGGACTTCCATTTTTCAAAGAGGAAGTTATCGGTAACCTCATTCATCGAGGCAAGCTCTTCGATGTGTTTGTTGCTAGTGTAAAGATCTCTCCACATGGTTTGTCCGCGGAAATCCCCCTGCGTTCCTCGTTCTACACGGCGTAAAAAATCATCTTCCGATTTAATGGCATAATGATTTATCACCGCTTTATTCATGATTCTTTCTGAGTTCCTTTCTGAAAGGAGGTAATCTTCTGCTTGTGACGGAAAGTTTTTGTAATATTTGCCCATCTCATCGTTCTTAATTACGTTGCATGAGCGGATGGATAATCCTGGAATACTTTCCCAGTAATGCCAGAAATGTTCATATACGGCCCCGGTCTTAGACATTTTGCTAAGGTCGATGGCTTGCGTGCGGGTAATGTGTTTGGTGTAAGGGTGAAGCTTTGATTTTCTTTGAGTGTAGTTCAATAGGACGTTGCCGTCCGGGCGCGTCTTGTGTCCCGAGTTTCCAAAATAAAACCAATTGAAGTATACGCTATCAAATTCATTTTCATAATCTAGCATGAATTCGCCGATAGAGGCGTGCTCTTTAAGTGCTAAAAATTCATCGATATCGAGAAACATAACCCACTCTGTTTCGTCTTTAAGATTCTCCAGATAGTTGAGGTAAATCGCCCGCTGCTGTCCCTGGTATGGATAATGTCGGTAGGTAACGATGGGTGTGTCGTTATTTAGATATGGAAAAAGAACATCTCTTAATGTGTAGGCGTCATCGTCGTTTGAATATATATAGAAATGTTCAAATCCAATAGATTTGTGGTATTCGATCCATTCAATAATGTATTTTTCTTCCCATCTTGCACATGCTGCGATGGAAAATTTGTATTTTTGCATCTTAGGTCCTGCTCAATGATTTGTTGATGTATTGTTTTAATGCCAACGATTCGGAGCCGACCCTCTCAGCCGACGTCGAAGGCCTACGCCTCGGACACTGGATACAAGGAGGGGACGCACGCTCCAGAAAGATCGAGAAGCCGTGCTGCCCACCCGCAATTATCCATCAACCTTGCTGCCATGCTTGCACTGGGAACGGGTGGGATGAGGGCCTGTGAGAGTCGTGCTGACTCTAGGTTCTTTTCACTCGATAGAGTGCAAGGAGCGCTGAGGGAAGGGCCTACTGTGAGCCCCCTGATGGCAACCTGAAGTAGGTTGCGCTGTTCGCAAGACGGGGGTGATAGGGAGATCCCGATTCAATGCCCGCCGTCGAGGCTGCGGGGTAAGTTTGGATCCAGCCGGAGACGATACAAGTCGCTGGCAAAAAGTGGGTCACGCGACGCGTCAGCGTAAGCCCAGGATGTAAAGTAAGGGCCGAATCGAGAGCGATCGTTCAGTTTGCCTGTGAAAGCGAAAGATTCGTAAAATAAACGCCACCGCCTCTTCCCGGGCCTGATGCCCGAGAGGAAGCGGTGGCGGCAGACGAAACCCCGGCTCCTCAGTGTGGCGCTACGCGGCCCGCACGTTGGCGAGGAATTGCTCGACCTCGCCCTTCAGCTCGGCCGATTGGTTGGAGAGGTCGTAGGAGGCGCGCAGCACCTCTTCCGCTGCCCGGCCGGCTTCCGCCGCGACACGGGCGACCTCCGCGATCTCTGCGGTCATCTCGCTGGTGCCGGCGGAGGCTTGGGTCATGTTGCGGGCGATCTCCTGGGTCGTGGCGCCCTGCTGCTCCACCGCCGCCGCGATGCTCGCGGTGACGCTGCTCATGGTCTGGATCTGGGCGGCGATGCCGTGGATGGCCCGCGAGGTGCCGTCCGTGGCCGCCTGGATCGCCGCGACCTGCTGCCCGATCTCGTCGGTGGCGCGGCTGGTCTGGCTGGCCAGTTCCTTGACCTCGGCGGCGACCACGGCGAAGCTACGGCCCGCTTCGCCGGCCCGCGCCGCCTCGATCGTCGCGTTCAGGGCGAGCAGGTTGGTCTGGCTGGCGATGCTGGAGACGAGGTTGACCACGTCGCCGATGCGGGCGGCGGCGGCGGCGAGTTCCGTCATCCGCGTCTCGGTCCGCGTCGCCTCGCTGACGGCGGCGACCGACATCTCCGCGGCCTGCTCGACCTGACGGCCGATCTCCCCGACCGTCGCGCCGAGTTCCTCCGCGGCGACCGCCACCGTGTTGACGTTGCCGGCGGTCTGGTTCGCCGCCGCCGCCGCGCTGCTCGAACTGTGGGAGGTTCCCTCGACCGCTGCCCGCATCGAGCCCGAGGAGGCCTGGAGGCCGGACACCGCATCGGCGAAGCGCGTGACGATGCCGCCGACCGATTGCTCGAAGCGGTCGGCGAGGTCACGCAGCATGGCCCGGCGCGCCTGCTCCTCGCGCAGCCGCGCGGCTTCCGTCGTCTGAAGCTGCTGCGCCGCCTCCTCCAGCGAGACATCGCGGATCGTCACGACGGCGCGGGCGATGTCGCCGATCTCGTCGCGGCGGCGGCTGCCCGGCACCTCGTCCAGGACCTCGCGGGCGGCGAGCGCCTTGAGCGAGCGGGTCAGGGCCCCGAGCGGGCCGACGATCGAGCGAGCCAGCAACGATCCGAGCAGCAAGGTGACCACGAGGACCGCGAGGCCGATCACCGCCAGCGAGCGCGACAGGGCCGAGACCGAGGCCACCGCTTCCGCCTCGCTCTTCTCCGCGATCACGGTCCAGGGGGCGCCGAGCACCGTGGCGGAGGAGACCGCCGCGAGGTGGGCGCCGTCGCTCGTCACGTAATCGAAGCTGGCGCCGTCGCTCAGGCGAGCCGGATCGATGCCGAGCATCGTGGCGGCTGCGCCCGCGCGCACCTGCGGATCGAGGGGCGGGCTGTTGCGCAGCAGGCCGTCACGGCCGATCGCGACGATCTGCCCGGTCTCGCCCATTCCCGTCCGCTTCGAAAGCACTTGGTCGAACAGGGCGGGCGTCAGACGCAGCAGGACGAAGCCGATGCGCTCGGCGGCCTGGGCGGTCCCCATCGCGACGTTGGCACGCTTGGTCATCGCGCGTCCGATGAAGGCCGAGGGGCCCTGGCCGACCGGGTAGGCCGAGTAATCCTCGAACAGCACATCGCCATCGGTCGCGCTCTTGAGGCGGCCGAGGAGGCGGGCGGCCCCAGTCTCCTTCAGGCTCGGCTCGTCGGCCAGGGATTTGGCGAAATCCGCACCCTTGGTCGTGGTGTAGACGATGCGACCGGCCTCATCGACGAAGATCAGGTCGGCATAGCCGGGCTGTTCGAGAAGCTTGCGGGCCACCTCCTGCACCTTGACGTGGCGCCGGCCATACATCGTCCCGGTCGTGCCGCCATCGAGGGCGATCCGGGCTTCGGCCGTCTCGGGGGCCTGGAACGCCGCGATCAGCGCGGCGGTCTCCGGCTTGGTCGGATCGAGATTCTCGACGAGGTCGGAGAAGTTGGAGGCGATCTGCTGATGCGTCGAGACCGTGCGGAAATCCGCCTGCATCCGGTCGAGCTATGCGGGAGATT
>NZ_NKUI01000173.1 GCF_014845115.1 Methylorubrum zatmanii | reverse complement strand
GCCCGGCCTCGCGCAGGGCGGCGACCACGCCCGCCCCGGCATCGAGCCCGAAGGCCGAGCCGCCCGACAGGAAGAGGGCATCGACCGCCTGCACCGTGGAGGCCGGATCGAGCAGGTCGGTCTCGCGGGTGCCGGGGCCGCCGCCGCGCACATCGACGGCGCAGGCGAAGGGCCGCTCGAAGATCAGGGCGGTGACGCCGCTGGCGATCCGCGCATCCTCCGCATGGCCGACGCGGATCCCGGGGATGTCGGTAATGCGGTTGAACCGGGTCATCGCGTCTCTCCGACGAGGTCCTAGATCCGTGTTTCCGCATCGTCCCGAAAGCCGCAGACCGCCTTTCGGGACGATGCTGTCAGGTGGCGCGCCGTCTGCGCTCGTGGCGAATCGCATCGTAGGCGTAGAGCACCAGCGCCAGCCAGATCAGCGCGAACAGCACGATCCGGTCCGGCGCCAGGGTCTCGCCGTAGAGGAGGGTGCTGAGCAGCATCAGGCAGGTGGGCGCGATGTACTGCATCAACCCGAGGGTCGCGAGGCTGAGCCGGGTGGCCGCGGCGGCGAACCAGATCAGCGGCAAGGCCGTGGTGACGCCCGTGAGCGCGAGGAGTGCCCAGGTTCGGGCGTCGCTCGGGACCGGCGGCGCGGCCAGCAGCAGATAGGCGAGCGCGGCGGGCAGCAGCAGGAAGGTCTCCGCGCAGAAGCCGACCGTGGCGTCGACGCCGACGAGCTTCCTGATCAGCCCGTAGAACGCGAAACTGACCGCGAGCCCCAGCGACAGCAGGGGCAGCCGCCCCGCCATCATCAGCGCGATCGCCACGCCGAGGACGACGATGGCGACGGCGACGCCCTGGAGCGGGCGCAGGCGCTCACCCAGCACGAGGGCGCCGAGCGCCACCGAGACCAGGGGGTTGATGAAGTAGCCGAGACTCGCATCGAGCATGTGCCCGCTCACCACCGCCACGAGGTAGAGCAGCCAGTTGAACCCGATCAAGCCGGCCGAGACCACGAGCCAGGCGTGGCGCGGCCGCAGGGGAAAGGGATTGGCGAGCCGTCGGCGCAGGAGCGCGATCAGCCCGGTGACGAGCAGGGCCGACCAGACGATGCGCTGCGCCAGGATGGTCTCGGCGGGGATGCCGGCGAGCAGCCGGAAATGCACCGGGACTACGAGGCCCCAGCTGAGATAGGCGGCGAGTGCGGAGATCAGGCCCAAGGCGACACGGCCGGCTGTGGCAAGGGTGCCGCTTGTAGCCTTTACCGAGCCCGCGGTCAGCGCTTGCGGGCGGGGGCCGGGAATGTCTCGCCGCGCATCAGGGCGTTGAGGCGCTCGGTATCGAAGCCGGTGAGCATGCGGCCCTTCGACGAATCCGGGGCCGCCGGGCCCTGCGTCACCGTGCCGGTGGTGACGGGATCGGGCAGGACCGGCGCCTTGACGCGGGCGATGGTCGGGGCGGAAGCGGCGGCAACGGCCGGATGCATCAGGCGGTCGGCGCTCACGAGGGCCACCGTCAGGGTGCCCAGCCCCGTGACGGTCCCGAAGGCGATGACGCGCAGAATGCTCACGATGGCGAACTCGGGGAACAGCGACGCGGATACGCGGGACCGTGACGGGCGGCCCCGGAAACAGGATGCGCGCGGCCTCGTTAACGAACCGGGCGGCCGGCCCCGCAGCGGACCGGCCCACATCAGGACACCCGGCACAGGAGTGCGCCATGAACGAGCAGGCGACGGCGAGCGACAGCCCCTTCATCCAGGGCCGCAACGCCCGGCTCTACGGCAAGAGCATCGCGGAATGCCCCTATCCCGAAGGCTCGCAGGATCGGGAGGCATGGCTCCAGGCCTACGAGGAGGCGGCGGCCGACGACCCGAACGGGTGACACGCAGCGCTTGACGCTCAAGCCCCCGGAGGGCTGAAAGGGCCTCGCAGATCACGCCCGCTCTCCCCTCCGAGGCCGATGTCCAAGTCTCCTCCCCGCGACCGCGGCCGCTTCGGCGCCGATACCCGCCTCGTCCTCGCCGGGCGCGACCCAGGCGCCCAGCACGGCTTCGTCAACACGCCGATCTATCGCGGCTCGACGGTGCTCTACCCCACCTACGACGACATCAAGCATCGGCGCGGGCGCTACAATTACGGCACCTCCGGCACGCCGACGATGGACGCCCTGTGCGAGGCCTGGAGCGAGATCGCGGGCGCGGCCGGCACCGTGCTCACCCCCTCCGGCCTCTCCGCGCTGACCCTGGCGCTGATGACCTGCGTGAGCGCGGGCGACCATCTGCTCGTGACCGATTCCGCCTATCGCCCGACCCGCATCTTCTGCGACGGGGTGCTCAAACGGTACGGGGTGGAGGTCGACTATTTCGATCCCGTGATCGGGGCCGGGATCGCCGGGCTGATGCGGGACAACACGAAGGCGGTGCTCGTGGAAGCGCCGGGCTCGCAGACCTTCGAGATGCAGGACGTGCCAGCCATCGCCGAGGCGATGCATGCCCGCGGCGGCACGGTGGTGATGGACAACACCTGGGCGACGCCGCTGCTGTTCCCGCCGCACGAGCGCGGCGTCGACCTCGCGGTGGAGGCCGGCACCAAATATCTCAGCGGCGGCTCCGACCTTCTGCTCGGCCTCGTCTCGGCCAATGCCGAGCATTATCCGGCGCTCAAGCGCACCTACGAGCATTTCGCCCCCTGCGCCGGGCCCGAGGACATCTTCCTGGGATTGCGGGGCCTGCGCACCATGGGCCTGCGCCTGCGCGAGCACGGCCAGCGCGGCCTCGCCATGGCCGAGTGGTTCCAATCCCGCCCGGAGGTGGCGCGGGTGCTGCATCCGGGCCTGCCCACCGATCCCGGCCACGCGATCTGGAAGCGCGACTTCTCCGGCGCCTCCGGCCTGTTCGGGCTGATCCTCAAGCCGGTCTCGGAGGAGGCTTTGGCCGCCTTCCTCGACGGGCTGGAATTGTTCGGGATGGGCTTCTCCTGGGGCGGCTTCGAGAGCCTCGTCATCCCCTTCGACCCGACCGTCTACCGCACCGCCACCCGCTGGCAAGCGGAGGGGCCCGCCCTCCGCTTCCATATCGGGCTGGAGGATCCGGAGGATCTGAAGGCGGATCTGGAGGCCGGCTTCGCGCGGATGCGGGCCGTCGCCTAGGGCGCGGGGCCCGGTCGCGCTTCAGGCGGCGGGGCTCACGCGGTTTCCGGTCGATCGCGTCCGGGCCGACAGAGGAGGGGCCGCCCCGGCCCGGACGCGATCGACCGGAAACCGC
>NZ_NKUI01000172.1 GCF_014845115.1 Methylorubrum zatmanii | reverse complement strand
CCCTCTATTTGTCCGCAGCGTCAAATGTGTAAAAGAGACAGGCGAGAGGACAGCGCGACTTCTGCATGCTGAGCAACGCTAAGGCGGACTGAACCGTGAACGGGCTGGCTCAGGCGACCCGACGGGTCGTTCGGCCGAGATTGAGCGGGCGGCGACCGTGCGGGAGCGCCGCGGCGCGGTCCCAGAGGAAGTCGCCGGAGAAGGCGATGTGCTCCCAGCCCACGGGTGAGGTGTGGGCCAGAACCTCGTCACGGACCTGTTCGCCGGCGCCCCGGAGATGATCGACGCCATCGGCGATGTAGGTCGTGTTCCACCAGACGATGGACGCGATCACGAGGTTGAGACCGGAGGCCCGGTATTGCTGCGCTTCATGCGAGCGGTCGACAAGGCGGCCCTGACGGAACGTGTAGAGGGCTTGCGTGAGTTGGTGGCGTTGCTCGCTCTTGTTCAATCCGGCCTGGCAGCGCTGGCGCAAGACAGGGTTCTCGAGCCAGTCCAGCATGAACAGGGTGCGCTCGACCTTCCCGACCTCCTGCAGCGCAAGGTCGAGCTGGTTCTGCCGCTCGTAGGCGGCCAGCTTCTTCAACATGACTGAGGGCGCGGCGTGGCCGGCCTTCAGCGAGGCTACCAGGCGCAGGATCTCGCCCCAGTGCTCCCGGACGACATCGGCGCGGACCTTCTTGCCGAGCAGCGGCGCCAGCGCCGGGTAGGCGGTCGGTGGCGCGATGGGAATCAATCGTCGGTCGGGGAAGTCGCGCAGGCGCGGACAGAACCGGAAGCCCAGCATGGCGCAGAGTGCGAACACGTGGTCGGTCGCGCCGCCCGTGTCGGTGTAGTGCTCGGCCAGAGGCAGGCTCGACCCGTGGTGGAGCAGGCCATCCAGGACGTAGGGCGCCTCGTGCGTCGCGGCCGAGATCACCCGCACGTGGTAGGGGGCATGCTGGTCGGAGACGTGGGTGTAGAAGCTGAAGCCGGGATCGACGCCATAGCGGGCGTTGATCTCGCCGGCGGCGGCACCCCGCTTGCCGGAGCGGAAAAACTGGCCGTCGGAGCTGGAGGTCGTCCCGTCGCCCCAAACGGCGGAGATCGGCAGGGCGTGGTGGGCGTCTATGATGCGCGCGAGTGCGGCCTTGTAGGTCTCCTCCCGGAGGTAGGCGTCGGCGGTCCAGACGAGCTGGTCGCGGGTCACCCCCTGGCTGGCCTCAGCCATGCGCGCGAGGCCGAGGTTGGTCGCGTCAGCCAGGATGGCGGCGAGCAGCGCGTTCTCGTTTGGACACGGATCGCCGGTGCGCAGGTTGGTAAAGGCGGAGAGGAACCCCGTGCCGCGGGCGGCTTCATGGAGGAGCTCGGTGATCCGGGCGCGCGGCATCAGTGCGTCGAGCCGCTCTGCGAGCCGTTTCGCCTCAGGCGTGGCGATCGCCCGGACAGGGGTGATGGACAACCGGCCGTCACGCATTGCGACGCCATCGAGCTTTCCCTTCCCGAGCCGATCCGCGAACCGCTTCAGTCGGCGGTCGAGCTCGCGAGCGCGGCTTTCCAGCCAAGCGTCGGCCGTCGCGGGGAGACCCAGTTCGGAGGTGATCGGAACCACCTCGGCCGAGGCCAGCATGTAGCTGTCGAAGCGCCGGTAGGCCGACGAACGTTCGACCCACACGTCGCCCGAGCGGAGTTTGTTGCGCAGGTGGGCCAGCACGGCAGTTTCGTAGAGGCGCCGGTCGATGCGGCCGTCCGCGCGGATCACCAGGGCGTGCCACTCCTTCTTGAACGGCATGGGCGCATCGCGCGGGACCTCACGTCGGTGCGTACCGGCCAGCTCGCGCAGGAGGTGCACGGCCGCGACCGTCTTGTCGCTCCCACAAGCGGCCTTGAACTCGAGCGCTTCCAACAGCGCCGGTGCGAACTTGCGAAGAGTGGCATGGCGATCAGCGGCGCGCACGAGCGGGTCGACGCCGGCGGCGTCCGCGATCTCGGCCACCTCGCCCCGCGCCCGCAACAGCTTGGCCCAACCAACTGCCTCGTCCACGGCATGCAGCGGATCCTCGCCCGCGCCGGCTGCGGCTACGAGCGCGTCGATGGTGCCGCGGAACATACGCATGAGCCGCCCGACGTCGCGCGCTGTGGAAGTATACTGGCGCGCCTGCGCATTCTTGGCCCGAGTGAAGGCGCCCCCGATCAGCTTGTCAGCCATCTCGATGGCGGCGTCGATCAGCCGAGCCTCGAGGTCGAGGAGCAGCGCCACGATCGTCGCTCGCCGGCGTGCCGTCGTATAGCGGTCCATCAGGTAGGCCGGAGACAGGCGGCCCTCGCGCGCCAAGCGCGCGAGCCGGTCCGGATGCACACGACTCTCCGCGAGAGGGTCGATGCCGAGGGCGCGCACGGCCTGCAACTGGGCGAGGATGTCGCCGACATGGTCGGGCTTTGCCGCGACCGGGATGGTGCGCAGCTCGGTCAGCCGGGTAAGACCGGTTCTCGTCCCCACGCTCGACAGGGCGTCGAGCGCCCTGATCTGATCGGATCCCAGCCCCGCCAGCAAGGCGGCGTAGGTCCGCGTGCGCGCCTTGGCCCGACCGGTCACGCCCGCTCGCTCGATCGTCGCGGGGGCAGGCAGCATGATCTTCGCCTCACGCAGGGCAGCGATCATGGCCGTCACGATTACCCCGCCCTTGTCGGTGGCCCAGGAGGCAGCGGCGGCGGCCTCGATCAGCAGCGGAAGATCAGTGCGGGTTGCCGACCGCAGCCCCAGTGCCGTCGCGACCTCACGAGCGTGGTCGGTCCGGGTCTGGTCCCGCGCGCCGTAGGCCCTGAAGATCTCGGCCGGGATCCGGAGCTGCTCGGCGACGAAGGCCGTCATGGGCGCGAGATCGACATCCGGCTGCACCGCGACCTGGGCGAGCGTCAGCCCAGGATGGCGTAGCAGGGCCAGTTGAACGCCGAACCCGAGCCGATTGCGATCCTCACGTCGGGTCCCGATCAGATCCAGGTCGGCGGCCTCGAAGGTGTAGAACCGCGCCAGATCATCGCGCTCGGTCGGGACGCCGAAGATGCGGCGGCGCTCCTCGGCGCTGAGCAGGTCGCGTCGTCCCATGGACCGCTCCTGAGCGTCCAGAGAACGCCGACGATGATGATGGACAGCGAGGCCACTAGGGACGCATTCTGTGGACGGAGTCGACGGCCCGAGAAGCGCAATAGCGCGATCGTCCACAGAACGACCGGTTG
>NZ_NKUI01000171.1 GCF_014845115.1 Methylorubrum zatmanii | reverse complement strand
CGTTGGTGGTGCCGGTCTTGCCCGCCAGCGGCTTGCCGATCTGCTTGAGGATCGTCGCCGTGCCGCGCTGGACCACGCCCTCCATGATCGAGACCATCTGGTAGGCGGTGAGCGGGTCGAGCACCTGCTCGGACTCGTCCACGAGCTTCGGCTCGTCCTGGCCGGACCACTTCTCCGCGTCGCAGCCGACGCATTTGCGGTTGTCGTGGCGGTAGATCGTCTCGCCGGTGCGGTCCTGGATGCGGTCGATCAGCGTCGGGCGGATGCGGCGCCCACCGTTGGCGAGCATCGAATAGGCGGTGACCATGCGCATCACCGTGGTCTCGCCGGCGCCGAGCGACATCGGCAGCACCGGCAGCAGGTCGTCGTAGACGCCGAAGCGGCGGGCGTATTCGGCGATCAGCGGCATGCCGATATCCTTGGCGAGCCGCACCGTCATCAGGTTCTTCGAGTGCTCGATGCCGTAGCGCAGGGTGTGCGGCCCGCCCGACTTGCCGTCGTAGTTCGAGGGCGACCACGCCTCCTGGCCGGGGCCGGCCTCGATGGTGATCGGCGAATCCTGGATCACCGAGGAGGGGGTGTAGCCGTTGTCGAGCGCGGCCGAATAGACGATCGGCTTGAACGACGAGCCGGGCTGGCGCATCGCCTGGGTGGCGCGGTTGAACTCGGATTCCTCGTAGGAGAATCCGCCGACCATGGCGTGGACGCGGCCCGTATAGGGATCCATCGCGACGATGGCGCCGGAGATCTCGGGCTTCTGGCGCAGGCGATAGGTGCCGCGGCCCGTATCCATCGCCTCGACATAGACCACGTCACCGGGCTTCAGGGCGGTGGCGACCGGACGGCCGGTCCATTTCACGCCCTCGGCGGTGATCGAGCCGGTCTCGCGCTCCTTCGAGATCGCGCCGGAGGCCTCGCGTTTCGGCTGGAGGCCGATCTGCGCCACGCCGCCATTGGTGTTCAGCACCACGGCGAGCCGCCAGGGGGCGATGTCGCCGAGGGCCGGCATCTCGGAGACGGCGAGGCCCCAGTCGCGCCCGGTCAGGTCGACCTTGTGGTCGGCGCCGCGCCAGCCGCGGGCCTGATCGTAGCGCACGAGGCCGTCGATCAGCGCCTTGCGCGCCCAGGCCTGCATCTTCGGGTCGAGGGTGGCGCGCACCGAGAGCCCGCCCTCGTAGAGCTTGCTCTGGCCGTAGCGCTCGGAGATCTCGCGGCGCACCTCTTCCGTGAAGTAGTTGGCGTTGGCCGCGTTCGGGAAGGCGACGCGCGGGTTGACGCCGAGGGGCTGTTTCTTGGCCTCGGTGGCCTCGTCGGCGGTGATGTAGCCGTTCTGGGCCATCAGGCCGATGATCTCGTTGCGCCGGGCGAGCGCCGCCTGGGTCTTGCGGTAGGGGTGGTAGTTGTTCGGGCCCTTCGGCAGGGCGGCGAGATAGGCCGCCTCGTTGATGGTCAGCTCGTGGACCGACTTGCCGAAATAATCGAGCGCGGCCGCGCCGACCCCGTGCAGGTTGCGGCCCGGCACGATGGTGCCGAGGAAGATCTCGTTGAGGTAGAGTTCGAGGATCTTGTCCTTCGAGTAGGTCGATTCGATCCGCAGGGCGATCAGGGCTTCCTTGATCTTGCGGTCGTAGGTCTGCTCGGCGGAGAGCAGGAAGTTCTTGGCCACCTGCTGGGTGATGGTCGAGGCGCCCTGCTTCTTGCCCGATTGGGCGTTGGTGAGCACCGCGCGCACGATGCCCTCGGGGTCGATGCCGCCGTGCTTGTAGAAGTTCTTGTCCTCCGCCGAGAGGAAGGCGGCGACGATGATCTTCGGCATCGCCTGGATCGGCAGGTAGAGGCGCCGCTCATGGGCGTACTCGGCCAGGAGCGAGCCGTCCGCCGCGTGGACGCGGGTCATCACCGGCGGCTCGTAATTGGCGAGCGCGGCGTGGTCGGGCAGATCCTGGCTGTACTTCCAGTAGAAGAACGCCCCGAAGGCGGCGGCGATGCAGAACAGGACCGCACCGGCCGAGAACAGGAAGGCGAAGAATCGCAGGATGAATCGCATCCGGTGTCCGTCCGTCGCTCGTCCGCTGTGCGCCGATGGGGCTCGGCAAGGGCCATCACAGCAGGACCTGCCGCGGGCTCGGGCTTTCGCGAAAGACCCGCGCGGCCGCGCTTCTTGAAGCGGACGGGGGCTCTCGTCGAGCCCCGTATCGACACCGGCTCTATGGTGAAACTGGGGCGATGGCGGCGGACTTGCGGGGCGGCGGGGCCACGGGCCGCGAGAGCGTGGCGCGGCCGGAGAAGAACAGGTCCACCGCCTTGGCCATCGAGCCGGTCACCCGCGCCCGCCATTCCTCCGATTGCAGCTTCTCCAGATCGCTCTTGCTCGACAGGTAGCCGAGTTCGATCAGCACGGAGGGCACGTCGGGGGAGCGCAGCACCTTGAAGCCCGCCTCGCGGTGGGGCTTCGTGCTCATCTCCATCACCGGCGAGAGCTGGCCCATCAGCCGGTTGGCGAAGCCCGACGAGAAGCCGCGGGTCTCGCGCAGGGTGAGTTCCTGCAGGATGTCGGCGACATCGGCCGGGCCCTCGCCGGATTCGGTGCCGGCGGCGGCATCCGCCCGGTTCTCGCGTTCGGCGAGCTTGGCGGATTCGCTGTCGGTCGCCTTCTCCGAGCCGGTATAGATCGTGGCCCCCTTCACCTGGGGCGCGGCCGAGATCGAATCGGCGTGGATCGACACGAACAGGTCCGCCTTGGCCTCGCGGGCGATGCGCACCCGCTCGGCGAGCGGCACGAACACGTCGCGGTCGCGGGTCATCACCAGGCGGTAGCGGCCCGTCGCCTCCAGGCGCTCGGCGAAGGATTGGGCGAAGCCGAACACGATGTCCTTCTCGAACACCCCGGTGGCCGCGATCGCCCCCGGATCGGTGCCGCCATGGCCGGCATCGATCACGATCAGCGGGCGGGTGTCGGCAGCCTCCTGCGCGGGAGGCGCCTTGCTCGCCGTGGCGGGGCTCGGATCGCCCGCCACCGCCGCCTTGCGGAAGCTGTCGCGGTCGGTCTTGCGGAAGGGAATCGAGAGCAGCACGGCGCCCTCGCGGGTCGTCGTGGTCTCGATGCCCTCCACCAGGGCGGGTCCGGCGAGATCGACCACGATCCGCGAGCGGCCCGGCGCGAACAGGCCGTAGCGGAAGGAGGCGATCAGTCCCTCGCGCTTGCGGCCCGTCGCCTGGCCGGTCTCCTGCCCGAGCTGGAAGTTCACCTCGGGCAGGTCGATCACCGCCCGGTCGGGCCGCTCCATCACGAAGGTGCGGGCCTCGACGGGCTTCGACAGGGTCAGGGTGAGGCGGGTCGTGCCGTCCCGCAAGGCGGTCTCGGCGGCGATCGCCACCGCCGCGCCGCCGGAGCTGCCCGGTCCGTCCTGGGCCTGCGCCGGGCCGGCGGCAAGGAACAGGCTGCCCGCGAGCGCGAGGGCGGCCCATCCATGGACAAGTCCGGTGCGGTGCGGGCGGGGGCGTGGCTGCATCGGTCGGCCAAGATTCCGGGGAGCCTCCGATAGGGGATACGGCCGAGATGGTTAACTGTTCCTCACCCGGTTCCGGGCAATCCCGGCGACGCTGTTGTGCGCGGGCGACACCACCGTTGGCTGCAAAGGCCTGTCCGCCTTCTTCGCATCGATTCCGGAGGCATCGTCACGGATCGCCCCTCACGGAACCCTTGCAATTCTCCCGCGACACTCTGTAATGGTAGGGACCCCATTCCCGAGTTGGCGCTTCGGCGGCCCTCGGGCGCGCCCGGGGCATGTTGGCGCCTACCTCGCTCGAATTGGCAGCGTCAGTCGGCGCCTCCCGGCATCCGGGCGGGTGTCACGGCATTCGCGGCTCTCCGATCGTTGCGGGGCGGCCGCGCCCACACAATCTGCACGGACCGCTTACCCGGTCCACCATCTTCGCGAGGCCGGATCAGGATGGGAGGACGCACAGCATCGGTTGCCGCTGCTCGTGCCGAAGGCGCGCGGTTCTCGCGTCGCCTCGCCCCTTTCGTCGCCCCGGCCCAGTTCAACCCCCAGCGCGCCGATGCCCGGCGCCGTAAGGCGGTTGACGGCAATCCCCTCCCCGCACCATCCGCGGCCTCGGCGACGAGGCCGGCGCGCACCCTTTTCCCGCCGGCTTCAAGGCCGGGAAAGGCCCCGCCGGGACCGCGCGGCTCACGCGTGAGGAGAACGACGTCGGCCGCCATGTCGAAAGTTCGTCATGGCCAACAACAACAAGATGCTCATCGATGCGACGCATCCGGAGGAGACCCGGGTCGTCACGGTCCAAGGCTCTAGGGTCGAGGAATTCGATTTCGAGGCGGCCAACCGCCGTCCGCTCCGGGGCAACATCTACCTCGCCAAGGTGACCCGGGTGGAGCCGTCGCTCCAGGCGGCCTTCGTCGAGTATGGCGGCAACCGCCACGGCTTCCTCGCCTTCAACGAGATCCATCCCGACTATTACCAGATTCCGATGGCCGACCGCCTCGCGCTGATCGAGGCCGAGGCGCGCGAGGAGGAGGAGCACCGCGAGCGCGAGGAACGCCGCCCGCCGCGGGGCCGCCGCTCGCGCGGGCGCCGGGCCGAGGCCCGCGGCTCCCGCCAGGACGAGACCGTCAAATCCGATGAGGCAGCCTCCGAAGCGGCGGTCTCGCCCGAGGACGCGATCCCCGGCGAAGGCCCGGCGGCCGACGCCCCCGCCCCCGAGGCGATCGAGGCCGTGCGCGCGGCGCTCGGCGAGGAGCGCCCGGAGGGTGAGGAATCCGTCGCGGAAGCGTCCGCCCCGGTCGAGGCCGGCGGCGATGCCTCGGCGAGCCTGCCCGACGCCGTCCTCGACGGGGCTGCCCCCGCCGGCGAGGCGCAGGCGGCCGAGACCGCCTCGGAGGCTCCTTCCGAGGCCGTTTCCGAGGCCGCTCCCGCTGCCGAATCCGCCGTCGCTCCCTCCGACATCGCCGCGATCTCCGAGGCCCCGAATCCGCCCGTCGCGGCGGTCGAGCCGGCGGAGTCCGCTCCGGTGCCCGAGGAGGCTCTGGTCGAGCCCCAGCCCGTCGCCGCGTCGGCTCCCGTCTCCGAGGCGGAGGCCGAAGAGGAGCGGGACGAGGAGCAGGACGAGGAGGACGAGTCCGACGAGGAAGCGGACGACGAGGATTCCGAGGACGACGAGTCCGACGAGGAGGATGAGGACGAGGAGTCCGACGACGAGGACGAGGAGGAAGAGACCGAGGACGGCGAGCCGCGCGTGGCGCAGGTCGGCGGCTCGGGCGATGCCCTCGCCGAAATCCCCGAGCGCCCGCGCGCCTATCGCCGCCACTACAAGATCCAGGAGGTGATCAAGCGCCGCCAGATCATCCTCGTCCAGGTCGTCAAGGAGGAGCGCGGCACCAAGGGCGCGGCCCTGACCACCTATCTGTCGCTCGCCGGCCGCTACTCGGTGCTGATGCCCAATACCGGCCGGGGCGGCGGCATCTCCCGCAAGATCACGAGCGCCGCCGACCGCAAGCGCCTCAAGGAGGTGGTCGCCGACCTCGACGTGCCGGAGGGGATGGGGATCATCCTGCGCACGGCCGGCGCCTCGCGCACCAAGCCGGAGATCAAGCGCGACTTCGAATACCTGATGCGCCTGTGGGAGAGCGTGCGCGAGCTGACCCTGTCCTCGACCGCGCCGGCCCTGGTCTACGAGGAGGGCTCGCTGATCAAGCGGGCGATCCGCGACCTCTACAACAAGGATCTCGATGAGGTTCTGGTCTCGGGCGAGGAGGCCTACCGCGAGGCCAAGGACTTCATGCGGATGCTGATGCCCGGCCAGTCCAAGGTGGTGAAGCCCTACCGCGACCCGACGCCGATCTTCGCCCGCTACGGCGTGGAGCAGCAGCTCGACGCGATGTTCTCGACCCACGTGGCCCTGCGCTCCGGCGGCTACCTCGTCATCAACCCGACCGAGGCCCTGGTCTCGATCGACGTGAATTCCGGCCGCGCGACGCGCGAGCACGACATCGAGGACACCGCGCTCAAGACGAACCTCGAAGCGGCGGAGGAGGTCGCCCGGCAGGTGCGCCTGCGCGACCTCGCCGGTCTCGTCGTGATCGACTTCATCGACATGGAGGAGAAGCGCAACAACCGGGCGGTGGAGAAGCGGCTCAACGAGGCGCTGAAGAACGACCGGGCGCGGATCCAGGTCGGGCGGATCTCGCCCTTCGGCCTGTTGGAGATGAGCCGCCAGCGCATCCGCACCGGCGTGCTCGAATCCTCGTCGATCCCCTGCCCCCATTGCGGCGGCTCGGGCTTCGTGCGGGCGACCTCCTCGGTGGCCCTGCACATCCTGCGCTCCCTGGAGGAGGCGCTGCTCAAGTCGTCGAGCCACAACCTCGTGCTGCGCACCCGCGCCGAGGTCGCGCTCTACATCCTCAACCAGAAGCGGGCGCATCTCTACGATCTCGAGCAGCGCTTCTCCGTCGCGATCACCATCTCCGCCGACGAGCGCCTGGCGGCGACCTCCGCCTTCCAGCTCGACCGCGGTGAGCCGGCGGTGAAGCACGAGGGCCCGGTCACGGGCGTGCGGGCCGTGGCGATCTCGCCGGTCTACGAGGCCGACGAGTTCGAGGACGACGCCATCGAGGCCCAGGAGGCCCAGGAGGCCCAAGAGGCCCAAGAGGTCCAGGACGCCGAAAAGGCGGAAGCCGAGGCCGGGGGGGCGTCCGAGGAGCGTTCGGCCTCCGAATCCTCAGAGGAGGGCAGCCGTCGCCGCCGCCGCCGCCGCCGCCGCGGTGGGCGCTCCTCCAGCGAGGGCGAGAGCCGCGCCGATGCCGAATCCGAGGCCAACGGGGCCGAGGATGAGGATTCCGACGAGTCCGAGACGGACGGCACCGAGGCGGAGGCCGTCGCTGCAGCCCGCGAGTCGGACGAGACCGTGGCCGAGGCTTCCGGCGAGGGCGTCCAGGAAGCGGATCAGAACACGGAGCACGAGGCTTCCGGCGAGGGCGACGGCAACGGACGCCGCCGCCGCCGTGGGCGCCGGGGCGGCCGGGGCCGTGGCCGGAACGAGCGCAACGGGGTCGAGACGGGCGAGGCTCATGCCGAGGCCGCCGACGGGCACCCGGAGGAGACCGCCTCCGACGCCCTGCCGGTCGGTCCCGAGGAGCCGGTCAGCGATGCCGACGTGACCACCGTCTCGGTGGCGGCCAAGAACGGCGCCCCCGCCGAGCCGCCGCCGGTCGTCCCCGCCCCCGAGCCGGAGCCGGTCCAGGCCGAGGCGGTGGCGGAGCCTGCCGCCGAGCCGACCCCTGCGCCCGAACCCGTCGCCGTGGTGCTGACGCCCGCCGATCCGAACCGTCCCAAGCGGGCCGGCTGGTGGTCGCGGACCAAGGCCGCGCTGACGGGCGAGTAATTTCTCACCGCACGTGCGAAGGCCCTCTCCTTCTGCGGGAGAGGGCCTTTGCGTATCCGAACGATGCCGCGTTCGGTCGAACAGGTGGCAAACCGGCTGACGGCGTCTTGGCTCCGGCCTTGTCTCGACGCGCTCTCGCGCGCCGAGCCGGTCTCCGCTGCGGCGGAGGGCGATTCAGGGCCGCAGCCACCCCTTCAGCCGCGCCACCGCCTCGGCGCATTCGGTGTTGGAGCCGGCGAAGGAGAAGCGGATGTGGTGGCCGCCCTCCTCCGGGTCGAAATCGAGGCCGGGCGTGGCCGCGACGCCTGCCTCGTCGAGCATCCGCCGGCAGAAGGCGCTGGCATCGTTCGTGTGCCGGGCGATATCGGCGTAGAGATAGAAGGCCCCGTCCACCGGGTGGATGTCGGTGAAGCCGAGGGACGGCAGCGCGTCGAGGAGCAGGGCGCGGTTGCGGGCATAGCCCTCACGGATGGCGACGATCTCGTCCAGCGTGTCGAAGGCCGCCAGCGCGGCGACCTGCGAGAGATAGGGCGCCGAGATGTAGAGGTTCTGCGCCAGCCGCTCGACCGGGCGGACCAGCGCCTCCGGCACCACCATCCAGCCGATCCGCCAGCCGGTCATGCAGTAGAATTTCGAGAAGGAGTTGATGACGACCGCTCCCTCGTCGAATTGCAGGGCGGTCGCCGTCGGCACGCCGTAGCTGAGGCCGTGATAGATCTCGTCCGAGATGAAGGCGAGCCCCAGCCCCCGGGCCGTGGCGCAGAGCTCGGCGAGGCGGGCGGGCGCGATCACCGTGCCCGACGGGTTGGCCGGGCTCATCACCAGCAGGCCGGACAGGGGATGGGCGGCGTGGACCGCGCCGACCAGCGCGCTCGTCGGCGCGTAGCGATCCTCCGCCTGCAGGGTCAGCGGCTGCGGGATCAGGTCGAGGGCGCGCAGGATGCCGTCATAGGCCGGATAGCCGGGCCGCGGCACGCCGATCCGCGCGCCCGCGTCGAACAGGGCGAGGAAGGCCAGCACGAAGCCCGCCGAGGAGCCGGTCGTCACCACCACCCGCTCCGGCGACACCGTGACGCCGTAGGTCTCGGCGTAGTGCCGGGCGATGCGTGCGCGCAGGGCGGGCAGGCCGAGGGCTTCCGTGTAGGGGATGCGCCCGTCGGCCAGAGCCGCCTGCGCCGCCGCGATCACCGCCCGGGGGGCCGGGGCCGAGGGCTGGCCGACCTCCATGTGGACGACGCCCTCTCCCCGCCGCTCGCGGGCGCCGGCGGCGGCCATCACGTCCATCGCCAGGAAGGGCGCGACGGCCTGCGCGCGGCGCGAGAGGGCGGTGAGGGTGCTCAAGCGGGGCTCCTGCTTGGGAGGCGGACTCCGTGCAGGTAGACCCTGGCGGCCTCCCGCTCAATCGCCTGCTTCCCGGCCGGCGACGGTCAGGGCGCGCCCTGCACCGCCCGGCCGAAGGCCTGGACGAGGCCGCCCTCCAGCTTGCCCTCCATGCCCGACAGGATCGACAGGGCCTCGCTCGTCGTCATCGGCGTCTTGTAGGGGCGCCGCTCGATCAGGGCGGCGTAGATGTCGCAGATCGTCAGCAACCGCACCGGATCGCCGATCTCGTCGGCGCAGAGCCCGTCCGGATAGCCCGAGCCGTCGAGCATTTCGTGGTGGTGGCGCGTCACCGCCAGCGTCACCGCATCGCAGCCTCCCGACGCGCTCAGGATCTCGTGGCCGATGGGGGCGTGGGTCTGCATCACCGCGCGCTCGTCGTCGTCGAGCCGGCCGGGCTTGTTGAGGATGGCGTGGGGGATGCGCGACTTGCCCACGTCGTGCACCAGGGCGGCGCGGGTCAGGAGCTGCCTGTCGGTCATCGAGAGCCCGAGGCTCTGGGCGAAGGCGGCGGCGGTGCCGGAGACGAGCAGGCAGTGCTGAAAGGTCACGTCGTCATAGGCCCAGACCTCGTCGAGCCAGCGCGACAGGCCGCCTTCGTGGATCGCGTCGAGCACCGGAGCGATGCCCTGTTCCACGCTCGGCATGTCGACGGTGCCCGTCTGTGCCGCGGCGAACAGGGTGCTCATCAGCGTGCCCGCGCGCTGGGCCTCGCGGGTGACCACGAGATCGGCCACCGACTTGTCGGGCCAGATCTCGCGGACCAGGGAGCCGACCACCATGCGCGGCTCGGCCAGAGCCGACAGACACAGGGTGGCGCCGAGATTGCGTGCCTCGGTGAAGGCGCCCTGTCCGCTGCCGCGGGTCAGGCAGATGAGCGGAGTGCTGCGCCGGCCCGGGCGGGTCGCCAGCCGGCGCAGGCAGCGCTTCGCCTCCGGGCGGCTCAGGGTGATGTCGGCGATCACCCCGCGGAAGGGGCCGATCCGCTCCCAGGTCTCGTCGGTGCCCACCACCCGGCACTCGGCGACCGCACCGATGGCCTCGACGAGAGGTCGGCTCCGATCCGGGCGATCGCTGACGACGACGATCACGTGGCGCTCCCTCCTGCCCTTACCGGTGCCGGTGCCATTGCGGCGCCAGCGGGAGATTGATCAATGACGCTTACTAAAACCTCTCGATCTATCAAAAGTTTTATTCGGGAGGCCGGCTTTACTGGGGAGCGGGCCGGCGGCGCCGCGAAAACGCCGTAGCCCCGGTGCAGAGGGGGAGCCCGCGCCGAGGCCGGGCGGTGTCCGACCTGTTTCGAGGGGGGAGCCGCCGGGGAAGAGTCGCATCGGCGCGGCGGACCGTTTGTGCCATAGTGTCCTTCGCGAAGCTCCCGCCATGCCTTCGCGGCCCGGGAAGGTGGCCGCCGGCCGGGTGTTTCGTGAGGCGCTTCTTCGTGAGGCGCTTCGTGGGCATGTCCCGGGATCTCTGGATCACGGACCGTGCTCTGTGTGATGCCGTGTTTGCCGGTCAGCCGGCGGCCGTCTCGCTCGCCAATGCCCGAACACATCGTCCCGAGGGCGACCGGCCCGACAGGACGATGCGACGACAAGAACCCAGCCCGAGGTATCGATGCAGTTCTTCCGCTCCGTTTCCGCCCTCGCCCTCGTCGGCGGTCTCGCGCTCGGCGCGGCCGCGGGTGCCCGTGCGGAGGAGGCCGCCCTCTTCACCGACGCCCAGCGCAAGGCGATCGAGGGGATCGTCAAGGATTATCTGGTCAAGAATCCCGATGTGTTGCAGGAGGCGATCGCCGAGGGCGAGCGCCGGGCTCAGGAGACGCAGAAGCTCGCCCAGGCCGCCGCGCTCAAGGAAGCGCGCGAGGCACTGGTCAACTCGCCTCACGGCATCGTCGCCGGCAACCCCGAGGGCGATGTCACCCTGGTCGAGTTCTTCGACTACAATTGCGGCTATTGCCGCAAGGCCTTCTCCGACGTGCAGACGCTGATCAAGTCCGATCCGAAGCTGCGGGTCGTGCTCAAGGACTTCCCCGTGCTCGGCGCCGAATCGCTGGAGGCGAGCCGGATCGCGCTCGCCGCCAAGCAGCAGCTCAAGCCCGAGAAGATGTTCGATTTCCACGCCAAGCTGCTGGAGAGCAAGGGGCGCATCAACGGCGAGCGCGCCCTCGCCGTGGCCAAGGAGTTCGGGCTCGACCTGGAGCGCCTGAAGAAGGACGCGCAGGGCGCCGAGGTGAAGGCGGCCCTGGCCGAGAATGTCGGCCTCGGCGACAAGCTCAGCCTCTCGGGCACCCCCGCCTTCATCATCGGCGAGGAGATCCTGCCCGGCGCCGTCGGGGTCGAGCCGATGCGCAAGACCATCACCGACATGCGCCAGTGCGGCCATACCAGCTGCTGAGGCCGCCCCGTCATGGGGGCCGGCCGCAGGGGACGTGGCCGGATCGGCGCTTGTCCGATCAGGCCGCTGCGGCGCGGGCGTCGCTCCTGGCCGGGCGCCCGGCCTCGTGTCCGGCCTCGGGCCGCTGGCGATGGGGATCGGGCGGGTCGGGATTGACCCATTCCGCCCGCCGGCGCGGCAGCGCCGAGGGATGCTCCTTCTGCAGGAAGGCAATCATCTTCTCCCGTACCTCACAGCGGAGATCCCAGGTCTGCGGGGCGTTGCGGGCGCTCACCAGCATCCGGATCTCGATCACCCCCTCCTTGCCGTCCCAGAGCCGGGAGGCCTCCGCGATCCGCCCGAGTTCCGCCCGCATCGGCCCGATCGGCGGCATGTGACCGACAGAGACGAACACGCTGCCGATCAGGGAGGCGCCGTCCCGGGTCCAGTTCTGGAACGGCTTCTGGATGACATAGGTCAGCGGCAGCACCATGCGGCGCCAATCCCATAGCCGCACGACCACGTCGGTCGCAGTGATCTCCTCGACCCAGCCCCACGCGTTCTCGACGATGACCGCATCCTCGATCCGGATCGGCTGGGTGATGGCGATCTGGAGGCCGGCCACGGGGTTGGACAGCACCGGCTGCATCGCGAGCCCGAGGATCAGGCCGGCGGCCCCGGCGGAGGCCAGCAGGCTGACCCCGTATTGGCGCACCGGCTCGAAGGTCATCAGCGCGATCCCGATGGTGACGAGCGCGACCAGGATCAGCGCCGCCCGCTCGAGAATGCGCATCTGCGTGAAGTGCTTGCGGGCGAGCAGGGTGTCTTCCGCATCGAGCTTGAACCGGCGCAGGTAGATCACCGTGGCGATGTGGATCGCCGTGGCGCAGGCCCCGCCCACCAGCGTGACGAAGGCCACCAGCAGGACTTGGTTGACGACGAGCCGGACCTCCCAGGTCAGGGGCGCCGTGGAGGCCGCCGCCGCCAGGACGATGACCAGCAGGGCAAGCCGGCTCGGCCCCCGGCTCGCGACACCAGCGAGCGCCAGAACAGGCTCTTCTCGCTCACCGCCCGCCGCGCCCAGCGGAACGCCAACCCGTGCAGGGGCAGCACCAGGGCGCAACGCACGCCGATCAGGACGGGGCTCGCCACCCACCAGGGCGCCAGGCGAGTCCGCCGGTCAGCCGGTCGACGATCGTGTGGATCTCCGCCATCGGTCACCTCCTCGCAGGGAGGGAATGATCCCTGCGGATGGCGCTTCCGCATTGCACAAGAGCGCCGCGTGACCCGCGCATCGTGCAGGATTTCTGCCTGATGGATCTGAGGTTGGTTTCGCGGCACCGCCCAGCGGCCGAGTTCGCTGCAGACCTTGACGGTCGAGGCGATCACGCCGGGCCTATCGATAGGCTTTCGGTTGAATTCGTATAGCGATGAAGCAGGTCAGGCATACTGATCCATTTTTATGAAATCCAACGCAATAATGGTTTTGATCAAGTTATTCATATATTTCATGCTTTAAAATGGTGTGTATTTATAAAATATAATGCGTATTCATGAGGGTTTCCCGCCGAAAATCCCGTTCGATTCACTGCTTTGGCCCACATGACATCATGTCGAGCGCAGGGCGCTCGATGCTGACGGATCGGACGCGCGGCTGGGCTCACCCTTGCCATAAAAGCGATCCATATCGTATAGGTTGCCTTTAGCGCTGTGACCAATCAATAAAAAAACTTTAGATTAATTGGCCGGCCTTGTCGATTGAAAATATAAAGGTACGGGGATGAATCTTTTCGACGACACTTGGTATTCGATGCAGGCTGGTACGCGGTTCGAGCCGGGCGCTGCCGTTGCGCATTATTGCCGAGTCGGGAAGTTCAAGAATTTCAGCCCGTCGCCCTATTTCGACACGATGTGGTATGCCGCTGCCGCCGGGCTTGTGCTCGACAAGGTTGAAAATCCCTTCGAGCATTTCGTGACGGTCGGATCCGAGCGGTTTCTCGATCCTCATCCGCTGTTCAATGCCCAGTGGTATAAATGGAATTACATGGATGGGGCGGATCAAGGCACGTCGCCCTTGATCCACTACATCACGCAAGGCTGGAAAAACGGAACCAAGCCTCATCCGCTCTTTTGGGGGGATTGGTATCGTGAGAAATACATGGCCCAGAACGCGGGCATGGATCCATTTTATCACTATCTCGTCGAGGGGGAGAGAAACAATCTCAATCCGAATCCCCTGTTCGACGTCGAGTGGTATCGGCAGGCCTATGGGCTGTCCGCGCATGAGAGTGCGCTGAAGAATTACATCTATGGTGGCCATGAGGGCCGCGATCCGCATCCGGTCTTCGACTCTGCCTATTACCGGTCGATCGTTCCGTGCGACGGGACGAGCCCGTTGGAAGACTATCTGACGAAAAACACCGGAATCGATCCGTGCATCGTGTTCGATGCGAGCTATTTTTACGAGCAGCTGCAGCGCCAGAACGGCGATGCGGTTCGCTCAGACCTCCCGGCGCTCGTCCACTACCTCGAGCTTGACAACAAGACCGCGATCAATCCGCATCCGTTCTTCTCGAAGGCACATTACTATAGGAAGTACAAGGACATATCGCCGTCGAAGGTCGACGCGTTCGTCCACTATATGCGGTCCGGCCACAAGGAAGGTCGCCAGCCCCATCCTTTGTTCGAGCCGGGCCACTATGTCGAGCAATGTCCTGAGGCGAAGCAGGCCAATCCGCTCGTCCATTACTTGAGGAAAGGCGTCGACCTCAACCTCTCTCCGCGCGGTCCGAAGGTCGCGAATGTCGCGGAGAAGAAGTTGCCCGCGAGCCGAAAGGTCGTCAACCTTGTCGCGGCCGGCTCATCGGCCCCGGCGGGGGCGCTGGCGAACGCCCGGATCGGCGTCTTCGCGCACATCTTCCATACCGACCTGTGCGAATACGTTCTCAAATATACAAACAACATCCCGTTCGATACGACCGTTTACGTGACCACGTCATCGGCCAGCAAGGCCGATTTCATCAGGAAGACGTTCGGGCGGCTGTCGAAGCATCGCTACGAGATCGTGATCGCCCCCAATCGCGGTCGCGACATCGCTCCCATGCTGGTCGGGTATCGAAACGCATTCCAGAACTGTGATTATGCCGTGCATGTTCACACGAAGAAATCTCTGCATTACAGCAGCGGCTTCGATGCATGGCGGGATTATCTCTTCGAGATGAATCTCGGCTCGGCGGAGCTGATCACCGGGATCGTCAACGTTCTGTCTCGCTCGAACATCGGTGCCGTCGCGCCGGATCATTACGCTCCGATCGCGAAGCTGATTCAGTGGGGCGGGAATATCGACGCGATCAACGGATTGCTGTCCTTCACCGGCTTGAGCGTCGCCTCCGAAAACGTCCTGGATTTTCCGAGCGGATCGATGTTCTGGTTCAAGCCGGACGCATTGAGCAAGCTGATGGAGATTCATCTCCAGTCCTACCATTTCGACCCGGAACTCGGCCAAGTCGACGGCACCCTCGCCCATGCCATCGAGCGGAGTTTCTTCTATTTCGTTGAGGCGGCCGGCTTCGAATGGCTGATGCATGGGAAGTCGGGCGAGGCCGTCGACCTCGCGGGGGCGAGCACGTCACCCCTGCGCGGCAACCGGATTCTGCCGACGAACGAGGAACTGGGCTCCGTCAGAAAATACTACCCGGAATGCACGAAGTATCTGGTCGTTCCGAGCGCCGTCGAGAGACCGCGCCTGAACCTGATGATCCCGCTGGTCGATCAGAACAAGGGTTATGCCGGGGTCGCGACCGGCCTCGATTTCTTCATGCGCCTGCATCGGGAATTGTCGGACGCCTTCGATGCTCGCATCATCGCGACGGATGTGAGCCCGAGCAATCAATATGTCGCCCCGCCGGGCTTCGACTTCGTCGATCCGATGGAGGCCGATGCGCCGGGCGCCCTCACGGTCATCGACGGGGCTCGGCGATACCGCTACCCGGTGCCGTTCCGGAAGAACGACGTCATCATGGCCACGGCTTGGTGGACGGCCCACGGTGCGCTCGACATCATGAAGCAGCAGGATCGTCTGTTCGGGCGCTCCGACGCGAAGTTCGTCTACCTCATTCAGGACTTCGAGTGCGGGTTCTACCCGTGGTCGACGAAATATTCCCTCGCCGAGAATACCTATCTGCATCCCGAGAGCACGATTCCCGTGTTCAACACGGACGTTCTGAAGGAATTTTTCGTTCGGGAAGGATATTTCAAGGATGGGTTCGCGCTGAACGACAGCATCTCGCAGAAGATCAGTGGCTCGATCGAAAAGGGTCGGAAAAAAGAAAAGATCGTCCTGCTCTATGCCCGCCCGCATGCCGAGCGCAATTGCCTGCCGTTCATCGACATGCTGATCGACCACTTGGTCAAGGAGGATGCCGCGTTCTGGCGTGACTGGCGCTTCCTGGCGATCGGCGAGGATTTCTCGGGCGACCAGCTCAAATGCTCGGGCCGGATCGAGGTCATGGGCCGGCTCTCCCTCGCCGAGTACGGCAACCTGTCGTCGCGGGCGGCGCTCGCCGTCTCCCTCATGGTGTCGCCTCACCCGAGCTATCCGCCCCTGGAGCTTGCGAATGCCGGCGTTCTGGTTCTGACGAACGATTACGCCAACAAGCACATGTGCGATTGGCACCCCAACATCGCCTCCTTCCGGGCGTTCGATCTCGGCGATGTGTCGGCACGGTTCAGGTCGCTCGCCGACAGATGGATGCGGGATCCCGAGATCGGCTGGAAGGGCCGGCCGCAGATCGACTGGTTCTTCGATGGAATGTCCAACACCCGCTCGATCGTCGAGCGCGTGGCCGGTCAGGTGCGTTCGCTGATCGGCTGACATGGCCCTTTGATCGGACCGGAGGCCGGTCGCGGAACCCGCCGGAGCCCAAATCCGCCATCCCGAAGGGATCGAACGGATTTGGGATGAGAGCCGCTCAATCCGAGGGCGCCCGGCCGAACAGAATCGTCGCCGGCCGCCTTCCCCTGATCGCGGCCGCGCGGCCCCTCGACCCGGCGCCGCGGTGAGCGGGGACGAAAGCCCTCACCCGTTCACCGCGCCCTCCTCCCGCAGGGCGCGGCGCAGCACCTTGCCGACATTGGTCTTCGGCAGGCTGTCATGGAAGACGATCCGGCGCGGCACCTTGTAGCCGGTGAGGCTGGCGCGGGCATGCGCCTTCAGAGCGTCCGGTGTCACGGAGCGGTCGCGCAGGACCACGTGGGCCACCACCATCTCGCCGCTCTCGCCGCAAGGGGCGCCGACCACGGCGCATTCGAGCACCGCCGGGTGGGCGGCCAGCACGCCCTCGACCTCGTTCGGGTACACATTGAAGCCGGAGACGAGGATCATGTCCTTCATCCGGTCGACGATGCGGATCTGGCCGTCCGGCGTCATCAGGGCGATGTCGCCGGTGCGGAAGAAGCCGTCGGCGGTCATCGCCTTCGCCGTCTCGTCGACGCGGTTCCAATAGCCGGCCATGACCTGGGGCCCGCGCACGCAGAGTTCGCCCGGCACGCCGAAGGGCAGCACGGAGCCGTCCTCACCGCGGATCGACACCTCCGTCGAGGGTAAGGGAAAGCCGATCGTGCCGGTCCAGTTCTCGAGCCCGAGCGGGTTCACGCTCACCACGGGCGAGGTTTCCGACAGGCCGTAGCCTTCGAGGATGGTCCGGCCGGTGAGGGCCTTCCAGCGGGCGGCCACGGCCGATTGCACCGCCATGCCGCCGCCCACCACGTATTCGACCTTCGAGAAATCGACGCTGCCGATCTTCGGGTGGTTGTTCAGCGCGTTGAACAGCGTGTTGACGCCGGCGAAGTTGGTGAATCGCGTGCGGCTCAGGGTCTTCACGAAGCCGTCGATGTCGCGCGGGTTCGGAATCAGCAGGCAGCAGCCGCCCATCCGGAAGAAGAACAGGAAGCAGGCGGTGAGGGCGAAGATGTGGTAGAGCGGCAGCGCCGTCACCGCCACCCGCTCCAGCGCATCGTCCTCCGAGGCGCGGAACCAGAGCCGGCTCTGCTCGACATTGGCCATGACGTTGCGGTGGGTCAGCATCGCCGCCTTGGCGATGCCGGTGGTGCCGCCGGTATATTGCAGGAAGGCGATGTCACCGGGCGCGACCGCGACGACCGGCCGTTCCAGGCCGCGCCCGACCCGCAGCACCGCCTCGAACCGCAGCGTGCGCGCCGCCGGCAGCGCGAAGGGCGGCACCGCCCGCTTCACCCGGCGCGAGACGAAATCGACGATCCGCCCCTTCAGCCCGAGCCCGTCGCCGGGCCCCACCACGACGATCCGCTCCAGGCGCGGCATCCGCTCCAGCGCCTGCTCGACCGTGTGGCAGAAATTCTCCAGCACGAACAGGACGCGGGCGCCGGAATCGTTGATCTGCGCCGCCAACTCCCGTGGCGTGTAGAGCGGGTTCACGTTGACGACGGTGCAGCCCGCCACCAGCACGCCGAGCAGGGTGATGGGACAGGCGGGGACATTGGGCATCATCACCGCGACGCGGTCGCCGATGCCCTCGGCCCCCCGGCCGAAGCCGTGGGCGGACAGCCAGGCCGCCACCGCCTCCGCCGCGGCACCGACCTCGCGGTAGCGCAGGGTCGAGCCGAAACAGGTGATCGCCGGGCGCTCGGCGAAGCGCCGCACGCTGCGGTCGAACAGCTCGACCACGGTGCCGACCGAGGCGACATCGATCTCGGGGGGGATGCCGGGCGGATAGGCGGCCAGCCAAGGGCGCTCCGCGCTCCGGTCCTGCGCCATCCTCGTCCTCCCTGCCCGTCGCTGCGGGCGACTTCGACGGCCAGCCTCGCGCTGGCTCTGTCCTTCCCGTCGAGGCTTAAGCGGTTCAGGAGCGTCCGATCAAGCCGCCCGGCCGGCCACGCCGGTTTTGACATTCACGATCGCCCGCCGTCGTCATGCGGCACGGGTGGCGCGCCGCAGCCGGGCCGCGACCAGCAGCAGGTGCGGCAGGGCACCGGCCGTCAGCAGCCCGGCGGCGATGGCCGCATCGCGGGCATCGAGCGGTCGCCGCGGCCAGGGGCCGAAGCCGGCGTCGTGGGCGAGCCCGATCAGCGCGGCGGCGAACCACAGGGCGAGAAAGCCGGCAAGCGCGTGCAGGATCGCCCGCCCCGCCCGCCGCCGCCGGCTTCCGGGGCGCGGCGTTCCCGGGCGGCCGATCAGCGCCGCGCCGAGTCCTAGGGCACTCCCGAACAGGCCGGCCGCCGCCGCCGCGCCGAAGGCATAGGCCGCCGCCATCGGCGTCCCGTTGAGGAAGGCGCCGCTGCCCGTGCCGAAGCCCGCCCGCAGCACCATCCCGCCGAAGGTCGGATGCAGGCTGAGCCCGAGCAGCAGCCCGAGGCCGAGTGCTGCCCCGATGACGCGCCGAAGCGCGCCGCTGCGGCCCGGCGCCAGCGCCACGGCGAGGAGGCGGGCGACCCCGTAGGGGATGGCGAAGGCGAAGAGCGGGTAGCGGTCGAGGAAGAAGCCGTAGAAGCGCGCCGCCAGGTCCGGCGGCATCGCGCTGCGCTGGTCGAACCCGGTCACGAACGCGGCGGCCAGGGCGGAGAGCGCCGCGGCGAGGGGGGCCGCGGCGACGATCCAGGCGGTCGGGGCGGCCACCTCCTCCGTCCCGGTTCAGCGCTCGTAATGGTCGCGCACCAGCCGGTCGAGCAGGCGCACGCCCCAGCCCGCGCCCCAGCTCCGGTTGATCTCGGAGGGGGTGGAGGACATGCCGACGCCCGCGATGTCGAGATGGGCCCACGGCACGTCGTTGACGAAGCGCTTGAGGAAGGCGGCGGCCGTGGCCGCGCCGCCGTGGCGGCCGCCGGTGTTCTTCATGTCGGCGAATTTCGAGTCGATCGCCTTGTCGAAGGCCGGGATGAGGGGCATCCGCCACACCTTCTCCCCCGCCGCCTCGCCGGCCGCGGTGATCCGGGCCGAGAGTTCGTCGTCGTTGGAGAACAGGCCGGCGATGTCCTGACCCAGCGCCACGATGATCGCGCCGGTGAGCGTGGCGAGATCGATCATCGCCTTGGGCTTGTAGGTGGCCTGGACGTGCCAGAGCACGTCGGCCAGCACGAGGCGGCCTTCCGCGTCGGTGTTGATGACCTCGATGGTCTGGCCCGAGAGCGAGGTGACGATGTCGGAGGGGCGGTAGGAATTGCCGTCGGGCATGTTCTCGACGATGCCGATGGCGCCGACCACGTTCGCCTTGGCCTTGCGCGAGGCGAGCGCGTGCAGGGTGCCGACCACGGCGGCCGAGCCGCCCATGTCGCCCTTCATGTCCTCCATGCCGCCGGCCGACTTGATCGAGATGCCGCCGGAATCGAACACCACGCCCTTGCCGATCAGGGCGAGGGGCGGTGTGGTGGCGTCGTCCGCCCCGTTCCAGCGCAGGATCGCGACCCGCGGCTCCCGGGCCGAGCCCTGCGCCACCGCGAGCAGCGCGCCCATGCCGAGTTCCTTCATCCGCGCGAGGTCGAGGATCTCGACCTCGACGCCGAGGCGGGTCAGCTCCGAGACCCGGCGGGCATATTCCTCGGGGTAGAGCACGTTCGGCGGCTCGTTGACGAGGTTGCGCGCGAGGATCACGCCCTCGGCGACCCCGGCCGCGTCCTTCGCGGCGGCCTGCGCCGCGGCCGGATCGGCGACGAGGAGGGTCAGGGCGGTGCCGGTCTCGTCCTCGTCCTTCTTCTTGGTCTTGTACTGGTCGAAACGGTAGCTGCGCAGGCGGGCGCCGAGGGTGAAATCGGCCACGTCCCGGGCATTGCCGGCAAAGCCCGGCCAGTCGAGCAGGACGCGGGCGCTGCGGGCGCCGACCTTGCCGGCGGTGAAGCCGCCGAGGGTCGTCCAGTCGGTCTTGGCCCGGTCCTTCTCCGAGCCGAGGCCGATCACCACGAGCCGGTCGGCCTCGACCCCCGCCGGGGCCGGCAGGCTCAGCGCGGTCTGGGATTTGCCCTTGAAACGCTCGCTCGCGGCGGCGCGGGCCACCAGTTCGGCGCCCGGGCGCCCCAGGGACTCGGAGGCGGTGCCCGACAGGGCGAGGTCGTCGCCGACGAACACCACGAGGTCGCCGCCGCGCGCGCGCGACGACAGCGGCTCAAAGGCGATTTCGATCCCACCGGCCATATGCGCTTCGCTTTCCACCCGTCTGCCGCCGGCTCGTCCCGCGCCTCGCGAAAGCCGGCGAACCTGTGTACCCGCTGAGGCGCAGAACGCAACGCGCGGCGGGGACGCGGGCGTCTCGCGTCAGTCGGTCGGGAACAGGATCGCCTCGTAATCCTGTGCTCCGTTCAGCACCGCAGCACTTCGATCCGCTCTGCCTCGCAGCGGTCAAAGATCAGGTAATCGCCGTAGGGTCGCCGACGGATGCCTGCGGCTTCGCGGCCGGGCAGCAATGGGAAGGCCTGAGGCATGAAGCCGAGGTTCCGGCAGCGCTTCTCCAGCTCGGCGACGAAGCTTGCCGCGCGTGCCGGGTTGTCCTGCCCGACGAACCGGCCGATGCGAAGGAGGTCGCCGATGGCCGCCTCCGTGAGGACGACGCTCAAGACTGCCCGTTCTCGCTCTCGATCCCCAATTCCGCGCGGATCCGGGCGAAGGCCTCACCAATCGGAACGACACGCCCCGCCTCGGCATCCGCAATGCCCTCCGCGAGCGCCGCATCGAGGGCTCGAAGCTTGGCCTCGCGGTCCTTCTCCACAAGGTATCGGCTGCGTACCAAGTCGCGGATGTATTCGCTCGTGGTCGCGAAGGCGCCTTCGCGCACCTTGTCGCGCACGAACTGCTCCAACTCACGCGTGAGCGTCACGGTCATTTGTCCGGTCGGGGTCGGCATTCCCGTCTCCTGCGATGCCTCTCGAAAGAAGGTACAGTGAAAATCACTGATGCCTAGGGGCGAGGGGCGGAGGCCTATTCGGTGCTGCCGCGAAAGGGCCTCATTCCGGGCGCCCGAAGCCGGCAGTCTCGGCAGAGGTCTGGCCCCCGGCCCGGCCGCCGGCACGATCGGGCGGCGGCGAAAAGGGGTGTGAGGGTCGAACGCGCGCATGACGCAGATCGAGCGCTACATATTCAGGATCGCGCTCGGGGCCTTCCTCACCTGCCTGATCGGGCTGACCGGCACGATCTGGGTGACGCAGGCCCTGCGCGAGCTCGACCTCGTCACGGCCAAGGGGCAGACGCTCCTCGTCTTCCTGTTCATCACCGGACTGTCGCTGCCGACGCTGATCACGGTGATCGCGCCGGTCGCCCTGTTCATCGCCTGCGTCTACGCCCTCAACAGGCTCAACGGCGATTCCGAGCTGATCGTGATGTCGGCCGCCGGCATGCCGCCGCGCCAGCTGCTGCGGCCCTTCGTGACGCTGGCCCTCGCCATCAGCGTCGTGACCGCCTTCCTGACGATCCAGGTGATGCCCTCCTCCTTCCAGGAGCTGCGCGACGTGCTGACGCGGGTGCGCGGCGATTTCGTCGCCAACGTCGTCAAGGAGGGCCAGTTCACGGCGCTCGACAGCGGCATCACCTTCCATTTCCGCGAGCGCGGCGCCGACGGCTCGCTCCAGGGCCTGTTCATCCAGGACAAGCGCGAGGCCGGCAAGGCGGTGGTCTACCTCGCCGAGCGGGGCCGGGTGACCGAGGTCGACGGGCAGACCTACCTCGTTTTGGAGAAGGGCAGCATCCACCGCCAGCAGAAGGACAGCCGCGATTCCTCCATCGTGAGCTACGAGCGCTACGCCGTCGATCTCGCCGCCTTCACCCCGCCGGATTCCGAGACGGTCTACAAGCCGCGGGAGCGCTCGACCCTGGCGCTGCTCTTCCCCGATACCCGCGAGGGCTACTACGTCCTGCAGAAGGGCCGCTTCCGGGCGGAGCTGCACGACCGGCTCTCCGCCTGGCTCTATCCCCTGGCGCTGGCCTTCATCGCCTTCGCCGCCCTCGGCGATCCGCGCACCACGCGACAGGGCCGGGGAATGGCGGTGGCGGGGGCGGTGCTCGGCGTCGTGGCCCTGCGCATCGCCGGCTTCGCCGCGAGCAGCGCCGCCGTGCGCAGCCCCGGCGCGGTGGCGGCGATCTACGGCGCGCCGCTCGCCGCCATCGCCCTCTCCTGCCTGCTGATCTTCGGCGGAGCCCGGACCCGCGCGGCGGGCGAGCGGCTCGGACATGCCTGGAGAGGGCTGCGCGCCGCCCTGCGGCGGCGGCCGCAGGCGGGGCGGGCGTGAGGCGCGCGCCATGCTGATCGGCGCGACCCTCGGCCGCTACTTCGCGTGGCGCTTCGTGCGCACCATCCTGGGCGTGTTCGTCACGGTGTTCGCCCTCGTCTACACCCTCGACTTCGTCGAGCTGCTGCGCCGGGCGGGCGATTCGGAGGGCGCCTCGACCGGGCTGATGGCGCAGCTCGCCCTGTACCGGACCCCGGCGGTCGCCGAGAGCGTGCTGCCCTTCGCCGTGCTGTTCGGCTCCATGGCCGCCCTGCTCCAGCTCTCGCGCAAGCTCGAACTCGTGGTGGCGCGGGCCGCCGGCATCTCCGCCTGGCAGTTCCTCCAGCCGGGCATCTTCGTCGCGCTCGCCGTCGGCGCGCTCACCATCGGCGCCTACAACCCCCTGTCCGCGGCGCTCAAGCAGCGTTCCAGCGAGATCGAGGCGAAGATCTTCGCCAAATCCACCAAGGCCGGCACCGGCAAGGATCTCTGGCTGCGCCAGCGCAGCGTCGACGGGCAGGCGATCATCCGCGCCGAGACGGCGGTCGAGGGCACCACCACCCTGGCCGGCGTCACCGTCTTCCTGTTCGACGAGGCCGGCCTGTTCACCGCCCAGGTCGAGGCGGCGCGGGCGATCCTGCATGACGGCTGGTGGGAATTGCGCGACGTGCGCGTTCTCACACGGGAATCGCCGCCGGAGAGCCACGAGGTCTACCTCGTCGCCTCGACCCTCGATCCGAGCCAGATCCGCCAGCGCTTCACCCCTCCGGAATCTGTGCCCTTCTGGCAACTTCCGGAGACCATCGCACGTCATGAGCGGGCGGGGCTGGATGCCACGCGGTATCGCCTTCAATACGATGTGCTGCTGGCAACGCCCCTGCTCTATCTCGCGATGGTCCTCGTGGCGGCAACGGTTTCCTTAAGATTCTTCAGGTTTGGTGGGGTCGGCAAGCTGGTGCTCGGCGGGGTGGCGGCGGGCTTCGTGCTCTACGTCGCCCGGCAGGTCATGGAGGGCCTCGGGGCGTCGGGCATGATCGCGCCGGCAGTGGCGGCATGGTTCCCCGCCGTGGTAGGGAGTTTGCTCGGTACGCTCACGCTTCTCTATCAGGAGGACGGCTGATGCAGGGTCTTCCGGGTGGCGGGGCTGTCGAACGGGATCGTCGTGCAGGGGGCTGCACAGGGGTTGAGGGACGCGTTGCGTAAGGTCGCCGACATCGCGATCACGGTCTCGATGGCCGCACTGCTGACGGCAGCCTCCGGGCTCGCCGCGCCGCGCGCCCATGCCGATCCGTCTGCTTCTACCGGACTGGGGAAGCTGGCCGGCTCCAAGGACAAGGAGAAGGGCCAGCGCCTGCTCGTCGAGGCCGACGAGCTGATCTACGACAACGACCACAACACCGTGACCGCCCGCGGCAATGCCGAGCTGCATTACGGCAGCCGCACGCTCCAGGCCGACCGGGTGCGCTACGACCGGGGCACCTCGCGGGTCTTCGCCGAAGGCAATGTGCGCCTGACCGACGAGACCGGCGCCCTCGTCACCGGCGAGCGGATGGAGCTGACCGACGACTTCAAGGACGGTTTCGTCGACGCCCTGCGCATCCAGCAGACGGTTCAGATCAAGGGCGAGACCGTGCGCACCCGCATCTCCGCCCCGCGGGCGGAGCGCATCGCCGGCGAGCAATCGAGCTTCGACTACGCGACCTACACCGCCTGCGAGCCGTGCAAGAACAATCCGGCGACGCCGCCGCTGTGGCAGATCAAGGCCGCCAAGATCATCCACAACAACGAGACCCACACGATCAGTTACGAGGATTCGACCCTCGAACTGGCGGGGATCCCGGTCGCCTACCTGCCCTATTTCGAGTCGGCCGACCCGACGGTGAAGCGCAAGACCGGCTTCCTGACGCCGCGCTTCATCACCTCGACGGCCATCGGCACCGGCGTCGCGACGCCGTTCTTCCTCAATCTCGATCCGAGCTACGACCTGACGCTCTCGCCGGCCTTCGTCTCGCGCCAGGGCGTGCTGGGCCAGGCCGAGTTCCGCCAGCGGCTCGACAGCGGCTCCTACAACCTGCGCCTGTCCGGCATCTTCCAGACGACGCCCTCCGCCTTCCTGCCCGGACCGCTCGGCGCCGCCGACCGCGAGTTCCGCGGCTCGGTCGAATCGCGCGGGCGCTTCTACATCAACGACCGCTGGCGCACCGGCTGGGATCTCGTCGGCGTGACCGACAAGTGGTTCCTCGACAATTACCGCATCCGCAACCAGAGCATCACCACCGACTATTTCCGCGAGGCGGTCTCGACCGCCTACCTGATCGGCCAGGGCGACCGGTCGTGGTTCGAGGCGCGGGGCTACTACTTCAAGGCGCTGTCGAGCTTCGACTGGCAGAAGGAGCAGCCCGTCGTCCTGCCGGTGATCGATTACGACAAGCGCATCGACGGGCCGAAGCCGCTGGGGGGCGAGGTGCGGTTCGAGGCCAACGTCACCAGCCTGACCCGCGAGGCGACCGACTTCCAGGGCATCCCGCGCACGGGCAGCTACCTGTTCGCCCCGAGCTACAACGGCGTCAGCTACCCGCTCTACGAGACCTGCACCAGCTTCAACCGGACCGCCTGCCTCGTGCGGGGCTTGGGGGGCACCGATACCCGGCTGTCGGCCCAGGTCTCCTGGCGGCGCAGCTTCATCGACGATGCCGGCCAGGTGTTCACGCCGTTCACCTACCTGCGCACCGACGCGTTCTTCGTGAACCCGAGCCTGTCCGGCTACCAGAACCCGCTCGTCAACAGCATCACCACGGTGGATGACGGCTTCTCCGGCCGCGTCATGCCGGCGATCGGCATCGATTATCGCTACCCCTTCGTCGCGGATTTCGGCGCGCTCGGCGTCCACACCCTGGAGCCCATCGCCCAGGTGATCGCCCGGCCCTCCGAGACCCGCATCGGCCGGCTGCCCAACGAGGACGCGCAGAGCCTCGTCTTCGACGACACCTCGCTGTTCGAGTGGGACAAGTTCTCCGGCTACGACCGGGTCGAGGGCGGCGTGCGGGCCAATCTCGGCGCGCAATACTCCGTCGTGACCCCGACGGGGTGGTACGCCAACGTGATGTTCGGCGAGTCGATCCAGGTCGCCGGCGTGAACTCGTTCCGCCGCGGCGACATCGCCAATGTCGGCCTGGATTCCGGCCTGGAGAACCGCCGCTCGGACTTCGTCGGCCGGTTCCAGCTCTCGCCCAACCAGAACATCAGCTTCATCAGCCGCGCCCGGTTCGACCAGAGCGATTTCAGCGTGAACCGGTTCGAGACCGGCGTGACCGCGCGCTTCGCGCCGTTCCTGCCGCTCGAAACCTCGCTGTTCTACTCCTACTACGAGGCGCAGCCGGCGCTCGGCTTCTCCCATCGCCGCGAGGGCGTGACCGCCTCGGCCACCTACCGCATCACGCCGAACTGGTTCATCACCGGCTCGGCGCTGGTCGACCTCACCCACTATCTCGACACCCGCGACACCTTCGCGGATCTCTACACCGCCTATCTCGCCAACCCGGTCGGCCTCGCCCCGGTCTACAGCAATCCGGGCAAGGCCTACCTGTCCGGCATGAGCCTCGGCGGCGGCTACCAGGACGAGTGCACCACGGTCTCGCTCAACTACATCGTCTCGCCCATCGCTACGGCGATCGGCGTGCGCGAGCGCAACCAGACCGTTCTTCTCCGGCTGGAGCTGAAGACCCTCGGCGAGGCGGATCTGCGCCAGAACGTCAGCAGCGCAACCACCGCCGACGGGATCGCCTCGGTGCGCTGAGGCGCCGCCGCGAAGGGCAGCGGTGCAGCCGGGTCACGCCGGCGGCGAAAGCGCAGGCAGGACCCTGCCCCGGCCCGATCCTCGCTTGACCGCATCCGGCGCCCGCCCGACTTTGGCGCCCGCATCGGTCCCTCGTGGCTGTGCGGGCCCCGATGCGAGCCGATGGCCGGGGGCCTGAGCGAAGCCGAACTCCGCCCTTCCGACGGAATCGAACGGGGTTCGTACGACATCACCGGACGGGAACGGGCATGGCTCTCCTCCAGCGTCTTCTTTCCTACGCCTCGTCGGCCTTCGGCCTGCCGGCCGCGGCCGAGCCCCTGCCCGACGGCAGCGAGGAGTATCTCGCGGCGACCGCCCTCCTCGTCCATGTCGCCCGGGCCGATGGGGTGCTCGACCCGGCGGAATCCGAGCGCCTGGTCCGCTTGGTGCGCCGCCGCTATGCCGGCAGCGACGCGGAGGCCGAGAGCCTGATCGAGCGCGCCGCCGCCTTCGAGGCGCAGACCCGCGACATGGCGAGCTTGGTCGAACTGGTCCGCGACGACGGCGATCCGGAGCAGCGCGGCCGGCTCCTCGCCATGGCCTGGTCGGTGGCCGGTGCCGACGGCGATCTGCATGAATTCGAGGAGGCGCTGGTCTGGCGCCTCGGCAAGCTCCTGGGCTTCGGCGAGGCGGCGATCGCCTCGGCCCGCGACCGCGCCCTGCGCGATCCGGCGGCCACCGCCGGCGCATGATGACCCAGTCCTGGGTTTCGAAAGGGCGAGCCCTTTCGCGGGTCCAGGGCAGAGCCCTGGTGGGGACGGTGGGGCGCTGCCCCGACACCCCGCCGAAGGGATGATCCCTTTGGGATCCCGGATCGTTCGATGATCGTCAGCCTCACTCTGATCCTGTTTGCCCAGCTTCTGGGCGAGGTCGTCGCCCGCGCCGCCGGCCTGCCGGTGCCGGGGCCGGTGATCGGCATGGCGCTGCTGCTGGGCTTCCTCGTGCTGCGCGACCGGACCGCTCCGGCCTCCACGCGCTGGCTGCCGCCGCCGCTGGTCGATGGCGGGATGGAGGGCGTGGCCAAGGGGCTGCTCGCGCATCTCTCGATCATGTTCGTTCCGGCCGGTGTCGGCATCGTCGGCAAGCTCGACGTGCTGGCGAGCCACGGACTGGCGCTCGCCGTGGTGCTGTGCCTCTCGGTGACCCTGACGCTGGCGGCCACCGTCCTCACCTTCGTCGCGGTCTCCCGCCTGCTGGAGCGGTCGAGGGGGGACCGGACATGAGCGGCGAGTTCGCCCTCTGGGTCTATCTGACCCGCACGCCGCTGCTCTGGCTCACCGTCACGCTGCTGGCCTATGCGGTGGCCGACCGCCTGTTCCAGGCTGCCGGGCGCCACCCCATCGTGAACCCGGTGATCCATGCGATCTGGATGATCGGCCTCGTCCTGACGCTGACCGGCACGCCCTACCCGACCTACTTCCAGGGCGCGCAATTCGTGCACTTCCTGCTCGGCCCCGCCACGGTGGCGCTGGCGGTGCCGCTCTACGAGCGCCGGGCGACGGTGATGCGGGCGCTGCTGCCGATGCTCGCGGCGCTGGTGGTCGGCTGCATCACCGCGATGACCTCGGCCCTGGTCTTCGCCAAGCTCGCCGGCATCCCCGCCGACGTGCGGCTGGCCATGGCCCCGAAATCGGTGACCACGGGCGTGGCCATGGGCATCGTCGAGGCGCTCGGCGGCGATCCGACGCTGGCCGCCGTCCTGGTGATGCTGACCGGCATGGCCGGCGCGGTGATCGTCACCCCCTTGATGCGGACCCTGCGCATCGAGGACATGCGCGCCCGCGGCTTCGCGGCGGGGCTCGCCGCCCACGGGCT
>NZ_NKUI01000170.1 GCF_014845115.1 Methylorubrum zatmanii | reverse complement strand
GCCGTCCTCGGTGCCGGCGGCGCCGCAGCCTTGGGCGTGCTCGGCGGCCTCGCGATCGGCGGCGCCATCGCGGCGTCCAACGATCCCTATTACCCGGGCAAGCCGGTCTACCGGGCGCCCCCGCCGCCGGTCTATGTCGAGGGCCCGATCTGCCATTTCGAGCGCCGTGAGACGATGGATCCCTACGGCGACATCTATGTCCGGCGCGTGCGCGTCTGCGAATAGCCTTGGGGCGTGAACGAGGGCGGCGCCGGACCGTCGGCGCCGTCGCTTGAGAGTCAGTGTTTTGGCGCGCGCTCTTTCGCCGAACCGGCACCCATTTCGGCGGAGAGCGCTCTAGCGCATTTTCCGCGGAAGTGGGTGCCGGTTCCGCGGAAAATGCTCTATCGCAGCTGCAGGCTGTCCACCACCTGGCGGAACAGGGGCAGAATCTGCTCCCGCTGATCCGCCCGGGTCACGCCGACGGCGCGGATATAGCCATCCGGGTTGAAGCGGATCGTCTGCGAGACCACCACCGGCTGGTTCGAGGGAATATCGACGGCCCGCGCCACGATCTCGTGCCAGTCGATGCCGTTCTGGCGGTAGCTCTGCGAGCGCTCGATGAAGAACTCCTTCATCGTCTGGTTGGCGTAGAGCGAGGCGCGGGCGAAGCCGTCGCGCTGTTCCTGCGGCGTGGGCTGCTGCACCGCCTGGGCGATCACCAGGATCGGCTGCTCCAGATTGGAGACCTGATCCCGCGGCCCGAGGGTGAGCAGCACCGAATTGCCCGCCAGCGCCCGCACCGGGCGGAAGCCGGCGAGGTCGCCGATGCGGAAGGGCAGGGCGGCGATCTGCTCGTCGAGGTTCAGGGCGGCACGGATGCGCAGGCCCGTGAGCAGGCCGCGCATGGTCTCGTCCGTTTCGGCGTCAACCGCCGCCTGGGCGATGATGATGCCGGTGACATCCTTGCCGCCGACGATGAGGAGCCATTTGCGGGCGGCGGGCATGCCCTTGTCGTCGGCGGGGGTCTGCTCGCCGGTGAACAGCACGCCCTCGGCGCCGCCATCGAGGGTCACCGGCTCGCGGCTCTGGACGATGAGCCCCTGCGTCTTGAGATTCTCGTCGGTGAAGCTCTGCTTGAGTTCCGGGTAGGCTCCGGCCGGCAACTCGACCACCGAGAGCATCGCGCCGCCGCCGATCCGCTCGAAGCCGGTGAAGCGCTTCGACACCGTCATGTCCGAGGGCGGCGTGAAGCCGAAGCGCGAACTCGGCGGGAACACGGCCTCCTCCGCACGGGCAGGCAGGGCCGAGAGCGGGACGGCTATGCTCCCCACCAGCACACCCGCAGCGAGGACGGCCGCGGCCGCGAGCCGGCGGGAGAACAGACGCAACGGCATCACAGGTTGTCTCCGAACGCCCTGTCTCGGGCATTGTCCCATCCGCGATGGGTCGAACGGCCCGGAGGTCGTGTCAAGCGCGGGAGAGCACGGGAGCGGCATCTTCCCGCATCGTCCCGAAACGCGACTTCCGGCTTTCGGGACGGCGCGTTAGCGTCCGCGCCAGCACCGCCATTGCCGCTCGATCCAGCGGGCGGATTTCTCCATCGGCACCTTGAGGGCAGGCACGTCCTGGGCGAGGAGGGCGAGGCCCAGCGGCAGCATCCACAGACCCAGCACCGGCAGGATCGAGAAGATGCCGCCGAGGATCAGCAGGATCGCGGCGAGGAGGCGCAAGAGGAACCGGGCCGGCTCGCGCAGCCACTGGACGGCCCGCTGCGCCCGCTCGGGCAGCTTGCGGCAGGCGCGGTCGACCCGCTCGTCCCAATCCCGCGCCGTGACGTCCATCGCCTGTCCGTGTTCCGTCCGTTCCATCCCCCCAGAATGACCGAGCCGGGTGAAAGGTTCTCTCCCGTCGGCACCGTCCGGTGCCGAGAGGCGATCCGGGTCCGGGCCGCCGGGATCAGGCGAAGCGCCAGACGCACGATGTCTTGATCTCGGCATCTTCGAGATCGCGGGTGACGGGGACTTCGTAGGTCGCGACCGCGATCAGCCGCTCCCGCGGCAGGTAGCTCCGGCCGGGATCGCCGATCAGCACGGTGCGGCCCCGCCCGTGCAGGTCGCCGAGCCAGTTGCCGACCGCCGCGCCGAGGTCGCGCTCGTAGAACACGTCGGCGGCCAGCACGCTCTCCGCATCCGTCCCGATCAGATCGGTGCCGACCGCCGTGATGCGGCCCTCCACCCCGTTGGCGGCGGCGTTGATCGGGATCGCGTGCAGGGCGAAGGGGTCGAGGTCGCTGGCGGTGACATGGGTCGCCCCGGCCTTCGCCGCGGCGATGGCCACCAGCCCCGAGCCCGAGGCGAAATCGACGACATGCCGGCCCGCCACCGTCTCGGGATGATCGAGGATGTAGCGGGCGAGCGCCTGTCCCCCGGCCCAGGCGAAGGCCCAGAACGGCGGCGGCAGGCCAATCGCCTCCAGCTCGTCCTCCGTCTTCTGCCAGAGGGCGGTCGCTTCGTCGGCGACGTGCAGCACGATCTCGGGGGCGTGCGGCACCGGCCTCAGGGCCGTGTGTTCGCGGATGAAGCGGATCGGGTCGCGGGAGGGGATCACGGGGCCAGCAACTCCGCATAGAGTCCCGCGACCGTCGCGGCGACGGCGGCCTCGGTATAGCCGCCTTCGAAGATCCGCGCCCGCGCCGCCTCGCCCATCCGCGCGACCAGGGCCGGATCGGCGGCGAGCCGCGTCAGCGCGGCAGCGAGGGCGGCGCCATCCCCCGGCGGCACCAGCAGCCCCTCGATCCCGTCGCGCACGAGGTCGCGGCAGCCGGGCACGTCGCTGGTCAGGATCGCCCGGCCGCAGGACGCCGCTTCGAGCAGGGTGCGCGGCAGGCCCTCGCCGCCGCGGGAGGGCAGGGCGCCGACATGGTGGGCGGCGAAGAGACCGGCCACGTCCCGGGTCGGGCCGTGCCACGCGATGCCGTCCCGCGACCAGTCGCGCAGAGTCGCTTCGGGGATGGCCCGCCGGTTCGAGGGGTCGGGGGCGCCGTAGAGCGACAGCTCCACCGCCGCGCCGCCGGCGCGGGCCCGGCGCACCGCCTCGACGGCGACGTCGATCCCCTTCGACCACAGCATCCGCGCGACGATGGCGACCTTCAGCGGCGGCGCCGGGGGCAGGGGGCGGGGGGAGAAGGTTTCTGGATCGACGCCGGCGCCGCCGACCAGGGTGACGGCGGTGTCGGACGGGTCGAGGC
>NZ_NKUI01000017.1 GCF_014845115.1 Methylorubrum zatmanii | reverse complement strand
CATCGCGGGCGCCGCCCGCAACCCCCGCGCACGCATCTACTGCCGCAAGTTCGAGCCCGAGCTTCTCGGCATCGACCGCCTCGTCCGCACGGCCGAGGACATGGGCACCCACCTGCGCGGCCAAGCGGTCCAGATCTGGTCCGACGGCGGCGCGATCAAGATCGCAGCCTTGGGTTAAGGGGAAACGAGAATGGCCAAGGTTCTTTGTGTCACGTCCGGCAAGGGCGGCGTCGGAAAGACGACCACGACGGCGGCGCTCGGCGCGGCGCTGGCGCAGGCCGGCGAGAAGGTCTGCGTGGTCGATTTCGATGTCGGCCTGCGCAACCTGGACCTCGTGATGGGCGCCGAGCGGCGCGTGGTCTACGACCTCATCAACGTCACCAACGGCGACGCCAAGCTGCCCCAGGCGCTGATCCGCGACAAGCGCCTCGACAACCTCTCCCTGCTGCCCGCCTCCCAGACCCGCGACAAGGACGCCCTCACCGATGAGGGCGTGGCCAAGGTGATGGACGAGCTGCGCGGCAAGTTCGACTGGATCGTCTGCGACAGCCCCGCCGGCATCGAACGCGGCGCCCAGCTCGCCATGCGCCACGCCGACGTCGCCGTGGTGGTGACGAACCCCGAGGTCTCCTCGGTGCGCGACTCGGACCGGATCATCGGCCTGCTCGATTCCAAGACCGTGCGCGCCGAGCGCGGCGACACGATCGAGAAGCACCTGATCCTCACCCGCTTCGACCCGGCCCGCGCCGATCGCGGCGACATGCTCAAGGTCGACGACGTGCTCGAGATCCTCTCGATCCCGCTGCTCGCCATCATCCCGGAGAGCCTCGAAGTCCTGCGCGCCTCCAATGTCGGCTGCCCGGTGACGCTGAACAACCCGCTCTGCGCCCCGGCCCGGGCCTATATCGACGCGGTGCGCCGCCTGAAGGGCGAGACCGTGCCGATGGCGATCCCGTCCGACCGCAAGTCCCTGATCAACAAGCTGTTCACACGGAGGGCCGCATGAGTGTCCTGACCTTCCTCAAGCCGCGCGGCTCCGGTTCGGTCGCCCGCGAGCGCTTGCAGTTGATCCTCGCCCACGAGCGGGCGGAGAACGGCCGGCCCGACCTGATCATCACCTTGCGTGAAGAGATCCTCAACGTCATCGCCAAGCACGTCACGGTCGAGCGGGACAAGGTGCAGATCAAGCTGGATCGCGGCGAAGGCGTCTCGACGCTGGGCGTGGACATCGAGTTCCCCGTCGACGCGGTGATCAAACCGAAGGCGAAGCGCGCCTCCGCCTGATCCCGGCTACCGAGCCATCGAAACCCGCGGCATCGCGCATGATGCCGCGGGTTTTCTCGTTTTTTCCAGCCCTTGCCGGTGCTCGGATCGGAGCGGCCATGCAACCCAACCGTCCGCTCGGCTGTTCAAGGAGCCCATTCCCATCTGACGCACGGAAGATTCGATATGACGACGAGGGTGCTCCACCTCATGGCCGCCGCCGGTCTGCTCGCCCTGACGACGGGAATCGCCGCCGCCCAAAACCCCGACGTGACCACCAACCCGGAGAATACCGGGCGGGCCCCGACCGCGACCCAGGCCAGCAAGGACGACAAGAACCTGAAGGAGTGGCAGGTCGCCAAATCGGCCAAGGTCGATCTCGCCACGGCCATCGCCACGGCGGAAGGCAAGGGCGACGAGAAGGGCGGCAAGGCCATCGACGCCGATTTCGAGAAGGCCGGCAGCAAGAACCCGGCGCATTACGCGGTCAAGGTCGTGTATCCGAGCGGCAAGCTCGTCGAATACGGCATCAATGCCGATACCGGTGAGGTCTACAAGACCGAGAACCAGCCGATCGAGCGCTACTTCACCCGCCTGAAGGTCAGCGACTTCCAGAACGCCAAGGTCTCGCTGAAGGACGCCATCGCCCTGGCGGAGAAGACGGCGGCCGGCGGCAAGGCCTACGAGGCCGAGGTCGAGCGCGAGGGCAATGCCGTCGAGTACGAGATCAAGGTGGCGCTGACCGACCGCGAGCAGGAGATCAAGATCGGGCCGGACGGCACGGTGAAGAAGGACTGACCTTCTCTCAGGCTCGCAACCTTCGGCGGGTGCCGGTCTAGGCCGGCATCCGCCTCGTCATGTCCGCAGCGTCAGCCGGAAGGCCGGGGCATGGTCGGGCTGCGTGGTCACCACCGCGGCCGGCAGCACCGGGCGGGCATCCGCCCGGGCGAGCCGGAAGCGCCCGACGATCCGGCTCAGCGCCAGGGTCGCCTCGGTGAGGGCGAAGGCGGCGCCGATGCAGACCCGCGGCCCGGCCCCGAAGGGTAGGTAGGCGAAGCGCGGCACCGGGCTCGCGCCGGGCAGGAAGCGACCGGGGTCGAAGGCGTCGGGATCGCGCCACAGCCGGCGGTGCCGGTGCAGCAGCCAGGGCGAGATCGTCACGCTGTCGCCGGGCTGCACCGTCTCCCCGCCGAGCGTGTCGACACCGGCGGCGCGGCGGGCCAGCACGAAGGCCGGAGGATAGAGCCGCACCGTCTCGTCGATCACCGCGCGGGTGAAGGGCTTGTCCGCTTGACCCGATTCGGCCGCGACCCGCTCCTGGGTTTCGGGCGAGAGCGCGAGCAGGGTGCAGGCCCAGAGCAGGGTCACCGCCGTGGTCTCGTGGCCGGCCAGGATCATGGTGGCGACCTGATCGCGCAGCTCCTCATGCGAGAAGCCCCGGCCCGTCTCCGGATCGCGGGCGGCGCGCAGCAGATCGAGAAGGTCGCGCGCCTCGCCCTCCCGCCCCTCGTCGCGGTCGGCGATGACCTGATCGAGGAAGGCGACCCACTCGCGCCGGAAGCGGGCGCGGGCCCGGTCCAGGGGCGTGGCGAAACGCAAGGGCACGATGGCGTCCGTGAGATGCGGGCGGCCGAGCCGCTCGGCATAGGCCGCGAGGTAACCGCGCAGACGCCCGCCGTGGCTTTCCATGCCGACCGAGAACATGGTCCGCCCGGCGATCTCCAGGGCGAGGCGCTGGAGGGCGGCGAAGAGATCGACGGGCCCTTTCGCCGCCTCGATCTCCAGCGCGGCGACCGCCTCGTCGCTGGCCGAGAGGATGTGGGGCACCAGGGTCTCCACCGCCCGCGGGGTGAAGGCGGGGGCCAGGGTCCGCCGCTGGTGGCGCCATGGGGCGCCCTCGCTGATGAGCAGGCCGTCGCCGAGCAGGGGCCGCAGCATGCGAATGGTGATCGGCGTGCGGATGTAGTTGGCGGCGTTGTCCACCAGCACGCGCCGCACCGCCTCGGGATCGCTCACGGTGAAGCGCGTCCGCCCGAGCAGGCGCCGCCGCAGCAGGGGCGCCTCGTAGGCGGCGGCCGGCCAGCAGCCGATGCCGTTGGTGCGCATCGCGGCCACGAAGCGCAGGGTCGGCAAGTCCCGCTCCGGCGGCGCCGGCACCGGCGGCACCAGACGCGGCACCGCCTGAGCGAGCGGAGCCTGCATGTCCATTCCTCGTTCCCCTGCACCCTTCGGTCGGTCCGCCCAGCGTTCTAGGCACTCGGGCAGCGCCCCGAAAGGTGACGGCCGGCTGCCCAGGATTGCAGATCGCGGGATGCGGACGGGAGACGCAGGGCGCGGAGAGGAAGGCGCTCTACGGCAGCGACATCTCCGACACCGGCACCGCCTCGGCCCGGACCGCAGCGGGTTCGGCGTAGCGGCTCACCATCGCGGCACAGAAGGCGGCGAATTCCTCCCGCACCAGCGGGGCGCTGGTGTGGTGGGGGGCGATGCCGCGATGCTCGGGGGTGAAGCAGAAGGTGACCGTCACCTTGAAATCCTGGAGCGCCGCCATCTGCCGGTCGAACCAGTCGAGGGCATTGGGGCGAAAGATGTCGGCCCAGGACAGGCCGGTGCGCAGATAGGTGACGCCGAGGCGTTTCATCCAGGCCACCGCCTCGTCGAGGCGGTGATCTTCGTAGTGGAACCACTGGCACAGGCCGAAATCCGGCGTGCAGCGGGCGAATTCCTCCAGCGCTCGCTTCGGCGTGCCGTCCTGGCGCAGGAGGCCCATGTGGAAATGGCGGTAATAGGAGGAGCCCTCCGCCTCCCGGTGGCGGGTGGTGGCCTCCCATTCCCGCGGCAGATCGTAGAGGCTGTACCAGTGGATGCGGGGGGCTTGGCCCTTCAGCAATTCGGCGGTGCGGCGGCAGCCCCAGGCCTGGACCTCCTCGGCGCCGAAGCTCGACACGCCGACCTCCGAGACCCAGACCGGCAGAGGGGTGACGGCGCGGATCTCGGCGATCTTGGCCGGCCATTCGTGGATCTGCCAGAGATTCCAGTCGAGGGGGAAGCCGTGGACCGCCACGGCGTCGAGCCCGTCGAGCACGCCCTGCGCCTGCATGCGCCGGATGAAGCCCGGATCGATCGGCGAGATCCCGCCGAGCACCTGCGGCAGGGTCGGCGCCTCGGCCCGGATCGCGCGGGAGGCTTCCTTCACCATCTCCCCGAACAGGAACCAGTCCGGATCGATCTCGGGATCCCAGTGCGATTTGTTGTTGGGCTCGTTCCAGAGCATCACCGAGTCGAGCATCACGTCTCCCCGTTGCCGACCGGGCGCGCCGGATAGACGGCCTCCGCTCCGTAGGGAGCCTCGACCCGGCGGCAGAGATAGACCTCCGCCTCCGGCCGGCTTTGAATGGAAAAGCCGCTCGCGCGCAGCATCGCCTCGATGCCGGCGCGGTTCGGAATCCACCAGTTGGTGCAATCGTTGGCGTAGGCGTGCTCGACGAAGTGGAGCTTCGGGTAACCGGGCCGCTCGAAGGCGTCCATGTCGAAGAAGTCGTAATCCTCGGCCACCGGCTCGACCTGCGGCGAGCCCCGCAGCATCGATTGGAACACCAGGAGATCGTCCGCGACATGCGCGTGGATCAGGTCGAGGGCGAGCAGGGGGTGGCGAAGGTGGTAGAGCACCCCCATGAACAGCACCACGTCGAAGCGCTCGCCCAAGCGCCCGACATCGTAGACCGAGAGGTTGCGGAACTCGATATCGTAGCCCAGCCGCTCGGCGACGAAGCGTCCTTGCGCCAGGTAGCGCGCGTCCGAATCCAGGCCGAGCACGCGGGCGGCACCGCGCCGCTTCATCTCCACGCTGTAGAAGCCGGCATTGCAGCCGATATCGAGCACCGATCGGCCGGTGAGATCCTCCGGCACAGAATGCGCGAAGCGGCGCCACTTGAAGCCCGGATAATCGCCGAGGAAATGGTTCGGCGCGGTCCAGACGCCCTCGCCCAGATCGATGTTGTGAAACCACGGCCCAAGGGCCTCCGCCTGCCGGCGCAGTTCGGCCTGCCTCATCCGGTGAACCGCTCGTTGAGGGACACGACCCGGCCGCCGCCGGGCCAGAGTTCGGCTTCGCTGCACGAGGCCGGCGCGACGACGATCCGGTCATAGGCGTCGAGGAAGAGCCCGAGCAGACCGAGCAGGGCGGCGCGGATCGGATCGCCGTGGCTCACGAGGAGGACGGGTGGCCCCTCCTCCCGCGCGAGGCGGTCGAGCAATCGCCCGATCCGGGCCTGCACCTCGCCCATGCTCTCGCCGCCCGGCGGGCGGGCCGAGGCGCGGGTCGCATTCCAGGTGTCCCAGGCCGGATCGCCTGCGAGTTCGGAGAAGCTCCGGCCGGTCCATTCGCCGAAGGCGATCTCGTCGAGTTCGGGCATGATCTCGATGGCGAGACCCAGCCGGTCTGCGAGGGCCGCCGCCGTCTCCCGCGTGCGCGCCTGCGGGCTCGACAGGAGGCGGAGCCCCCCCTCCCCGGCGAAACGCTGCGCAAGAATGTCGGCCAGGACTCTCGCCTCGGCATGGCCGCTCTCGCTCAAGGACACGCCGGGCATCCGCCCGCAGAGGATATGCCCGAGCCGGTCATGGCTGCCGTGGCGCAGGAAGACGACGCGCCTCATGCGGGCTCGCCGGCCACGAAACGGAGGGTACGCTCATGCGCCTCCCCATCGGTGAATTGCAGCGGCGGCGACTTCATGAACCACGCCGACGGGCCGGTCAGCGCCCCGCCGATGCCCCGGTCGAGGGCGATCCGGGCGCAGCGCACGGCATCGACGACGATGCCGGCCGAGTTCGGCGAGTCCCAGACTTCGAGCTTCAGTTCCAGGTTGAGCGGCACGCCGCCGAAGCCGGTGCCCTCCAGGCGGATATGCGCCCATTTGCGGTCTTCGAGCCAGGGCACGTGGTCGCTCGGGCCGACATGGACATTGCCCGGCGCAAGCGGCGCGGCGAGTTGGCTCGTCACCGCGCGGGTCTTCGACAGCTTCTTCGATTCCAGCCGGTCCCGCTCCAGCATGTTCAGGAAATCGGCATTGCCGCCGAAATTGAGCTGATAGGTCCGGTCGAGCCGCACCCCGCGCTCACGCAGGAGATGGGCCAGCACCCGGTGGACGATGGTGGCCCCGACCTGGCTCTTGATGTCGTCGCCGACGATCGGCAGGCCCCTCTCCTCGAACCGGGCCCGCCACGCCGCGTCGGAGGCGATGAAGACCGGGATGCAATTGACGAAGGCGCAGCCGGCATCGAGGGCGCAGCGGGCGTAGAACTCGGTGGCGCGCTGGGCGCCGACCGGCAGGTAATTGACGAGCACCTGGGTGCGGCTGCGCTTCAGCTCCTCGACGACGTCGGCGACCGGTTCGGTCGCCTCGGCGATGATACCTTCGAGATAGCGGCCGATCCCGTCGAAGGTCGGGCCGCGCCGCACGGTGACGCCGCTCGCAGGCACCTGGGCGAAGACATGGGTGTTGTTGGGAGCCGCCAGGATGGCCTCGGCGAGATCCCGGCCGACCTTGGCCGCCGAGACGTCGAAGGCGCTGACCACCGCGATGTCTCCGATCCGGTAGCCGCCGAGATCCGGCGAGATCAGGCCCGGCACCGCTTCGTCTCCAGAGACGTCGCGGTAATGGTGCAGCCCCTGCACGAAGGACGAGGCGCAATTGCCGACGCCGACGAGCCCGACGCGGATCGGCTCGGAGCCTGTGTGACCGAGGTGCTCTGGCACGCTCAAGCCTCCTCATGCTGAGGCGCCGAGCAAGGCTTAAGCCTCGAAGCGCCCCGGAACGACCACCGATCCCTTGGCAGCTCTTCGCCGGGAGAAGCGTGGCGGCGTGCGTCGAGGTTGCTGACGCAGCACCTCGGCATGAGGAAAGCCGGGGGAGCGATGAGGGCCGTCATGACTGCCCCTGGGCGAGATCGCCGAGTGCCGGCTCGGTCGGCGGGAAGGGGCGGCTTCCGACGAAGCGGCCGAGACCAGGCACCGCCGCCGGCTCGGCGGGGCGGATTTCGGGGGTGAGGATTTCCTGGGCGAACCATGCGATGGTCGCTTCCAGCCCCTGTTCGAGCGGCACCTGCGGCGACCAGCCGAGCAGGTCCTGCGCGCGGGTGATGTCGGGACGGCGGCGCTGGGGATCGTCCACCGGCAGCGGGCGGCGGGTGATCGTCGAACGGGTGCCGGTCATCCGGCTCACCAGGGCGACCAGTTCCGCCACCGTCATCTCGCGCGGGTTGCCGAGATTGACCGGACCGCCGGGGGCCTCCTCCCGGTCCATCAGCCGCATCAGCCCCTCGACGAGGTCGGCGACGTAGCAGAACGAGCGGGTCTGCTCGCCATCGCCGTAGACGGTGATCGGCTCGTCCGCGAGGGCTTGGCAGACGACGTTCGAGACCACGCGGCCGTCATCGGCCCGCATCCGGGGGCCGTAGGTGTTGAAGATGCGCGCGACCCGCACATCGAGCCGGTGCACCCGCTCGAAGTCGAAGGCCAGGGTTTCGGCCGAACGCTTGCCCTCGTCGTAGCAGGCGCGCGGACCGGTGGGATTGACGTTGCCCCAGTAGGATTCGGTCTGCGGATGAACCTCGGGATCGCCGTAGACCTCGCTGGTGGAGGCCTGCAGGAAGCGCGCGCCGTCCTCCCTCGCCCGCTCCAGCAGATGGTTGGTGCCGACGACGCTCGTCATCATCGTGTGCATCGGGTCGGCTTGGTAATGCGGCGGCGAGGCGGCGCAGGCGAGATTGAAGATGCGGTCGAAGCGCGGCAGCCTCGGCAGGGGCCGCGTCACGTCCGCCTCGACCCACTCGAAGCGTGCCTCGCGCCCGAGATGGGCGAGGTTGCCGCGCCGCCCGGTCAGGAAGCTGTCGAGGACGACGACGCTGGCGCCCCGCGCCAGCAGCGCATCGACGAGGTGCGAGCCGATGAAACCCGCGCCTCCCGCCACGAGAACGCGCTTGCCGTCCTGCTCGCCCATCGCTCGACTCGTCATGCACTCACTCCCTCGACTGGGGCTTCGCGGAACAAGAGTGGGGCACCGGGCCTGCGCCGGTCAGCGGCCTCGCGCAGATGTGCGTCGAGTTCCGCGGCGCGGTGCGCGGCCGAATGCCGGGCCAGCACCGCCTCCCGCGCCGCCGTTCCGATCCGGCGGCGCTCCGCTTCCGGTCGGTCGCGCAGAATCGCGAGCACGGCATCGGGCGTGTCCGGACAGAGGATCTCGCGATCCGGGGCCAGGATCGTCTCGAGCCCGTCCCAGCGGTCGCTGATGAGGGGCGTGCCGGTGCTCGCCGCCTCGAACAGGCGCACGCTCGGGCTCCACCCGGCGGCGATCATGTCGGCGCGGGTGACGTTCAGGGTGTACCGGCTCGACGCGTAGAATGCCGGATGCGCGTCCGGCGCCAGGTGATCGATGCGGGTGACGTTGGCCGGCCACTCGATCCCGGCCGGATATTGCGGTCCGCCGACCGCGAAGCGCAGATCCGGCGCGCGCCTTGCGGGCTCGATCAGCAGGCGTTCCAGGGTCGGCTGCCGGTCGGGGCTGTAGGTGCCGAGATAGCTGAGATCGTAAGCCGGCTCACGGTCGAGCGCGGGATAGGCCTGCGGATCGACCGAGCAATACAGCGCGCGGGCGGCCGGGGCACCGTAGTCCCGCTCCAGCCGCTCCAGGGTCGGGCCGCCGGTGAAGGAAAGGTAGAGGTCGTAATCGCGGATCTGGGCGCGGCCGAGATAGGCGCAGGTGCCGGCTTCCAGTCCGGTCAGGGTGATCGGCGTGTCGATGTCGTAGAAGGCCCGCACGCCCCGCGCCCAGGAGAGGACGCGGTTCCCGACCGCGATCCCCTCCGGCACGTAGGAGCCGACGATGACCGCGTCCGCCGCCTCGATCAGCCCGCGATGGGCCCGCAGCTCCGAGAGATCCGCGTAGAGCATCAGCCGGCAGAAATCGGGATCGGGCAGATCGCGGTGGGCGGCGTACCAGGGCACGTCGCGCTCCAGGAAGGTGACGGTGTGGCCGCGCGCGGCGAAGGCCTTGAGCAGGGCGCGATAGGTGGTGGCGTGGCCGTTGCCCCAGGACGAGGACAGGCTCAGGCCCAGAACCACGAGGCGGAGCGGGGATTCGGTCATGCCACGCTCCGCTCGAACGAGGCGGCGGCCTTGCGCGTGGCCTCCTCCCGGAAGATCGCATCGACCTGGGCGCCGCGCCGGGCATAGGTGTGCTCGGACAGGATCCGGCGGCGGGCCGCCTCGCCGATGGCGCGGGCGCGCTCAGGGGTCAGCGCCGCGACATGATCGGCGACGTCGCGGCCGTCGCGGGCGACAAGCACTTCCTCGCCCTCCTTCAGGAACAGGCCGAGCCCCTCCCAGGCATCGGTGATGAGGCAGCCGCCGGCGCCCGCCGCCTCGAACACCCGGGTCGCGGGCGAGAAGCCCACCGCCGCCATGCTCTCGCGGGCGATGTTGAGGACGGCCAGCGGCGAGACGTTGAAGGCGTTGTGGTCGCGGGTCGAGACATGGCCGATGTGGCGCACGTTGAGCGGCAGGCCCCTCGCCTCCCAGCCGCTTCCGCCCAGGAGGAAGCGCCGCTCCGGCAGGCGCGCCGCCGCGACGAGGAAGAATGTCTGCACCCGCTCCTCGCGGTCGGGCAGGCGGTTGCCGAGGAAGGCGAGATCGGCGGCGAAGCGCGGATCCGGCGCAACCGGGTGGTGGGTCTCGGGATCGAGGGCGTTGTAGACCGGGATGCAGGCCCGCGCGCCGAAAGCTTCATAGGCCGACACCACCGGCGGGCCGCCGCCATAGGTGAGGACGAGATCGAGGGCGGGCATCGCCCGGTGCAGGACATGCCCCGGATCGCCGCGCATCTCGGCGAGCGTCGCCGGCGCGTCCACGTCCCAGAAGATGCGGATCGCCTCGGGCCGCGCGGCGGCGGTCACACCCTCCAGAAGTTCGTCGTCGAACACGCCGACGCCGCTCGCCTTGACCACGATGTCGGCCGCCGCCGCCTCGGCGACCACCGCCCGCATCGCCTCCGGCGTCGCGGGATAGACCCGCACCCGCGCCCAATCCGGCGGGTCGATGTCGCGGTGGCTCTGCCGGTCGAAGGCGTCGGGCTCGTAGAAGGTGATGCGGTAGCCGCGCCCGGCGAGATCGCGCAGCAGGCCGCGATAATAGGTGGCGGCGCCGTTCCAGTACGAGGAGAGCAGCGAGGAGCCGTAGAACGCGATGGTTTTCATGCGCGCCTCCAGGAGCGGGGGGCTGCGGCGGGTCCGGTGAGGGACGCCGCGATGGCCAGAAGTTCGTCGGCGCGGTGCCGGCAGGTGTGGCGGGCGCGGATCGTGGCGAGGCCGTGGGCGGCGAGCGCCCGGCGCAGATCCGCGTCGGAGGCGAGCGCCCGCAGGTGGCGCTCCATCTCCGCGCCGTCCCGGGCGACGAGGTAATCCGCGCCCGGCGTGAACAGCCCCTCCGCATCGTCCCACGGCGCGCTGGCGAGCGGGATGCCGCAGGCGAGCGCCTCGAACACGCGGATGGTCGGGATGCCGGGCAGCGCCTCGACATAGAAGCGGCGTGGCACATGCACGGTGGCGAGGGCGCGGGCGAACAGGCCCGGCGCGAGGGCGTTCGGTGCCCAGCCATGGTAGCGGGCGCCGTAGCGGTCCAGCGTCGCCAGCGCCGCCTCGGGATAGCGCACGCCGTAGATGTCGAGGGGCAGGCCGGCGGCTTCGGCCGGGCGGAACAGGAAGTGTTCGAGTTCCCGCGTGCGCTCGCCGTCGCCCCAATTGCCGATCCAGACGAGACCGGCGCGGTCGGCCTCAATGGTGGGCGGCTGGAAGAGGCGGGTATCGGCGGCCTCGTGCCAGACGAAGGTGTGCCCGTCCCACCCGCGGGCCCGATAGACCCGGGCCAGGGCTTCGCCGAAGGCGAGGATGCCGTCGTAGCCGGAGAGATCGAAGGCAGCCATCTCGTCGGAGGCGCTCACCGCCCGGTGGTGGGTATCGTGGAACAGCAGGGTGCCGAACCGGCCGTTCTTGCGCGCCCGCCCGAGGCCGGCGATCAGGCCGGGGGCGTTCCACTCATGGGCGATGACGAGATCGGCGCCCCGCGCCCGCTCGACGGCCTCCGCCTCCTCCCGATAAGTGCGCGACGAGAGTTCGGGATAGGCTTGGCGATAGGCATCGAGCCCGGCCGGTCCCCGGTCGCGCAGGAGGTTGTCGAGGCTCCAAGCGCCCTCGGGCTCGTGGGCCTCGACGCCGTGACCCTGGGCAATCAGTTCGCGCAGGACGCCGCGCAGAAAATGGGCGTTGCCGTGGTTCCAGCACGAGGCCAGGGAATGGGTGAAATAGACGATCCTCATGCGGCCGCCCCCGCTGCATCCGCGCCGAGGCAATCGCGGAACACGCCGAGCACGCCCGCCGTCATGGCCTCGGTGCCGTAGCGGGCGGCGCGGGCACGGGCCGCCCCGGCGAGCCGCGCCCGTTTGTCGGGATCGGCGAGCAGGCCCTTCGCCGCTTGCGCGGCGGTGGCCTCGTCGTCGGCCGGAATCAGGATCGCCGCGTCCTGCCAGAGTTCCGAAAAGGTCGGGATGTCGGAAAGCACCAGGGCGCAGCCGGCACCCGCCGCCTCCAGCACCGCGAGCCCGAACGGCTCGTAGCGGGCGAGCGAGACGAAGACCGGGCGCCGGTCGAGTTCGCGCGCCATTCCCGCGCCGTCGAGGCGGCCGAGGGGACGCAGATGCGTCGGCGTGCAGCGCTCGCCGTTCGGCCCCTCGACCGGCCCGGCCGCGAACAGCGGCACGTCGAGGCGGGCCGCCATCCGGTCGAGGGCGGTGGCGTTCTTGGCCGGATCCCAGAGCCGGCCGGCGGTGAAGGCGTGCGCGACCGGCGCCGTTTCCGGCAGCGTCTCGGCGCAATGACGCCCGTTGCACACGACCTGCGGCGGTTGCGGCAAACCGTAAGCGGCGCGGGTCGCCTCGGCGAAGGCGCGGGTCGGCGCCAGCAACCGGTCGGCGGCGCGGCAGCCCCGCGCGGCGAGCTCGCTGCGCCACGCGAGATCCTCCGGCAGCGGGCCGTCGCCGAGGGCCGCCCACCATGTCGCGACACAGGAATGGCACACCGCCACCACCGGAACCTCGAAGGCGCCGAGCGCCAGGGCCGGGGCATGGAGATGGACGAGATCGGCGCCGACATCGCCGGCGAGCCGCGCCAGGGCGGCGGCAGCGGCGACGACCTCGGCGGGGCGGCGGGCGGTCCAATCGAGGGGCAGGCCGGTCGGCACGATCCGGGCGCCGGTCTCGGTCTCGGCGCGGGTCAGGGCCCCGGCGGAAGGCGCCGGCCCCATCAGCGCCAGCGTCACCGACAGGCCATGACGCCCCAGGCCCCGGGCAAGTTCGAGGCTGTATTGCCAGACACCGCCGAGGGCATCGGCGCTCATCAGGATATGCGGCCGGGCCGGCCCCTGTCTCATCGGCATCCGCAGCCTGCCTCCAGTTCGGCCAGGGGCAGCGGGCGCTCCTCTTGGATGTCGCTGAAGCGCTCGAACTGAGCGAGGTAATGCGCGTGCGCCCGCTCCCAGGCGCCGTCATCGGGCTCGCCCCAGAGCCGGCGGTAATCCGGCGAGCTCGGATAGGGATAGAGCGGCACCGGATCGTTGGCCCAGACGCCCTGTCCGCGCAGGCGGTCGCGCCAATCGGCGACGAGACCGGGATCGTCGCCCGCCACGGCAATGAGATTGGCCTGAACGAAGGGGACGGAGCGGCGGGCATAGATCAGCCGCTCGGCAAGATCGTCGGTGGAGGCGCGGCATTTCTTGTCGAGGGCGGCGCGGCCCTCCTCGGTCAGGCTCTCGACCCCGGCCTCGATGGAGACGCAGCCCGCCGCCCCGAGCAGGTCGAGCATGTCCGGCTTCCAGAGATCGATCCGGGTCTGCACCCCGAACTTCACCCGTCGCCCGACCAGGGCTTCCAGCAGCGGCTTCTGCGGCAGGAAAATTTCGTCGACGAAATAGAGATAGGTCACGCCCTGGGCGATCAGCCCGTCGATCTCGTCCAGCACGAGGGAGAGATCGCGGCGGCGATAGGCATCGCGGAAATCGATCTTGGCGCAGAAGCTGCAGGTATAGGGGCAGCCGCGTGAGGCCTCGACCTCGGCGCCCGGCCCGTCGGGCACGGTGTCGAAGCGGTGGTGGTGATGGTGGTGGCAGGCGATCCAGGCATCCGGCCAGCGTAAAGCCGGCAGATCGGTGAAGCGGGCGGCCTGGGGCGGGCCGGTGACGGCGGTCTCCCCTCCAACGCGATAGGCCAGCCCTGGAAGGGCGCGGACATCCTCGGCTCCGGCGAGGCGGGCGACGATCTCCTCGCATTCGCCGCGCACGACGAGGTCGCAGCCGAGCTTATCCAGGGCCGGGCGCGGCGTGGCCGAACCGTGCGGGCCGACCGCGACGGTGCGACCACCCCGATCCCCGAGGGCGTCGAGGAACAGGCGCGGCACCCGCAATTCCGGCGGGGCGCAGCGCCAGAACAGATAGGTCGGGGCCGTGGTCACCACGGTCATGCCGGGGGCGAAATCGGCCACGCGCCCGGCGGCCTCCTCGGTCGAGAGGCCTTCGAGGGGGGCGTCGACGATCAGCGTCTCGTGGCCGGCAGCCCGCAGCAGGGCGGCGGCATAGCCGAGCTCGAGCGGCAGATGCGGCGCGCGGCAGCCGAAATAGATGCTGTTGCGGTAGTCCCAGGCGGGATTGACCAGGGCGACCCTCACAGCGCGGCCTCCGTCTGGCGGCGCGGCACCGCCGCGGCGGGCGGCGGCTCCACCCATTCGGCAAGCCAGCGGGCGAGCTGCGCCACGCCCTCGCGCCACGGCAGGGGCCGTTCCAGGCCGAGCGCCGCGATGGCGCGGCGCGGATCGGAGACGTAGTAGCGCTGGTCGCCCGGCCGCCACGGACCGGTCTCGATCGCGATGCCGCGGCCGAGCAACTGGCCGGCATGGGCGATCAGCCCGCGCAGCGACACGGCATTGGCCGGCCCGCCGCCGAGATTGAAGGCCCGGCCCGCCACATGGTCAATCCGCGCCAAAGCCGCCCGGTAGGCGGCAACGCAATCCTCGACATGGAGGATATCGCGCACCTGCCGCCCGTCGCCGTAGAGCGTGATCGGCTCGCCCCGCAATGCCCGGATCAGGAAATGCGCGACCCAGCCCTGATCCTCGTTGCCCATCTGGCGGGGGCCGTAGATGCAGCTCATCCGCATCACCACCGTGGGCAGGCCGAAGCTGCGGGCATAGTCGAGCACGTAGGCATCGGCGGCGCCCTTGGAGCAGCCATAGGGCGTGTGGAAGTCCAGCGGCCGGTCCTCGCCGACGCCGTGGGCGCGCAGATGCGGGTCGTCCGGCCGGTAAGCCTCGCCCTCGACGCCGAGGGCGATCTCCGGCAGGCTGCCATAGACCTTGTTGGTCGAGGCGAAGATCAGCGGCACGGGTTCGCCGCGGGCGCGCAAAGCCTCCAGCAGGTTCAGCGTCCCGCCGAGATTGACCTCCATGTCCTCACGCGGCGCGACGAGGCTCGTCGTCACCGCGACCTGGGCGGCGAAGTGGAACACGGCGCCCGCCTCCCGCACCGCTGCGTCCAGCGCGTCCCGGTCGCGGATATCGGCGATCACCGGCACGATCCGCCCGCCATGGCGCTCGGTCAGCCAAGCGAGGTTGCGCTCGACGCCCGGCCGCGCCAGCGCGTCGTAGATGAGCACGGTGCGCCCCTCGGCGGCGAGGCGGTCGGCGAGATTGGCGCCGACGAAGCCGGCCCCGCCAGTCACGAGGACGGGGCGGTCATCGGCAGGAGAGGATGAGGCGGCGCTCACGCGACGAGCCCCCGCGCTTCAAGCTCGCGCCGCGCCTCGGCCACCCGGTCGACGGCCTGCTGTTCGGCGACCCAGGCGGCGAGTTCGGCCAGCCCTTCCTCGAAGTCGCGCTTAGGGGCGTAGCCGAGTTCGCGGGTGATCTTGCCGATATCGGCGATGCAGTGGCGGATATCGCCGGCCCGGGCCTGACCGGTGACCTCCGGCGCGATGGCCTCGCGGCCCATGGCGCGGGCGAGGAGGCGCGCGACCTCGCTCACCGTGCGGTCCTGCCCCGAGCCGACATTATAGACTTGGCCCGCCGCATCCGGATGTTCGAGGGCCAGCACGAAGGCCTGAGCCACGTCCTCGACATGGACGAAATCGCGCCGCTGCTCGCCATCCTCGAAGATCATCGGCGGCTGGTTGTTGAGGAGCCGCGCGGCGAAGATCGCGAGCACCCCGGTATAGGGATTCGAGAGCGCTTGGCCGGGGCCGTAGACGTTCCACAGCCGGAGCGCGACGCCCTCCATGCCGTAGGCAGGGGCGAGCGTCAGGGTCAGGCGCTCCTGCATGTACTTGGTCAGGGCATAGACCGAGGCGAGCGCCGGGCGCTTGGTCTCCGGGGTCGGCACCGGCCGCAGCGGGTGCCCGTCCGGGCCGAGGGGATCCCAGGGCTCGCCCGGCTTGCGGGCCTTGCGCACCGCGTCCTCGACCGTGGCGCCCCCTTCCGTGCGGTAAAGCCCCTCACCGTAGATGCTCATGGAGGAGGCGACGACGACGCGCTTCACCGGCGCCTCGATCAGCGCCTGGAACAGGGTCGCGGTGCCGCAATCGTTGACCGAGACGTAGCGCTCGACCGCGTACATGCTCTGGCCGACGCCGACTTCCGCCGCGAGATGCACCACATGGGTCGCTCCCGACAGCGCCCGTGCCATGGCCTCACCGTCGCGCACATCGCCCGCCACGAACTCGATTGCGGGGTCGAGACCTTCGGGACCACTTCGGATGCCGTGCACCTGCTCGATCAAACTATCGAGAACCCGGACGCGGTAGCCTCGACGAAGCAGGGCATTCGCGAGATGCCGACCGATGAAGCCGGCGCCCCCAGTGATGACGGCGAGATGTTTCATGGGCAGGCGAACGTCTCCTGTCGCGACCAGCGCGAAATGATCTTTCAGCGCAAAGCAACCTATGATGATGACCTATGATATTTGAATAAAAACCTCATTTGATTGCCGGAATATTCTACCAGCACTCGCTTTGGATATCTCGGCGGCGAGGATCTTTGTTCCTGCTTTTTCATCCCCAAGGCGCAGATGTGTCGATCGGGGCGAGCGCGTCGCAGCGGCCGTGTCAGGCGGCGCTTCCTTCCATCCAGCGACGGCGCGGGCGGGCTGAACATCTCGAGATCGTCGGCGAACCGATCGAGGATCGGGCACGCATTCGCCGGGCAGGTCGGCAGGTACTCCGTTCCGTCAGTGCCGGAGGCACGTCCTCGCCGAGCAGGCGGTCATTCGCGAAAGTCAGGGCGAGCGCGCAGAAATGGCGAGCGCACAGAAGCCGAAACAGACGCGGGTGGCCGGGGATCCGCTGAGCGCGCCCCGCGAAAGACGCCGAGACCAGGCAAGCTCAGGCCCAGGCGCTCCCGCAGGTTGCCAACGCGGCGCGCTTCAACAGATAGATCCAAACAAAGGATAGGTCGGCGTCCTCGGGCAAACAGGAAATCTGTGCGTGTCTGAATGTGAGGTTGTGCATAGCGTCATCGAGACGACGAGCCATGTCGAGCCGACACGCGCCTTCGAGTTCTGGCGCAGCACGGCGCTGGCCCGCTTCGGCGATGTCGATCTCCAGCATCCGCGCGAGTCGTTCTCGGCCAAACGCCTCACGGTCGCGCAGCCGGACTGGATCCTGACGCATACGGTCAGCAGTCCGATCGGGCTGAATTTCAGAACCCGGCACATCGACCGCAATGCGCGGGACATGGTGGTGATCGGCCTGGGCATCGATGGGATCGGATATCAGCAGCAAGGTGAGCGCGGGACGCAACTCGGAGGCGGCGATGTGAGCCTCCTGTCCCGTGCTCGCCCTTTCGTCGTGGGAACACGGAGCGCGTACGAGGAGATTCGCCTCGCCGTGCCGCGGGAGACCATCGAGGCCCGGATCGGCCCTGTCGAAGCCTTCGCGGGCGGCTGCGTCGGCGCGCCGTCGGCGAGCGCGGAGTTCAGGGCCTTCATGCGCAAGCTCGCCGCATCCGTCGCCTGGATGACGCAGAGCGAGGCACAGGTCGCGATCGACAGCGCGCTGCACCTGCTGGGTTGTCTCGCCCGCGACACGGCCGAGCGGTCCGATACGGAGGTCTCGCATGCGATGGCGGTCTCGCTCGCCCGCGCGCACATCGTGCGCCGGATACATGATCCGAATCTCGACCCACACGAGATCCATGTCGCGCTGGGCATCTCGCGGGCGCAACTCTACAGGGCCTTCTCACAGACCGGCGGCATCGCGGCGGCGATCCGCGACACGCGACTCGACCTCGCATACCGGCGCTTGACATCGCCGCGCGACGACAAGCGGAAGATCGCGACGATCGCGTATGCCTGCGGCTTCACCGACATCCCGACCTTCAACCGCGCGTTCCGCCGGCGTTTCGATCTCTCGCCGCGCGACGTTCGGACGGGCCACGCCTGATCGACCGCCCGTGGATCGGGCCGTCGCCGCCGCGGCCCGCGGACATATTCCTTGTCGATCCGTCTCGGGGGCGTGTGAAGTCGGCGGATTGGATACTGTGTGAGACAATGGAGTCCTTCCAAGGCGCTGTGTGACGCGCCGAGATGCGCAGCGGCTGCCAATATAGTTTTTGCCAATTTCAGTAATCTGAAATTTACAAATATGTCTGTTTTACAGCGCAATAACCCGTTGATTTGCGCAGGCAAGACGTGGTTTTAAATCCTTCAAGAGAAAGCGCGGGGCATCATTCTGCCGGCGGATACAAATCCCCAATCGAACAATTGGCATCATATTTTATAATATCGATATAACCAAACAAGCGGGAACAGGATTTCAAAATTTTCGAAATCCGCGCTCAATTTGGGTGAGGTCGCAGCCGCACGTCTGGCGCATGTTGTTGGGGAGTCTGCAGGATGCGAGCGTCGCGGCGCGATTTCGTCAAGTTCGGCATGGCCGGCGGCATCGCGGTCACGCTGTCCCGTCTCGGCCCGGCCCAGGCGGCCTCCGGGCCGCAGCCCTTCCTCGTCCATGAGACGCTGCCTCAGGCGAGCTCCAGCAGCCCGGCCACCGGACGGATCGACGGCGTCGCGAAGGTGACGGGCGAGAAGCTCTATGCCTCGGATTTCCGCGCCTCGGACATGCCGGGCTGGCCGGCCCTGACGAGCCACGCCCTGCTCGTGCGCGCCCACGACGCGACGCATATCTACGAGGGACTCGACCTGTCCCGCCTCGACCCGGCCGCCGCCCCGGACGTGGTGGTGACGGCCGCTGACCTCGCACGCCTCGGCGTGACGGTGCCGGCCTTCTACGCGGGCGACCTCCTCTGCCCGGTCGGCGAGACGCCGCTCTATCTCGGCCAGCCGGTCGCGCTCCTCCTGTTCGCGCAGTTCGACGCCTACGACCGGGCGCGGCTCGCCTTCCGCGACGGCGGGCCGCTCACGTTCGGCCGCGAAACCGGCCCGCTGAAGCGGCCGAACTATGCCGCCTATCGCTTCACCCGCGTCGCCGGGGCGACGCCCGAGGCGCCCGACCTCTACGCGCCGATCCGGGAAGGCTGGATCAGCCCGGGCTTCACCGAGAGTTCCGGCCGGCCGATCTGGGCGCCGCTGCCGGTGGCCGAGGGCGGAGCCTACGCCCAGGGTGCCCGGCACGGCGAGGCGATCCGCGCGGAGCTGAAGGCGGCCGGTCCGGGCGTGCTGACCCTGGAGCGGGATTTCACCACCCAGTCGGTCGACCCGATGTTCCTGGAGCCGGAGGCCGGGCTCGCTTGGTACGAGCCGTCGGCCAAGGTGCTCGACATCGTGCTCGGCGTGCAATCGCCCTTCGAGGCGGCGGAATCGGTGGCGACGCTGCTCGGCAGCGCGCAGGCGGATCGCCGTCCCACGCGGATCGACGCCAAGTTCGCCCATGTGGGCGGCGGCTTCGGCGGGCGCGACCACACGCCCTTCCCCCTCTACGTGGCGCTGGCGGCGCTCTTCCTGCCCGGCCGGCCGGTGCGCCTCGCCCACGACCGGTTCCAGCAATTCCAGGGCGGCGTGAAGCGCCACGCCTTCGCCATGCGCTCACAGATCGGGGTCGACCGGGCGAGCGGTTTGATCCGCGCCTTCGCCGCCGACCACGTTCTCGACGGCGGCGGCCTCGCCAACTACTCGGCCAGCGTCGCGGCGGTCGGAGCCACCGGGGCAATCAGCCTGTACAGCGTGCCGAAGGTCGACGTGACCACGGTGGCCGAGCACACGCGCGGCGTCACCGCCGGGTCCATGCGCGGCTACGGCACGCTGCAGACCATGACGGCGCTGGAGACGCTGATCGACGAGGTGGCGACCACCCTGCCCCTCGACCCGATCGAGCTGCGCCGGCGCAACGCCCTGCCGCCCGGCGGCCGCACCATGACGGGCAACCCCTTCTCGGTCTCGGTCCGCGCCCTCGAGATCCTCGACAAGCTCGAGGCCCATCCGATCTGGCGGGACCGCGCGCTCCATCAGCGGCAGGCGCGGCCCGGCCGGCTCGTCGGCACGGGCGTCGCCTGCGCGGCCAAGGATTACGGGACCGGGGCGGATTGCTCCCTCGGCGCGGTCAGCATCGACCCCGAGGGCCGCGTCGCGATCCACAGCGACGCCGTGGAGATGGGCAACGGGATCGGCACGGCGCTCGCCAACCGCGTCGCCGCTCAGATCGGCCGCCGCGCCGACGCGGTGACCGTCGCGCAGATCGACGCCTTCGATGCGCTGAGCCTGCGCACCTCCGGCGATCCCTACGCGATCAGTCAGGCCGAGCAGGACGCGGCGGCGCGCGACCCGCGCTGGGTGCCGGCGATCTCCTCGCCGACCAGCGCCTCCATCGGCGCGCATGTGGGCACGCACGCGGCCGCCGAGGCTGCCCGCGTCGTCTTCCGGTTCGGCCTGTGGCCGGCGGCGCTGGCGCTCTGGGACATCGGTCCCGGCGATCCGCGCGCGCGCCAGTGGCGGGACGCCTACTGGCAGGGCGACCGGCTGATCCTCTCCGGCCTCCCGCCCCTGGCGCTCGGGACCATCGCCGCCAAGGCCCATCAACAGGGGGGCGTGACCGGCGCGATGACGCACGCCTTCTCCCGCTGGGCCTGGGCGGAGGCGACCTTCGGGCTTCCCGGCGAGGACTGGACCGCCGACATCGACGCCCTCGCGGTCCGGCGGGGCGCGGGCGGCTTCGAGCGGATCGACCGCCAGGCGGTCGCCTTCCCGCCGACGGAGTACAACCGCATCGGCACCGCCTTCACCTCCCTGTGCGGCACGGTGGTGCGGGTGGAAATCGACCGCGCCAGCGGCGCGCTCACCATCGCCAAGGCCTACAGCGTGCTCGAATGCGGCGCGGTGCTGGTGCCCCAGGTCGTGCTCGGCCAGGCGCAGGGGGGCTTCGCCATGGGAGTCGGCTACGCCCTGCTGGAGACCCTGCCTCCGTTCGAGGACGGGCCCGGCAACGGCCAGTGGAATCTCGGACGCTACGTGGTGGCGCGCGGCTCCGACCTCCCGCTGCACGACCTCGAGATCGAGGTGCTGCCGCCGCTCTCGCCGCGCGAGCCGCCCAAGGGCATGGCGGAGGTGGTGATGATCCCGGTGGTGCCGGCGCTGCTCAACGCGATCCACGCGGCGACGGGCCACCGCTTCCAGTCGCTGCCGGTGACCCAGGCGATGATCAAGGGAGTTCTGGGGTGACGACGATCTCGCTCACGATCAACGGGCGCCCGCACGGTCCGGTCACGGTCCGCGACGACCTGACCATGAACGACTTCCTGCGCGAGGTGCTGGGCCTGACCGGCACCAAATTCGGCTGCGGGGCGGCGCAGTGCCTGAGCTGCGCGATCATCGTCGACGAGCCCGACGGCACCAGCGCGACGACGCCGACCTGCATCGTGCCGGCCGTGTCCTTCGACGGGAAGGCGATCCGCACCGTCGAGGGCCATGCCCGGGACGGCCGGCTGACGGCCCTGCAGGCGAGCTTCGTCGAGCATTTCGCCTTTCAGTGCGGCTACTGCACGCCGGGCTTCCTGAACGAGGGCCAGGTGCTGCTGGAGCGCCTGGAGAAGGCCCCGATCGCCCGCGCCGACGTGGAGCGGGTGGTGGCCGAGGCGCTCGACGGCCATCTCTGCCGCTGCTCGGGCTACGTGAAGTATCACGAGGCGGTGCGCACGGTCATCCTCGCCGACCCCGCTCGCTTCCTCGCCTGAGGGACGTGGCGATGCGCATCGCTCTCCGCGCCGCCGTGATCGGCCTCGCCGGCCTCCTCGCCGGCACGATGGCGAGCCGGGGCGCTCCCGCCGAGCCCGGCGACGGGCCCGCCACCGCCCTGGCGAGCCCCGAACGCTTCGCCGGGATCGCCGATCCCGCGGCGCGCTCGGCGGCCATCTTCACCGAGCTCGGCCGGGTGCTGACCCACCCGCGCTGCACCAACTGCCACCCGGCCGGGGATCGGCCGCGGCAGGGCGACGGGGCCCGGCCGCATCAGCCGCCGGTCTTCCGCGGTGTGGACGGCCATGGCCTCCCGGCCCTGCGCTGCGCCAGTTGCCACGGGCCCGCGAATTTCGACCCGGCCGGCATGCCCGGCCATCCGGTCTGGCACCTCGCCCCGGCGGAGATGGCCTGGGAGGGCCGGAGCGTCGCGGCGATCTGCGCGCAGATCAAGGATCCGGCCCGCAACGGCGGCCGCTCCCTGCAGGATCTCGTCGCGCATATCGGCAACGACAGCCTCGTCGGCTGGGCCTGGGCGCCGGGCCGTGGGCGCAGCCCGGCGCCCGGCACCCAGAAGCGAGCCAAGGCGCTCGTCGAGGCCTGGATCGTCAGCGGCGCCGCCTGCCCCTGACACGCCGTCCGCGAACGGTGAGAGCGGGCGCGGCCCTGTCGCCCGGCCCGGGGATGAGACCTGTCCGTCGCGACTTGGAGCCATCGATGAAGAGGAAAGACATGAGCCGCCTCGCCGCACCGCGCCGCTGGTCCGCCGCCGCGCTGTCCGCCGTCCTCGCGCTCGCCGCTGGCACGGCCCAGGCGCAACCCGAGATTCCGGCCTATATGGACGTCATCGTCGGCGCCAAGGTGCCGACGCCGGCCCAGGCCGCGCGGCAGGACGTGCTGGCCCTCAACACCGGCATGTTCGATCTCTACGCCGATGCCGGCCGGCTGGTGCAGGCGAGCATCCTGGCGCAGCACCCGGTGATCCTCGGCCTGTTCTCCGGCGCGGGCGGCCGCTTCCTCCTGTACCGGCCGGGCCAAGCCCCCCTGGAGGCCCCGGCGGTGCCCGAGGTCTACCAGCTGCTCAAATCGGTCGGGCACAGCGTGATGGCCCTCGGCGTCGTGGTCGGCCCGCATATCGGCAAGACCGACGACGCCTCCTGGCAGCCGCAGGTGCGCGCCTACCGGGTGCGCCTGCAAGCGGCGCTCGACAGCCTCGACAAGACCAGCATGCCGGAGGAATGGCGCGCCAACAACCGTGCGCTGATCGCCGAGAACATCGCCTTCATCGACCGGGTCGCCGCCGCGAAGGTCGTGCGCTTTGCCGACATGCAGACCTTCGCCGCGGCGCAGAAAGATCGGCTGAAGCTCAACATCCGCTGGGCGGCGGATACGCAGGTGAAGCACTGGATGGGCGTGCTCGCCGAGTGGAAGCAGCAGCTCGGACCGGACTGGCCCAAGGTCTATGCGGCGAGCAACACCATCTACGTCGCGCGGCAGAACAACGTGCTCTACAGCGTCCTGGCCCAGTTCTTCACTCCGGAAGACATCAACGCGCGCCTGATGCTCATCGAGACCGTATCCTTCACCACCACGCCGCAGGACATGCTGGACTCTCTCACCCGCATCATCGCCGACCGTACCGTGGGCGAGACCTTCTTCGGCAGCCGCTACCTGATGGATTACGAACTCATGGGGGGCGATGCGCGCGACTCCATCGTCGCCGAGACCGAGGCCCGCGGCATGGTCCCCCACCTGCCGCCCAAGGTGCCGTTCGGCTCCCACCAATGGCCGACCCTGGTCACGACCGGTCCCGGTCCGGCCTCGCTCGCGGATCTGCCTTGAGTGGGGACGCCGGCGCGGGCGGCTCGGCAGGGCGTAGACGCTCTCATTCCCGGCGATTTCTGCAAGGCGGCCGAGCCGCTTCCGCCATTTGAGCCAGCGAAGCCGAGAGGGGGGGCGATGCCGTCGGCCCCCTGCTCGAATCCATGGGGCGGAAGCGGGTAGGGACGGGAGCCGCTGGGATCGTTATGCCGCCGAAGACTTCGGCCGGTGAGGACGGGAACGGCGCGCGGCCGTTTCGAGACATCGCTGAACGCGGGCTCATCCGGCTCGGAAGGGGCATGAGTTTGATCAAGCTACGTGAGGCCCCCCGATTGCCCGGGACGCTGCGGATCCCGGCGGGAACGGCTCCGTCGCAACGGTTGCGCAGCGGCTGGACCTTTTGCCGATCACCCGGCTTCATTGGGCGATCCTCGCGCTCTGTACGCTCGGCCTTTTCACGGATATCGCCGAAGTCGCTCTGAGCAACGCGCTGGCGGCCATCTTTCTGGCCCCGCCCCACAGCTTGCCGCGCGGCAGCCTGTCTCTGCTGCTGACCTCCGTCTTCGCCGGCGGGGCGGTCGGAGCACCGGTCTTCGGCCTGCTGGGCGACCGCTTCGGACGCAGGCGCGCCCTCCAGGCCTCTCTCGGGCTGATGGCGATCGGCTCGATCGCCGCTGCCATGAGTTCGGGCCTCACATCCCTCACGATCGCTCGCGCGGTATCGGGTTTCGCGATCGGCGGATTTCCACCCCTGGTCGCAACCTACCTCGCCGAAGTGATGCCGCCCCGGCGCCGCGGTGCCATGCTGATGACCTGCGCCGGGATCGGTTTCCTCGGCGGCTCGGCCGTGATCTCACTCATCCAGGTGCTCTCACCGGCCGCGCCGCTAGGGATCGAGCCGTGGCGCTGGGCGCTGATCGTCGGCGCCGTGCTGTCGGCCCTCGCAGCCGCGCTGTTCGCGTTCGTATCGGAATCGCCGCGCTGGCTCGCTTCGACCGGACGCGCCCGCGAGGCCGACCGTGCCTGTCGGGAGTTCGAGCAGGCTGCGCGGATGCGGCCGGCCGCGGCACCGGCCGGACCGTTTCCGGAACCGCCGCATTCGGGACAGGCCGACGCCCGCCCGCCCCTCGCGCGGCGATCCGCGACGCGCAGGACCGCGCTGTTCGTCGCCCTGTACGCCCTCGCGCCCTGGGCGACCCTGGGCTTCCCCCTGCTCAGCGCCGTCGTGCTGTTGGAGAAGGGCTATAGGATCGACCAATCCCTGCTCTTCGCCGCCCTGTCGATGTTGGGGCCGCCGTTGGGGACCCTGCTTGCGGCGCTGGTGATCGACCGGCTGGAACGACGCGCATGCTTGGCGGCTCTGGCGGGGACCATGGCGATCCTCGGAACGGTCTTCGCCGCGAGCGACGCGTTTCTCACCCTGGTTCTGGTCGGCATCGCGTTCAACACGGCCGCAGCGAGCTATGGCGCCATCTTGTCGATCTATGCGACGGAAGTGCTGCCCACACGCCTGCGGGCCTCGGTTCTGACCTGGGCTTGGGCGGCCGGTCGAGTCGCCTCCGCGCTGGCCCCCTTCGTTCTTCTGCCTGCCCTGGCCTCCTACGGTCCCCACGGCATGTTCACCGTGCTCACGGCCGTCCTCCTGGCCAGCGGCGCGCTCCTCCTGGGCGGCCCGCGAGGCTTGTCCGGCCAACCCATCGCTCATACTCTCAGCGCTTGATCCAAGCGGTTACCGAAGAAACCCGGTATCGCTGTCGCCAGAGACGGAGAAACTCATCCCGGCCTGTCGCCGGACGGGCTCGATGCAGGAAGCCGCCGCAGCGCCAGGGGCGCGACCGGATCGAGCCCGCCATAGACGAGGAATTCGGCGGTGCCGATATTCACCTCCTCGATGGCCTCCGGCGCGATGCCGTCGAGACGCACGAGCAGGGCACGCAGGGCGTTCCCGTGGGCGACGACGAGCACGCGGGCGCCGTCCCGGAGCCGGGGCGCGATCGTCCCCTCGAAGAACGGCCAGACCCGGGCCGCCGTCATCGCCAAGCTCTCGCCGCCCGGCGGCACGGCCTCGTAGGATTTGCGCCAGGATCGGACCTGCTCGACCCCGAACCGGGCGCGGGCCTCCGTCTTGTTCAGGCCGGCCAGCGCGCCGTAATCCCGCTCGTTGAGGGCGATGTCCGCCTCGACCGGCAGATCCGGCTGGCCGAGTTCCTCCAGCAGGAGCGCGAGGGTGGCCTGAGCCCGCCGCAATCCGCTGGTGAAGGCACAGTCGAAGCGCAGGCCCGCAGCCTGCATGGCGCGTCCGGCCGCCCGGGCCTCGGCGATGCCCCTGGCCGTCAGGGCGGGATCCCGCCAGCCGGAAAAGAGGTCGCGCTCGTTGTCCTCGCTCTGCCCGTGCCGCATCAGCACAAGCGTCCGCTTGTCCGCACCCATCGCCGTCCATACCCGATGCCGGGCGATGCCCTCCGCCCGCGCCGACGTCTTTGCCTCAACCAAGCGTGACCGGCGAGAGGTCCTGTGAGGATCGGTGCCGGTTTCTTGCGCGATGTCCTGACACTGGATGTCCTGGCACTGGATGTCCTGGCACTGGATGTCCTGGCACCGAACGCCGAGGCACGGAACTTCAGGCGGTTCCGTCCGGACGAGGACACCTCCAACCGCTGGCAGGACGCTCTCGACGTCACCAGCCGCGCCCGGGTCGCCGAAACTCTGCCGTGGGACGATCACCGCGCGCCCGATGGCCGCGTGATGGAGATGCTGAGCGAACATCGGGACCAGGGCCGGCTCGAAGGCGAGCCGCTGACCGGCCGACACGGCTTTTCCTGCCGTGAGGCATTCATCCATATCATCGCCTCGATGCTTGGCCAGAACGCCAAACGAGCGAAGTCTTGCAACCACATTCCTCGGCAAAAACCGACCGGTTCGCTCGATAACTTACTATGGAGCCAGTCGGATTCTCTGGATCCTCGTTGCGGCGCGGGTTTTTCAATCGGATTGCCCTTCGTCGCAAAGCGCTCGGGCGCGGATGGGCGATGCATCGCGCGGTACATCGTCCATCCCGTTCGAGGGCCCCCAGCAAACGTCAGCCGCCGGTGAAGATCAGGCCGATGATTTGTACGCTGAAGACCTTCACGATGGTCATCGATGGAAAGATCATCGCGTAGCATATATCCGGCCGCTCTGTCGGCGCGGTGTGCGCGGAATAGGCCAGGATCGCTGGATTGCCCGTGGCGCCGGAGGCGACGCCGAGCAGGTCGTCGTAAGGGATTCCGAGCAGGTAAAAGCCCACGAGCAGCACGATCGCCACCGTCGTCAGCAACACCGCCACACCGATCAGCAGCATCAGCGGTCCGGTCTGCACGACGGTGGCGACGAAGGCTTGGCCCGAATTGATCCCGACCGTGGCCAGAAACAGGGTCAGGCCCAGATTGCGTAGCACGATGTTGGCCGGCAGCGGCATGACCCAGCTCAGCCGGCCGGTGCGCCGAAGCCGGCCGAGGATCAGCGCCACGATGAGCGGTCCGCCGCCGATGCCGAGTGCCACGGTCCCGACACCCGGCACCGGGACCGGGATCAGCCCGAGAAGAACGCCGAGCACCATTCCGAGGCCGGCCGAGACGTAACTGAAGTCTGCGGTCGCCTTGAGCGTATCGCCGAAATGCGCGCGGGCGCGCGCCACGTCGTCGGGGGCCACGAGGAGCCCGACCCTGTCGCCCAGCTCCAGCATCAGGTCGGGCGAGGCCAGCAAGTCCATGTCGTAGCGCCGCACATGCAGAATCCGGATCGGAACATCCGCCGGCAATGGCAGCTCGGCCAGCTTCACGCCGGTCAGCGCCGCCTTCGAAACGAAGAAGCGCTGGTAGGTCAAATCCGCGCGATCTTTGGCGAGCCGGCCCCGATCGACATATCCGAGCGCCGTGGCGACCTCGTCCACGGCCACGGCCCGATCGGCCGCGATGAGCAGCGCGTCGCCCGGATGCAGTTCCAGATCGGCATCGGGAAGCAGATTACGATGCTCCTGCCGCACGCCCGCGATCTGCACGCCATCGGGCAGGATCGCCATGACCGCACCGACCGTCGTCCCCGAGGCCGGCAATCGCTCGACCGTGACCTCGCCCATGTGGAAGCGGACCGGCCTGGGTGGAAAGACCGGCTTCACCCGCCGCGTCATGAAGTAGAGGCAGAGAATAGGGCCGATCACGCCGAACGGATAAGTGACCGAGTAGCCGATGGAGGGATCCCGATTCTCGATCGTGTCAATCGCGGCCTGCAGGGCCGCCGTGCTGACCATCGATCCGGCAAAGATGCCGAGGGTGTGGCCGACCTTGACCTGAAAGACCGCGCCGAGACCGAGCGCCACCAGCAGCCCGGCGGTGACCGCGCCGGCCGCCAGCACGTTATAGACGCGACCGGGTCCCGACAGGCCTTCGAAGAACTGCTGACCGTAGAGTATGCCGATCGCGTAGAGAAACATGATCAGCCCGACCAAGCCGAGTGGCCCGGCGATCTGCAATTTCGGTGCGATGGCACCGATGAACAGGCCGACAAAGAGCACGGCTCCCACGCCGAGAGAAAAATCCCAGATCCTGATCTGCCCCACCGCGTACCCAAGGCCGATGACGAGGAAGAGTGCGAGAATCGGCTGCGTTCCAATGAGTTCGCTGATTGAGGCCATCATGGAAGAAATCTCCTCTTCCGTCCGTTATGCCCCCCGTTCGGAGGATCTCCGGCGCAGATCACGGTCACGCCGGCCGACGACCCCGCATCTCTCTTCTCCTGGAACGGACCGATTGCCGACCTTCGTCAGCGCACAGGCGAGGCAGACCGACCGCCGGCGCCGCCGGAGCGCGGACGGCCCTGCCCAACCGGGCGCGTCAGGATCGGCTCGGCGCACGACAGGACATACGCTTCTCCGGCCTGCGAGAAGCTCAGCCGCTCGCCGTTCAAAAGCCGGCAGGTCGCCGATCCGTGGTCGATCTCGACCCGAAACGACTGTCCTCTCACCGTCAGAACGAATGTCAGGGCGGACCGCGCCTCGGACAGAACGGGATTGAACGAGATCCGGCCCTCGGTGTCGCGCAATCCGACGAAGCCGTAGACCGAGACGAGCCGCGTGCCATCGATCGCAGCGACGTGAGCGCCATGCATCATGGTGCCGCCAATATCCGACATGTCCATCGCTGCGGCGCATTCGACATACGCGATTGCTTTCTGCTCGAATCCACTTTCGTTCGCGATGATGCTCTGGATGCGCACGGGCAGAAATGAATCGTGCGTCGTCAGGGGATCGCAGCACTCGAAGCTGCGCCGTTTTCCATCTTTCGTGAAATGTTTACCGAGAATAACCATAGCCATCACGGCGCCGGCTCGCTTGATAGCCCGATATCTATCACTATCCATGGGAAGATCTCGGCCGACATTCGTAGAAGCCGCTGAGATAGGTGCCTGCTTCCCGGACCGGTGTTCCTTCTTCCAAGGGACCACGGATGCCCAGATATTCCTTCGACACCGCGAACATCGTCTCCGCTTGGCCAGTCGGCTCACGCGCCAGCCTTGCGCCATGGCGGACCGCCTCGGACACCCAGGGGGTCGACGGACAGATGTCTTCCGGTGGACGGTAGCGCGGGCGCAGCATGGATCATCCGTTCGAACGGGTATGGCTAATCCGATTCGTCAAAGCGCGCCCGGACTCAAACTCCGAAATGCTCTCAAGCGTTGTTCCCAGGATGGTACTCAGCGCCTCTCGCGTGAAAAACGCTTGATGCCCCGTTACAATGACATTCGGAAAGGAGATGAGACGCTGCAAGACATCGTCAGAGATGACGGTACTTGAAAAATCCCTGTAAAAAAGACCCGCCTCCTGCTCGTAGACATCGAGAGCCATTCCTCCGAGCCGGCCCGACTTCAACGCGTCGATCGCCGCTTCCGTGTCGACGAGCCCGCCGCGGCTCGTGTTGATAAGGAGTGCGCCATTCTTCACCCGCGCCAGCGTTCGACGGCCGACGATGTGATAGGTCTCGGGTGTCAGGGGGCAGTGCATCGAGATGACATCCGCCGTCTCGACCCCTTCGGCATCGACGTAGCGACCACCGATCCTCTCGAACTCGGGTGAGCGATGGACGTCGAACCCGATCACGGTGCAGCCGAAGCCGGCCATGATCCGGCCGAAGATGGTGCCGATCTTTCCAGTCCCGATAACGGCTACGGTGCGCCCGACGAGGTCGAATCCCATCAGGCCGTCGAGCCTGAAGTCGCTCTCTCTCGTTCGATGATAGGCCCGATGGATTTTTCGATTCAGGGCCAAGAGCAATCCGACGGCAAATTCGGCCACCGAGTTGGGCGAGTAATTGCTCACTCGAACGACTTCGATTCCAAACTCCTCCGCCGCCTCCAAATCGATGTGATTGAATCCGGTACAGCGGGTGGCAACAATTTTCGTTTCACCCCGAGCGAGATGCCTGAGGACATCGCGGTCGACGGTATCGTTGACGAAAACGCTGACCGCAGGGAATCCCGCCGCGAGTGGTGCGGTTTCGGATTCGAGCAACGCATCGAGGTAGACGAGGTCGTGACCGTGACTTGCGTTGAGCTCGTTCAAAAGCCCACGCTCGTAATCCTGCGCGCTGAACATCGCGACTCTCATGCCCACGCCTCCCTACTCAGGCGTTGTGACGCCGTCCGTCAGCGCTGCGTCAAACGAAATCGATCGAAGGTGCTGGGCCGCGCTTCGCTCCAACGATGACGATCCGTTGCTTTCTCGGGCGTCAGACGCCGTATTGTCTGCTGGATCAGGCGACATTTATTCGATTGAATTTGTCCATGACCCATACTTTGTACGGGGAAGGATCTTGCGCTTGATTGATCGGGACAGCTGATCACGGGGCGTCGAGCGAACGTCCGGTCTTCGCCCAGACCCGCGGCGTCGGCAACATGACAGCCGATGCAGCTGCTGCGGCGATGCGGACGACGGTTCGAGGAAGCGTAACCGGTGGTCGGCCGATCGCCGGATTCTCCGTGATCGACGAATCGGCTCGCGCGGGCGATCTCCTCGATCGAGCGACCGATGATCCTCGCCCGGTTTGGCGCTGTCGGGGGACGAGCGGGCGCCGCCATCGGCCTTCGTCCGTCAGGGCACAAGAAGGGGGATTTGCCGAACGCTCTCGCGGGTAGCGCCGACGGTGATGTCGTTGTCCCGCTGATGCAGCGCCGGGACCGGGATGCCGATCTCGCCCCCGCCGAGCCGGCGCCGTCGGGCGACGACGGCGATCAGTGTGTTGCCGTCCCGCGACACCCTGACATCCCGCACATACCCGACGACGAGCTTCTGATCCGCATAAAGCCAACGGCCGCGCAGGACCGGAATCAGCGAGGCTGCGGCTTGCTGCATGCGCGAATCCGCCTGATCCGCGAGAGGCGAGCGCCCCTCCTGTGCTCCGGCCCCGCCCGCGACGATCGCGAGGGCGCAGGCCAAGGCGCAAACGAATGGCCGCATCCGACATCCCTCCTTCCGCTCGGGCAGGGCTCGTCTCAGGGGCCGGTTCAATGCCTCACGGCCGGTTCTCATGCCGCCAGATGCTCGGCGCCATGCCCGACCAGCGCCGGAAGGCATGCGTGAAGGCGGCCGGCTCGGAAAAGTTCAAGGCTGTCGAGATCTGCGTCAGGGTCATGCTCGTGTCGGCGAGGAGTTGCATGGCCACCCGGAACATTGCGTCGTTGGACAGCTGCCTGAAAGTCGTGCCCTCGGCCCGCAGATGTCGGCTCAACGTCCGGCGGTGCACGAGCCGCATACGCGCCACGCGCTCCGCCTTGCAGCGTTGCCGGGTCACTTGGGTCCGGAGGTAACGACGAAGCTCATCGGTCAAGCTGCACGATTGTTTGGCTGCGAGTTGGCGGATGCGGCCCTCGACCAATCGTCGGACAATCGGGTCGGCGCCGTCGACGGGCTTCTTGAGAATTTCGTCCACGAACACCAGGGCGGCCACTTCCTGGTCGAACCGGACGGGCGCCTGGAAGAAGCGCTCATAGGGAATGACCTTGCGGGGCTTGGAGCGGGGCAGCAGAACCTCGTCCGGAGCCCAGTCGAGACCACAAAGCGCCCGAAGGACGTTGGTCATGGTAGCCAGCGCCCTCTCCGAATGGATGGCAGCGCCCTCCGCCTCCGGGCCATAGGGGGCATAGCTGAGGACGGTCACGCCACTGTCGATGCCAAGCCCTACCACCGCGCCCCAGTTCTGCGTGCCGGAATGCGCTGCGAGAACCTGCAAGGCGTCGCCCACGGTGTTCGAGTGGCGCATCAGCAGGCCGAGCCGCCCCAACGACGCCAGGGTCGCGCGTTGTCCGACGAGAAGCCCAAGATGAGGACAGTTCGTGCGCTCCGCCGCGAGTGCGATCAGACGGCCGAAATCGGCATAGGAGACAAGTTTGCCGCCTTCGGAATGCCGGGGATCGAGCCGTAGCTCGGCAATGAGGGCATTGGGATCGGCACCAAGTTCGATCAGTGTGGCGTAAATCGCCGGCCCTACCCCAGGACGGCTCATGGCCATGGGGAGCGACTTCGGGAGCGACTTCCCGGTCGCGCTCAGACCTCCGGTTCCCGCCGTCTGATTTGATGGTTCAAGTGGGTCTGCAGTCGCAGAAGAGCACATGGACACTCCCATTTCAGACGCTGAGCGAGCCAAGGCGAATCAGTTGACGCAGATTTTGAATAACGCAGACCCTGGCATCCCAACTTGATCGAAGAGGACAGATTGCAGCCGTGCAGGATCCGTCGCCGGCCAGGAAAAAAAGAGGATACCTCGTAATATTCGCGCCGCGAATGCGCAGAGCTGGCGGCGAAACGCACGCCCGTTGCTCTGACTCGGTGTCGACGCGTCGCCGAAAACGCTCCGAAAGGCGAGCGCCGCATGAGCGCCAACCCGCACGCACGCCAACGGCGGCGCGCTGTTGCGCGACCTCCGGCTGCCGGATTTGCGCGACCCGCCGTCACCGTGACCGCCCCCGGCACCGCCACGGCGGAAGCCACGCGCGTGATGGACGGCTTAGCGAGCCTCACACAACTCCCGCTTCCGCATCGTGTCCTCTCTCTGGCCGCGACGGCGCGGCGGGAGCTTTGTGAGAGACATTAGGCCGGTGGCAGCACCGTCTGGTCGGGCTGGATGCCGGGCGAGAGTTCCGCCCCGTCGTCGTGCGGGGCGAGATGGGCGATGATGGTGTCGCGGTAGCGGGTGAGCCCCTTATACTCCGCGAGTTCGGGCGGCAGCGTCGTCAGCACCCGGTGGAGACGCTTGCGCCATTTCTCCACGCGCTCGATGTCTTTGAGGCTGAGAAGGTAGCAGCGAATGCCGAACAGGATCGCGTTGGAGCGCGGCAGCCGGAACAGGGTCTGCAGCTCGACCCGCAGATGCACCTTCTCGGCGACGTTCTCCGGCGTCACCGTGGTCCGGTCCGGTCCCCAATCGGGATAATTCTCCGGCGAGGTGTCCAGGCGGGGATTGATGGTCATGGTCCAGTTCAGGCGCCGGACCGGATGCCCGTATTGTAGGCGCAGGAGGAAGCGCAGGGCCCGGTCGAACACGCCGGTCTCGTGGGCGAGCGGCACCGGCCCGTGCCATTCGTGGAAGGACATGCCGATATCGAAGTCGAGGGACCAATCGGCCTGAGTCGTCACCATGCCGCCATCGACGAAGAGGTTGTCGTCGCGCTGATCCTGCAGGGTGAAATCGCCCTGCGCTTGCCGGGTGATGTATTCGAACGGCGCACAGGGCAGCGTCTCGGGCCTGCCGAAAACGAAGCTCTGGTCGATGCCGAGCGGCCGGTTGATCCAGCGCCAAGTGTCGCCGTCCTTGTCCAGGCTGAAATGCTCGGGGTAATCCGCCGCGAGGCTCTCCATCAGCAGCTCGAGCGTGTCCCATTGCGCCGGCATCATGTGCGGCAGTACCTGGCAGCGGCCGGGATCGTCGGCGAGCACCATCGCCCTCTCCTGGCACTCGGCGATGTAATGCTCGTCGATGTCGAAGGCGTGGGCGAAGGCCGGAGTCGGGCCGCCGGGGATATGAGGCTCGATATTGACCGAGTACATGTAGCGGTCCTCCCCGAACGGAAAGGGAAAGCGCAGCACGCCCGCGTCGCTGTTGACGTAGGAGAAGTTCTCGCGGAACCGCTCGTCCTTGCGGAACTGAATGCCCATCGGGGTTCCTCCTTGATCTTACAGGTCGAGCACGAGCGCGTCGGAGCGCGCCCGTGAGACGCAGGTGGCGATCAGCTTGCCGTCGGCCCGCTCCGCCTCGGTGAGGACGTGATCGCGGTGCTCCACCTCCCCGTCGATCACGCCCGTGAGGCAGACGCCGCAGGCGCCGCCGCGGCACAGGCAGGGCGCCTCGATGCCCGCCGCTTCGAGGGCTTCGAGCAGGCTCTGCGTGTCGGAGACGGCGATGCTGCGCCCCGAGCGGGCGAGCCTGACGCTGAAGGGCTTGCCGCCCTCGGCCCCGCCGAAGCTCTCCTTGTGGATGGAATGGCTCGGCCAGCCGAGATCGAGCGCCGCCGCCTCGACCGCCGCCATCAGGCGCTCGGGGCCGCAGGTATAGACATGCGTGCCGAGCGGCTGGTCGGCGAGGATCTCGGCGACCGAGCGCCGGGAGGTACTGCCATGGATGGTGACGGCGCCGCCCGCCTCGGCGAGCAGGCGGCCGAAGGTCTCGGTCTCCGCGTCGGTGCAGTATTGATGCAACTCGAAGGCGGCGCCCCGCTCACGCAAGACCGGCAGGAAGGACAGGAACGGGGTGAGCCCGATGCCGCCGCCGATCAGGACGTGGCGGCGGGCGAGGCTGGCGATGGGAAACAGGCTCGCCGGCGTCCCGATCTCGACGCGGTCGCCAGGGCGAAGGTGGTCGTGCAGGAAATGTGAGCCGCCCCGCGATTCCTCCACCCGGCGCACGATGATCGCGTAGGCGTCGCGCGCCTCCGGCGGCGTGACCAGGGAATAGGCGTTCTTCCAGACACGCTCGGGCCCGCGCAGGGTGACGAGGACATGCGCCCCCGGCGCGGCGGTCGGGAAACACCCTCGCTCCGGCTCGAAGCGGAAGCGCTTCAGGGTCGGGCTCAGGGAATCGATGCCGGCCACGCGGGCCGGGAGGGTGCCGTCGAGGATCATGGATAGGCCCGTTCCGCCTGCGGGACATCGCCCGGCTGTTCCGCGTCGATCTTGACGCCCTGGAAGGCCGAGAGCCGGCGCGAGAAGTGATCGCGCACGAACAGGTTGGCGCCGCAGCCGGCGCAGCGCACGATCGTGGTGGTGACGCCCTCGTTGAAGGTCTTGCAGTGAACGCACTGGACCCGCCGGGCCAGGGTGCCGGACTGCTTCAGGAAGATTTCCTGCCGGCCGAGGCCGTGCGCCTGGGCGACGCCGTAGACATCCCAGAGGAAATCCTCCGGCCCTTCGACGTAGAGGCGCAGGCCCATCCGCTCCCCGGCGAGCCGCCGCCCCAGCGTCTCCATGAGGTAGCGGGTGGAGCGGAAGCGGCGCTCGCCCACCCCCTCCGGGCGCGGGAGCGTGCCCTCGCAGGTCGTCGGGGCGACCGTCCAGCTTTCGAGACCGTCCTGCGCCAGAGCGTCCGGGGGCGGCCCCGATCCGGCGGAAACGTAGAGATGGCGGCGCCCGGACGAATCACGGCGCAGAGTCGCATAGATCGGCCGGCTCTTGATGCCCTGATCGGTCATCGCAACCTCCGTGGAAAAGGGATGTCGAGTGCTTGTTCCGGCGGCGGAGCCGGCATGGCGACGATCGGCATCCGGCCGTCGAGTTCTCGATGAGAACGACAGTTTCTCATGAAGAACAACAATGTCAATCCATTCCGATGAGAGGCCGATACCTTCCGGCGGACAAGCCCCGGCCAGTCGCGCTCTCCACCGGCACAAATTGCAAATCACTGAATGGAATAAGGAATTTCTACGACAGAGCTGACCCTCTCGAAGTCCTCACCCAGGGGCGATGCAGGGATCGGTGCCTCTGTTTCAGCGTGCTGCGTCCATCTTCTGAGCAGCATGCCCCGATGTGCGCCAGAAAGCCGAAACCATTGGCACACATCAGATGAAGCGGTGAAACGGCACAGGATTGTGCTTGACAGCCCCCGCCTTGGGAGAAATGAATATTCTCATCGAGAATGAAGCGTCTCTCGCAAAACTCCCGCTGCGCCGTCATGGCCAGAGGAAGAGCGGTGCGTCCTCGGGAGTTGTGTGAGGCACTTTAAGTCGGGCTGCGCGCCATCGATGACCCATCGTTCGGAACGGTGGGCCGTTGCGGCACCGGATCACCCCTTCGAGGGCGATACCCTGTTGAATCTCACTGCGGGCAAGACCTTTCGGCGACGACAAGGTGAGACAGTCCGTACGCGACTGACATTCCACGCCCCCTTCGCCTGAACGCGAAGCCGAAACAGAGAAAGGATCCGCCGCTTTCCGCGGTCGGAGCCGTCTCGCCTGTTCAATCCGCCCGCATCGGGCCGGATCTCGGAATGACCCGATTCGAGCCCCTGCTTTCTCGAATCGGGCCGCATCACCCCACAAACTGACTTGGGAGATGTCACGATGAGTGTCGGAATTTCCTCGACGGGGCCGGCATCGCCGGCCGTCCCCATCGCCGCGTCGGTGGATCAGGGCCAGCTCCACCGCAGCATCAACTGGACCGGAGCGTTCTGGGTCGCGAGCGGCGTCCCGGCCCTGGTGCTGTTCTCCGTGGGCGGCATTGCCGGCAATACCGGCAAGCTCGCCTTCCTGATCTGGACCCTGTCGATGCTGATGGGCTTCATCCAGTCCTTCAGCTACGCCGAGATCGCCGGCCTGTTCCCGAACAAGTCGGGCGGCGCCTCGATCTACGGCGCCGCCGCCTGGGTGCGCTACGCGAAGCTGATCGCGCCGCTCTCGGTCTGGTGCAACTGGTTCGCCTGGAGCCCGGTGCTCTCCCTCGGCTGCTCGATCGCGGCCTCCTACATCCTCAATGCTCTCGCCCCGGCCCCCTCGGCGACATCGCCTGCGGTCGTGCAATGGCTCGCCGCCCACGGCGCCGCGCTCCAGGGCACGGAGGCGGAAAAGCTCGCCGCGGCGGTGGCGGCCGTCTCCCCGACCTTGCGGAGCTGGACCCTGTTCTCGACCACCCTCGGGCCGGTCTCGCTCTCGCTCAATGCCGCCTTCGTCATCGGCGCGGTGCTGATGCTCGCGGTCTTCGCCGTGCAGCACCGGGGCATCCTCGGCACCGCCAGCGTGCAGAAATGGATCGGCCTGCTCGTCATCGTGCCGATGTTCATCGTCGGCGTGGTGCCGCTGCTGCTGCACGGGGTGAACTGGAGCAACTTCACGCCGCTGGTGCCGCTGGCCGCGCCGGCCGCCCCCGAGCCCGGCGCCTGGAACGTCACCGGCTGGACGCTGGTGCTCGGCGGCATGTTCATCGCCGCCTGGTCGACCTACGGCTTCGAGACCGCGATCTGCTACACCAGCGAGTTCAAGGATCCGAGCCGCGACACCTTCAAGGCGATCTTCTATTCGGGCCTGCTCTGTCTCGCCCTGTTCACCCTGGTGCCCTTCACCTTCCAGAGCATGCTCGGCGTGGAAGGCATGCTGGAGCCTTCCGTGGTCGACGGCTCGGGCGTGGCGGCGGCGCTCGCCCACATGGTCGGCGGCGGCCCGGTGGTCGAGAGCGTCCTGGTGATGCTGATGATCCTGGCCCTGATCCTGTGCATCATGACCGCGATGGCCGGCTCCTCGCGCACGCTCTACCAGGGCTCGGTCGATGGCTGGCTGCCGCGCTATCTCGGCAAAGCCAACGCGCACGGCGCCCCGACGGCCGCGATGTGGACCGATCTCGGCGTGAACCTCGTGGTGCTGGCGATCGCCTGCGCCGACGCGACGAGCTTCTTCTTCATCCTCGCCGTGTCGAATTGCGGCTACATCATCTTCAACTTCCTCAACCTGCACTCGGCCTGGATCCACCGCATCGACTCGGCCGGCGTGCCCCGCCCCTACCGGGCGCCGACCTTCGTGCTGGTTCTGGGCGGCGTCTTCGCCTTCGTGAACGTGGTCTTCATGGGCGCGGGCGCGAAGGTGTGGAACCCGGTCGCCCTCTGGGCCGGCCTCATCACCGCCGCCCTGATCATCCCGGTCTTCCTGTTCCGGCACTATGTGCAGGACGGCGGCAAGTTCCCGCACGAGACCTTCGAGGATCTCCATGTCGGGCCGGAAGGGGCCAGGAGCGTGAAGCGGGCCGGCATCCTGCCCTACCTCACCCTCGTGGCCGGCGTGGCGGTGCTGCTGATCTCGAACTGGATCTTCACGCTCTGAGAACGGGTTAGGCTGTCCGCACAGCCCGGCGCGGGACCCTCCCGCGCCGGGCTTTTTCCGTGACGACGCGCGGCCGCCGCGTCAGGCCGAGGGGAAGAACGGGCTGAACTTCTTCACGAGGTCGCGCTCCGACGAGACCTCGGCCTTGCGGTAGATGCGCAGCTTGCAGTTCTTGATCGTGCCCTTGCTGATCGCCAGTGCCTGGGCGATCTGCCCGGTCGCCTGCCCCTTCATGGTCAGGGTGAGGATGTCGCGCTCCCGCGGCGTGAGCGCCTGGAGGATCGTCGCCGCCGCCCGGTGATCGACCGAATCCTCCGCCGCGGCTCTGGCCTCCAGGGTGAAGATCCGGCCGCCGGGGGCCAGGGGGAAGTCCCGGTCGAACGGCTCGGTTTTCAGCACGAAGTCCCGGCCCTGCAGGGTGGTCAGGCCTTCCAGGCCGCCGAGCGCCTCGGTCAGGGGCAGGATCGAGGCATCCGTCGTCACCGCCGCGCGCCAGGAGGCGTTCGAGAACACCTCCACGCCGTGCCGGTCGCGGATCAGGGTCGGGCGGCTGACGAGGCCGCCGCTCTCGGCCCCGCCGGTGTAGCGCAGGTGGTTGAACAGCTGCCCGAGATGGCTGCGGTGATAGCCTTCGAGCGCCGGAAAGATCAGCTTGGCCCGCTCGATATCGGCCTTCGAGAAGCTGCCCCGCTCGCGTTCGAGGAACAGGCCGAAACAGCAATGGCCCACGGTGGAGAAGAACATCCCGATCTCGTCGGAGATGTTGGCCGCCGGTGTGAAGATCTTGGTGTAGAGGACCGATTCGGGGCTCTCGTTGGCGAGCTCGGACAGGGTCAGAACCCCCGGCTCGCCGGTGCGCCGCCAATGGGCCGAGAACGGATCGAGATACTGCCCCTTCTCGTCGTAGAAGGCGACGATTTCCGCCGGCACGCCCGAGGTGTAGAGCACGTCCGGCGGCGCGACCCGCGAATAGCGGATGATCCAGCTCGAATCGTGCCGGATACACAGCCCGGCAAGGCGGAGCAGCTTGCGGTGGAAGCTGTCCGACCCGATCGAGGCGGCGACCTCCCCGAGCTGCGCGAACCACGCACCGTCCGTCAGCCGGACCGTTTCGGCGATCTGCGCGTCGTCGCTCAGGCACGAGGAGACCTGTCTGAGCGCGTCGGCGGTTTCGAAACCCATGGTCGCGGAAGGCAATGACAGCACCTGAACAGGCCTCTCTTCGCGCGTCCCGATTCTCTCGGCCGAACACTCTGCTGTGCTGAAGGCGCCGGACGCAAGGATCTTCCGCAGGCAAGGATCGTGCGGAGATGAGCCATTCCGGACCGCCCTCACCTGATTTTCGGCGCTGCGGGGCGGCGATGGTGCCAACAGTCACCATTGCCCGACGCTTTGGACCGCGTCTAAAAATTTTCCCGGCAAGAAAAATACTGGCGAGACAGGCACAACCCGTCTCGCCTGCCGACCTTCACGGTCCCTGACAGTCCGGACCGTGTGGCGGCCGTCCGATGAGCCGGAACGGCGTGGGCAGCGCATCGCCTCCGGTCGGGAACACTCCGCGAGAGAAGGGGCCAATGCCATGGGCTACAAAGATTTCCCCCGCCAATCCGCCCTCAACGAGCGCCATCTCGCGCTGGGCTCGAAGCTCGACGCGGAATGGAACGGGATGCCGATTCCGCAGACCTACGCCACCGATCCCTACGAGGAGACCACCACCGTCCGCTCCCGGGCCGGCCTGTTCGACGTCACCGGCCTGCGCCTCGTCAACGTCTCCGGCCCCGATGCCGAGGCGATGCTCAACGCCATGCTGACGAGCGACGTCTCCGCGCTGAAGCCCGGCGAATCCGCGATCAGCAACATCGTCGACGACGAAGGCTCCCTGATCGACGACGTGCTCGTCTATCGCGACGGGCCGCAGGATTTCCGCCTCTCCCATGGCGGCGGCAGCCTGGAGGAGGCGTTGCCGCTCTTCACCGAGGGACGGAACGTGACGGTCGCCAAGGACGACGACGTCCACATCCTCTCGCTCCAGGGACCGCTCGCCCTCGACATCCTCAAAGCCCATACGCCCCTGGATCTCGCCGGGCTCAAATACTTCCGGCACGCCCGCACGACGCTGTTCGGCTACGACGTGTCGCTGGCCCGCGGCGGCTATTCCGCCGAGCGCGGCTACGAGGTGTTCTGCGCCGCCAAGGACGCGGTGGCGATCTGGGATGCGATCATGGAAGCGGGCCGGCCCTTCGGCATCTGCGCCGCCTCCTGGGCCTGCCTCGACATCGTGCGCGTCGAAGGCGCGCTGCTGTTCTTCCCCTTCGACATGCCGCAGCCCGACACGACCCCCTGGGAGGTCGGCGCCGACTGGACGGTCGATCTCAGCAAGCCGGATTTCCGCGGCAAGGCCGCCCTGGAGCGGCGGCGCAACGAGATCCGCTTCCGCCAGGTCGGCCTGGAGGTCCTCGACGACGAGGCGGTGCCCCCCGGCTCCCGGATCTTCTACGAGGGCCGTGAGGTCGGCACCCTCAACAGCTCGACCTATAGCCGCCACCTGATGAAGTCGCTCGGCCTCGCCCACCTGCCGCCGGAGCTCGCTTCCCTCGGCACCGCCGTCGAGATCCGCACCGACAAGGGCAATCTCGCGGCCAATGTGGTGCGCACCCCCTTCTACGACCCGATGCGCCTGCGCACGCATCCGCTCGACGAGCGCGCCTGATCCCGTCCTTCAGCCGATTTCCGAGGGAGCCCATCATGACCAAGCGTGTCGCGATCATCGGCGCGGGCCCGAGCGGGCTGGCGCAGCTGCGGGCCTTCGAGGCCGCCCGCCGGGCCGGCGCCGAGGTGCCGGACCTCGTCTGCTACGAGAAGCAATCGAACTGGGGCGGATTGTGGAACTACACGTGGCGCACCGGCCTCGATGAGAACGGTGAGCCGGTCCACGGCAGCATGTACCGTTACCTGTGGTCGAACGGCCCGAAGGAATGCCTGGAATTCGCCGATTACTCCTTCGAGGAGCATTTCGGCCGGCCGATTCCCTCCTACCCGCCCCGGGCCGTGCTGCACGACTACATCGCCGGCCGGGTCGAGCGCAGCGACGTTCGCAAGTATATCCGCTTCTGCACGCCGGTGCGCTGGGTCTCCTATTCCGAGGAGACCGGCAAATTCACGGTCACGGCCAAGGACCTGATCAAGGACGAGCACCAGACCGAGGAGTTCGACTATGTGGTCGTCGCCAACGGCCACTTCTCGGTGCCCAATGTCCCGTCGTTCGAGGGCATCGAGCAGTTCCCCGGCCGGGTGATGCACGCCCACGATTTCCGCGTGGCGGACGAGTTCGCCGGCAAGCGCATCCTGATGGTGGGGTCGAGCTACTCGGCCGAGGATATCGGCACGCAGTGCATCAAGTACGGCGCGAAATCGATCGTGTTCAGCTACCGCACCAAGCCGATGGGCTTCGACTGGCCCGCCGGCTTCGAGGAACGGCCGCTCCTGACCAAGTTCACCGGCAAGGTCGCCCATTTCAAGGACGGCTCCTCGGCCGAGGTCGATGCGGTGATCTTCTGCACCGGCTACCAGCACAGCTACCCGTTCCTGCCGGATTCCCTGCGACTCAAGACCAAGAACTGCCTCTACCCGGCCGGTCTCTACAAGGGCATCTTCTGGCAGGACAATCCGAAGCTGATCTATCTCGGCATGCAGGACCAGTATTACACCTTCAACATGTTCGATGCGCAGGCTTGGTACGCCCGCGATTGGATCATGGGCAAGTTCGAGCTGCCGAGCCGCGAGGAGCAGGCCGCCGACATCGCCAAATGGCTGGCTTATCAGGACACCCTGACCAACCCGTTCGAGGCGATCGACTTCCAGACCGAGTATGTGCGCGAGCTGCTCGCCGCGACCGATTACCCGCATCTCGACGTCGACAAGGTGGCGGCCCTGTTCAAGGAATGGGAGCACCACAAGATGGAAGGCATCCTGACCTATCGCGACCGGTCCTACCCCTCGACCATCACCGGCACGATGTCGCCGGGCCATCACACCACGTGGATGAAGGCCCTGGACGATTCGCTTCCCGCCTTCATGGGCCTGCCCCAGGCCGCCGAGTAGGCCGCCCCCGTCGAGAACCGATCCCGAGGAGAGGGGTGCCATGAATCAGGTCTGGTTTCAGCCTGCCCTGCGGCCGGAGAGCGGAACCGCCCTCTCCCCGCGGGAGCGCGCGATCCGCGTGCCCGGCGGCCAAGGCTGCGTCTTCGCGGTCTCGGCCGGCGATGCCCTGCGGATCACCGATCCGGAAGGCCTGCAGGGCGGCCTGCTCTACGCCCTGGCCGGCACCTTCGCGCCCGTGGAGCCGGGAGAGGCACCGGACCTCGCCGCCCTGCTCGACGGGATCGGCGGCGGCGCGGCGGCACGGACCGCCCTGGCGGCAGGCGGGATCGGCCCGTCGGATCTTGCCGGTCTCGTGATCCTCGACGGCGAAACGACGGCCGGCGCGGCCTGGGAAGGCATCGCGGCCAGGGATTCGCTCTGTCTCCTCGCCGCGCCCGGAGCGGCGATGGCCCCCGAGGCGCAGAACCCGCCGACGGAACTCCACCTCGCGATCCGGCCGAAAGCCTCGATCGTCGGGCAGGCTCCCCCGCCCCTCGCCCCGCCGCTGCAGGACCTGCGCGTCGCGGCCGCGACCGCCCGCGCCTATACGGTGAAGGCGGGACAATACATTCAGATCATCGACGTCGACGGGCGCCAATGCGCCGACTTCCTGGCTTTCGACGCCGCCGAGCTGGCGCAGGGCCGCGAATTCGGTCTCGACGCCACCACGACCCATACGCTGATGGGCACCTCGTCGCCGAAGCCGGGCCTCCATGCCAAGTATTTCGATGCGCGGATGGTGCCCCTCGTCGAGGTGGTGCAGGACACGGTCGGCCGCCACGACACCTTCATGCTCGCCTGCTCGGCGAAGTACTATGAAGACATGGGCTATCCCGGCCACTCCAATTGCACCGACAATTTCAACGTGGTGCTGGCGCCGCACGGCATCGACGCGCGCAAGGGCTGGCCGGCGATCAACTTCTTCTACAACACGATTCCGGGCACGAACGACCGGATCGACATGGACGAGCCCTGGTCGCGACCCGGCGATTACGTGCTCCTGCGGGCCCTGACCGACCTCGTCTGCGCCACCTCCTCCTGCGCCGACGACATCGACCCGGCCAATGGGTGGTGTCCGACCGATATCCATGTGCGCGTCTACGACGCCGCCTGTGCGTTTCCCCATGGGATGAGCCACCGCATGACGCCCGATTCCGAGCCGCGCCTGACCCGCGAGACGGGTTTCCATCCCCGCACCGCCGCCCTGACCCGCAAGATCGAGGATTATCGCGGCTTCTGGCTGCCGAGCAGCTTCTCCTCGGCGGGACCGATCGAGGAATACTGGGCCTGCCGCGAGCGGGCGGTGGTGCTGGACCTTTCGGCCCTGCGCAAGTTCGAGGTGATCGGCCCCGATGCCGAGGCCCTGATGCAGCGCGCGCTCACCCGCGACGTGCGCAAGCTCGCGGTCGGCCAAATCGTCTATGCGGCGATGTGCTACGAGCACGGCGGCATGATCGATGACGGCACGCTGTTCCGGCTCGGGCCGAACAACTTCCGCTGGATCTGCGGCGACGTCTATTGCGGCCTGTGGCTGCGCCAGCTCGCCGAGCGGAACGGCCTCAAAGCCTGGGTCAAGGACTCGACCGACCAGCTCCACAACCTGTCGGTCCAGGGGCCGCGGTCCCGGGACATCCTCGCGCCCCTTCTCGTGACGCCGCCGCATCAGCCGAGCCTGTCCGAACTGAAATGGTTCCGCTTCACCGTGGGCCGCCTCGCCGGCGTGCCGGTGGTGGTCTCGCGCACCGGCTATACCGGCGAACTCGGCTACGAGGTCTGGTGCCATCCCTCCCAGGCGGTCGCGGTCTGGGACGCGATCATGGAAGCGGGCGCGCCGCACGGCCTCACCCCGGCGGGGCTCGCCGCCCTCGACATGCTGCGCATCGAAGCGGGGCTGGTCTTCGCGGATTACGAGTTCTGCGACCAGACCGACCCGTTCGAGGCCGGAATCGGCTTCGCCGTGGCGGCCGCGAAAGCCGATCCGTATATCGGCAAGGAGGCGCTCGACCGGCGGCGGGCGGCACCGCATCGCCGCTTGGTCGGCCTCGACATCGCCGGCAACGAGGCGGTCGGCCACGGCGACCCGGTCTATGCCGGGCGCGCCCAGGTCGGCGTGGTCACCAGTGCCGTGAAGTCGCCGATCCTGCGCAAGACCATCGCCCTTGCCCGGCTCGACATCGCCGCCGCGGAGAGGGGCGGGCCGGTCGAGATCGGCAAGCTCGACGGTCATCAGAAGCGGCTCGCGGCGACCATCGTGCCGTTCCCGCACTACGACCCCGAGAAGACACGGGTCCGGGCCGAGGCGGCGGCCCTCGCCTCGCCTCCACCGGCCTCGGCCAGCGATACCGTCGCCACGGCCCGGACCCGTGTCTTC
>NZ_NKUI01000169.1 GCF_014845115.1 Methylorubrum zatmanii | reverse complement strand
GATCGCCCAGTCGGCGGGCATGGGAGCGGCCATGGGTTTAACGGCCCGTCCCTGCGGCGGGAGCGCCGCCCGCCGACTGGGCGATCAGCGAGACCTTGGTGAAGCCGGCTTGGCCGACGAGGCCCATCACTTCCATGATCTTGCCGTAGGGTACGTCCCGGTCGCCGCGTACCAGCACGACCTGTTCCGGATTCTCCGCCTTGAGCTGCTTCAGCCGCGGCAGGATCGTCTCCGGGGTGAAGCCGTCCTTGGCGATGAACGGGTTGCCGTCCTTGTCGATGGAGACTTCGAGCGGCTTCTGCGACTGCGCGACCTTGGCCGCGGTCGTCTTCGGCAATTGCACCGGCACGCCCGTCGTCATCAGCGGCGCGGCCACCATGAAGATGATCAGCAGCACCAGCATCACGTCGACCATCGGCGTGACGTTGATCTCGGACATCGGCGTGGCGTCGAGGCCGTCCTCGTCGTCGCTCGCCGAACGAACGGTTCCCATGGCCATGGCTTCGCCCTCCCGGGCGTCGGCGGCGGCCCGCCGGACGAAAGGCGGGCGCCGCAAAGGTTTCGGGGTTCGCGTGTGGAGAGGAGGCTACTCGGCAGCGGCGGCGCGGGCGTGGGGACCGCGGTCGCGGGCGAGGCGGTTGCCGAGCACCGCGATGCAGGACACGAAGCCCGATTGGACGCGGGCGACGTCGCCGGACAGCTTGTTGTAGGCCATGACCGCCGGGATCGCGACGACGAGGCCGATGGCGGTGGCGAACAGCGCCTCGGCGATGCCGGGGGCCACCACCGCGAGGCTGGTGTCCTGGCTCTTCGCGATCGACGAGAACGAGTTCATGATCCCCCAGACCGTGCCGAACAGGCCGACGAAGGGAGCGGTGGAGCCGGAGGTGGCCAGCAACGGCAGCCCGCCCTGAAGGCGCTTCACCTCGAGGCCGAGGGCGCCCTTCATGGCCCGCTCGATCCGCTCGCGGCGCTCGGCCCGGCTCTCGCTCGGATCCTGGTCGCGCCACGCGTCGAGCCCCGCCTTGACCACTTGGCCGGCGATGCCCTTCTGCTGGGTGTCGATGGTGCCTTCCGAGCGCACCATGGCGTCGAAGGCCTTGGCCTGCCGCTTGGCGGCGGACAGGCGCACGATCTTCTCGAACACGACAGTCCAGCAGGCGAGCGAGGCGATCACGAGGAGGATCATCACGCTTTTGACGATCGGATCGGCCTGAAGGAACAGGCCGATGAACGACATGTCGTGGGCTGTCGCGACGGCCTCAGCGGGCACGGATGTCGGATCCATGTGTTACTCCTCGTGGCTCGTTGTCTGTTCGCCGCCCCGGGCCGCCCGGCGGAGCCGGAACGGCGACGGGGCGGCCATGGCCGCCTCAGCGATCGAAGGCGGCGGAGGTCTTGGTGGCGGGCTCGATCCGCTCCAGGCAGGTCTCGCGGGTGGCGTCGCCGCCCTCGCAGGTCAGCACGTCGTTGAGCAGGAGGCGGCCGATCTTCGGGCAGGCGAGGCCGGCGAAGTCGAAGAGCCGCACCACGGTCTTCTTCTCCTGAACCGGGCCCAGCTCGACGGCGAGGCGCTTCTGGGCGACCCCCTCGGTATCGAAGGCGAAGAGATCGACCTTCAGGGATTTCAGCGCGGGCCCGCGGCTGTTGTCGACGAGCATGTAGGTGCGGCACGCTTCACCCGCCGGTTCGAGCCGGTTCAGCTCGATCTTCAGGGGCGCGGCCTCGGCCTTGGGAGAGGCGGCCTTGGGGGAGTCGGCTTTGGCGGCCGGCGCATTCTCCTGCGCCATCGCGGGCGAGACGATCAGCACGGCGGCCAGTGCGGCGCCCGCGACGAGGCGCCCTCCGATCCCACCGCGCACCGGCATTCCACGCCCCATTCCCCAGGCTCCCTGAATCACGACGATCCCGTCTCCCTCAAAGCGCGCCGCCCCGTTCGAGGGCGAACGACCCGGTCCGAATCACGGCTGGTCCCGCCCCGCGAAGGCTGGCGGGCGGCACTCCATGGCCGGACCACCGTGCCGCGATCTCCGGCCGCAGTTTGATGTGCGGATATGGCAAAGGTCACACCCGGCGCCCCCCACAGCACCGTGGCATGTTTCCGGGCGTGCCTAGCCGACAAGAGGGGTCCCAATCAAGGTTTGTTAAGAATTTCAGAGCAATTCCAAACTATTCGCGCCGCCATACTCGAAACGCCGCGGCCTTCCATTTCATCCCGTCTGATTTTGCCACTTTGTCCCGGCAGCTTGGTCCGGAGCGCTGGCACCACGGTCATCGCCGCACCATGGCCGCCTCCTCAGGGCGTCGGCACGCCGGATCTTGATCGGGCCGAAGGGAATTTCCATATCGGCTTCAGGAGCGCTGCCGCGAGGCGGGCTCGTGACCGCGAGGTGCCGCAAGGGGCTCGTCCCCGCAGGGCCTTGCCGGAGGTTTGAGTGACGATGACGCGGCCTTCCCCATTCGGGTACCCGTTTCTGCTCGGCTTCGACGAGATCGAGCAGGCCCTCGACCGCGTGTCGAAGGCCGCGAGTGACGGTTACCCGCCCTACAATATCGAACGTGTCGCCCGCAGCGAAAACGAGCCTGACCGGCTTCGCATTACGCTGGCGGTGGCCGGTTTTACGCAGGACCAGCTCGACGTCTCCCTTGAGGAGAGCCAGTTGGTGGTGCGGGGCCGGCAGATCGACGACAAATCCCGCCAGTTCCTGCATCGCGGCATTGCCGCTCGGCAGTTCCAGCGGGCCTTTCTCCTGGCGGACGGGATGGAGGTCCTGGGCGCGGAGTTGTCGAACGGGCTCCTGTCGATCGATCTCGTGCGCCCGGAGCCGGAACGCATCGTGCGCAAGATCGCCATCGCCGCCAAGGATCCCTGACAAGGATCCCTGGCCGGCATCCGTGAACGGGCTGCGATCGGACCGCGGCAATGCACCACGGGCCGCTCCCCATCGTTGCCTCGACCCCATCCCCATCCGGGTTTGTCGCCGCCGATGTGCGGGACCATATCCGGCTCAACGCTCTGCCTCGGAAGGAGGGCATTCCATGACCACCACCGTGACCGACATCGCTACCACCGATCTGACCGTCGAGGCTCCCGCCATCGAGCCGGCCGAGCTCGCCGCCCTGGGCGAGGGCCACATCGCCTATGTCCGGCCGATCCGCTCCGACGAGGTGCGCAGCCTGTTTCCGCAGGCCCCGGAGATGAGCCCGGGCCTCGACCTGTTCGCGCTGCTCTCGGCCAGCGGTTCGCCGATCCTGCTCACCGATTCCCGCGAGGTCGCCGTGGCCAACGCCATGGCCCACCAGCTCTTCCCGGTGAGCCTGCACTAAAACGGTCCCGGCGGGCCGGGGCGGGGGCTTCAGGCCATCGCCTCGACCGTCCTGACCAGGAGGGCGACGTCCTCCGGGCGGGACAGGCGATGATCGCCGTCCTTGATCAGCGTCAGCATCGATCCTGGCGCCGGCAGGCGCTCCAGAATGCGCAGGGCATGGCCGTAAGGTACGTCCGGGTCGGCCATGCCCTGAAGGATATGGACCGGGCAGCCCGGCTCCAGCGGCGCGTCCAGCAGCAGATGGCGCCGGCCATCCTCGATCAGCGCCATGCGGATCGGGTCGGGCTCCGGGGCGTAGGGCGTCGGGCGGTACCAGACGCCGTCCCGCTCCAGGGTCTCGCGGATCTCCGGCGGGAACGAGGCCCACATCAGCGCCTCGGTGAAATCGAGGGCCGGGGCGATCAGCACCATCCCGCCGAGGCGCGAGGATCGCCGCGCCCGCTCCCGGGCGACGAGGCAGGCGATCCAGCCGCCCATGGAGGAACCGACGAGGATCGGCCGCTCATCCGCGAAATGCTCGATCACGCTCATCGCGTCGGCGAACCAATCCGAGATCGTGCCGTCCTCGAAGCGCCCCTCGGACTCGCCATGCCCGGAATAGTCGAACCGGACCATGCGCCGGCCCCGGCTTGCGGCCCAGGCATCGAGGGCGGCGGCCTTGGTGGCCCGCATGTCCGAGCGGAAGCCGCCGAGCCAGACCACCGGCGGTCCCTCCCCCTCCCGGACCCGCACCGCGAGGCGACGCGGGGAAGGGCCGCCGAGCACGTGAAAGGTAACGGGCGGTTCGCCCGGCGACGTTTCCGAAAGAGCCACCTGCGTCGAAATCCTGTGATTCTGAAACAAGCCAGCGACGCTTCGTTTACCGAACCGTAAAACCGCAGGACGATCCTTACCCCATGACCATGTTTCGAGCGACCGTCCCGCCGCGGGTGCCGCGATGACCGGAGGCAGCCCGTCCGGCGGCCCCGTGCGCTCGTCCGAGACCTCGCCGCTGGCGGGCGTCACGGTGCTTCAGATCATCCCGGCCCTGGAGGCGGGGGGCGCCGAGCGCACCACCGTCGACGTGGCCGCCGCCCTGGCCGAGGCCGGGGCGCGGCCCCTGGTGGCGACCGAGGGCGGGCGCCTCGTCGGCGAATTGCAGGCCAAGGGCGGCATCTGGGTGCCGTTCCCGGCCAACACCAAGAACCCGCTGGCCATGGCCCTCAACGTCGAGCGTCTCGCGCGGCTCTGCCGCCGGGAAGGTGTGCAGATCCTGCACGCCCGCTCCCGCGCCCCGGCCTGGGTGGCGCTGGGCGCGGCGCGGCGCCTGAAGATCCCGTTCGTGACGACCTATCACGGCAGCTATTCGGGCCGGACCGGCGTCAAGATCCTCTACAATTCGGTGATGGCGCGGGGCGACGTCGTGATTGCCAACTCGCACTACACCGCCGACCTGATCCGCCGGGCCCATCCCGAGCAGGCGGGGGACCGGATCACCGTGATCCATCGCGGCACAGATCTCTCGGTCTTCACGCCCTCGGCGGTGGCGCCGGCCCGGGTCGAGAGCCTGAGACGGGCCTGGAACGTCGCGCCGCACGAGCGGGTGGTGCTGCTCGCCGCCCGGCTGACCGCCTGGAAGGGACAGCGCGTGCTGATCCAGGCGGCGGCCCGCCTGCGCGACCTCGGCGTCCCGGACCTCGCCGTGGTGCTCGCGGGCGACCCGCAGGGGCGGACGAATTACGAGCGCGAACTCGACGCCCTGATCGAGGCGTTGAACCTGAAGGGAATCGTGCGCCGGGTCGGCCATTGCACCGACATGCCGGCAGCCTTCCGCGCGGCCGCGGTCGTGGCCGTTCCCTCGGTGGAGCCCGAGGCGTTCGGGCGCTCGGCGGTCGAGGCGCAGGCGCTCGGCATCCCCGTGGTCGTCTCGAATCTCGGGGCCGTGCCGGAAACGGTCCTGGCGCCGCCCGATGTCGATCCCGCCCAGCGCACCGGCTGGCGGGTGCCGCCCGGGGACGCGGCAGCCCTGGCCGAGGCGCTGAAGGAGGCGCTGTCGCTCGGGGCCAGCGCCCGCGATGCCCTGGCCCGCCGGGCCCAGGGGCATGTCGAGGCGCATTTCTCCCTCGATCGCATGATCGCCGGGACCCTGACCGTCTATGCCGACCTGCTGAATCGGAGCGGCACGTGACAGAGATGAACCTCCGGCCGTTCCGCGAGTTGACTCGGCAAGAAGATTTGCCAAGTTAGAGCGTCCGGCCGAGCCGGATCAATCGGTGGCCGGGGCTCGCCAGACAGGGCGGCTCTTCAGGCTGCCGTTTTGTCGTTGATACAGGAGAACTGAGCCATTCGCAGACCAATGAGAGCCATGCCGGCCCCGCAGAAGGACGGGCCGCGCGCAAACCGGGACATCCGCGGCGTCCGCGAAGTCCAGCTCATCGACCAAGAGGGTCAGAACCGGGGCGTCGTGCCCTTCTTCGACGCTTTGGCGATGGCTGAGGAAGCGGGCCTCGACCTCGTCGAGATCGCGCCGAACTCTGTGCCTCCCGTCTGCAAGTTCCTCGATTACGGGCGCTTCCGCTTCAACGAACAGAAGAAGCAGAACGAGGCCCGCAAGCGGCAGAAGACGGTCGAGGTGAAGGAGATCAAGCTCCGCCCCGGCATCGACAAGCACGACTACGAGGTGAAGATGAAGGCCGTGCAGCGGTTCTTCGAGGAAGGCGACAAGGTCAAGGTCACCCTCCGCTTCCGTGGCCGTGAGATCGCCCACCAGGATATCGGCCTCCGGCTTCTGGAACGCGTGAAGCAGGAGACCCAGGAGATCGCCAAGGTCGAGAGCGAGCCGATGCTCGAAGGCCGCCAGATGATCATGATCCTGGCGCCGCGCTGAACCGTTTCGATTGTTCCGCACGCCGCGCGGAAAAGGCTCGTCTGCAAATGCGCTGCTCCCATGGGAGCGGCGCATTTTTCGTTGGTGAAGCGGACGGCCTCGAACGCGGAAGCGAGAGGCCGCCCGACGCTTTCGGAATCCCTATTTCAGCATCGAGATCTGCACGTCGCCGACGCGCCGGGTCACCGCCACCGTCACGTCGTCGCCATGGCGGTGCAGGCGGATATCGGCGCGCGACTGGCCGAGCTTGAGGTTGAACAGCTCCACCCCTTCGAGGAAGCGCGGCAGGATCGGATTGCGGAAACGGATCCGGTTGCGGGCATGGTCGAGTTCGAGGCCGAGGCAGGCCGCCAGGAAGGCAAAGGGGGCCGCCGCCGCCCAGGCCTGCGGTGAGCAGGCCACGGGGTAGCTCACCGGCCCGCGCTGGCGGCGGCGCATGAAGCCGCAGAACAGCTCCGGCAGGCGCTTCTGGTCGTAGTAGAGGGTGGTGTCGAACATCCCCTGGAACACCCGCGCCGCCTCGTCCTTGAGGCCGTAACGGGCCAGCCCGAGGGCGCAGATCGCGTTGTCGTGCGGCCAGACCGAGCCGTTGTGGTAGGACATCGGATTGTAGCGCGCCTCGCCCTTGGCGATGGTGCGGATGCCCCAGCCATTGAACCCGTCATTGGACAGGAGCTGGGCCGCGACGCGGGGCGCCCGCTCCGGCAACGCGATGTCGGTGAACAGGGCGTGCCCGGTATTGGAGGATCGCACGGCGCATTGCCGCTTCTGGCCGTCGAGGGCCAGGGCGTAGGTGCCGATCTCCTCGCACCAGAACGCCTTATCGAAGTTTTCGCGCAGGGTGTTGGCCTGCCCCGTCAGGCGGACGGACAGGTCGTCCTCGCCCAACAGGCTGGCGAGCCGGGCCGCGCCGCGCTTGGCGGCATAGACGTAGCCCTGCACCTCGCACAGCGCGATCGGCCCCTTGGCCATGGCCCCGTCGGCGTGGAAGATCGAGTCGTAGCTGTCCTTCCAGCCCTGGTTGGCCAAGCCCTGCTCGGTCTCGCGGGCATATTCCACGAAGCCGTCGCCATCCCGGTCGCCGTAGGTGTCGATCCAGTCGAGCGAGAGCTTCAATTGCGGCCAGATCGCCCGGATCGTGTCGAGGTCGCCGGTGACCTCGTAATATTGCGAGGCCAGCATCACGAAGAGCGGCGTGCCGTCGATGGTGCCGTAATAGTGGCGGAACGGCACCTCGCCGAGCATCGCCATCTCGCCGCGACGGGTTTCGTGGAGCACCTTGCCGGGCTGGGCATCCGCCGCCGGATCGACCTCCTTGGCCTGCGTGGCGGCGAGGAAGCGCAGCACGCCCTTGCCGAAATTCGGGTCGATCCAGAGCGCCATCATCGCCGTGATGATGCCGTCGCGCCCGAACACCGTGGAGTACCAGGGGATGCCGGCGAAGGGGTAGACGCCTTCCTGCGTCCGGGTCGCCAGCATGTAGAGATCGGCGGTGGCCCGGCAGAGCCCCTCGTTGAACTGATCGTTCGAGGAGATGATCGTGGTGATGCCGGCGGTGAGCTGGCGCAGGTCGCGCCGGTTGTCGCGGTAGGCGCGGGCGAAGATGCGCCCCTCGCCCAAACCGCGCTCGGGCTGGTCGGCGAGGCTGCCCGCCGCCCGCGAGAGCGCCGCGGCGGCCGCCTCGCCGGCTTTCTCCGGCCCCGGCGCGCTGGTGAAGGCGCGGTGCGACTGGCAGACCACGCGGATGAACAGCGAGGTGTGGGCGCCCGGCTTCAGATCGACCACGAACTCCGCCTTGCCCGGTTCGAGCCGATGCGGCTTCGGCCCGAAATGCACCGAGGTGGTGCGCACGATCTCGTCGAGGCCGGCATAGCGGAATTGCACCTCGGTCTCGCTGCGCCGCTCCACCGTGCGCCTGCCCCGATTCGTGCGGTCGGAGCCGCGCACCTCGAACAGGTCGCGGTAATCGGCATCGAAGCTGATGCCGATGCGCAGGCGGCGGCGGCGGGTATCGTAGTTGCGCAGGCCGATCCGGTCGTAGCAGGCGCCCTTGAACAGGAACTTGGTGCGCTCGATGGCGATCAGCTCGCGGGGGATCGTGGTCTCGTCATCGGCGTCGAGCCGGATGTCGGGGGTGGTGAGGTCGACGCTCAACGCCCCGTTGTCGTCCTGCATGGCCGAGGACAGCATCATCGGCCGCTGATCCTCGACCGTCAGCGCGAGGCGCGAGAGATAGCGCGTATCCTGGAAATAGAGGCCCTCCGGCCCGGGGTACCAGCCGATGTCGCCGTAGCTGTCGAGCACGGCGAAGGCCTCGCCGTATTTGAGGGCGCGCAGGGGGCGCTCCACCAGCGAGGCCTGCGCCTCGATATGGTATTGCGGCAGGTGCTCGTCGGCGTCCTGGAGCCCGAGTTTCGGCGCCGTCCGCTCCTCGGTGGTGTCGGCGTGGATATGGGCTGCGTCGTCCTGTGCCGCCATGCGAAGCGCCTTCTGCCTTGATCCGATGGGAGCCTGTTTTTGACCCAAAAGGCTCGCAAATCGAGGGCCACCGGCCGCGTCGAGGCGGCCGGTGGCCCTGGTCGGGATCGTTCAGTTAAGGCGCCCGGCCGGCCCCGGCGAGGGGCCGGCGGAGACTTTCCGCGATGGCGTCAGGCCGGCATCGCCGCGACGTGGATCGGGTTGTGGGCAGTGCCGTTCAGCTCACCGTACTGGGGCGAGAAGGCGCCCGCCGACGGCATCGCGATCACGTTTCCCTGGCCGGCCAGCAGCTGCTCGTAGGCAGAGACGTACTTGCGCACCATCACCTCCGCCGTGAAGCGGCCCTCGAAATGGCCGCGCACGCCGGCGCGGGGCAGATCGCGCACCTTGCGGCAGGCCTCGACCGCCTCGTCCATCGAGTTGACGATGTAGCCGCTGACGCCGTCCTTGATCACTTCCGGCACGGAGCCGTTGCCGAAGGCGATCACCGGGGTGCCGGCCGACATCGCCTCGATCATCACCAGGCCGAAGGGCTCCGGCCAATCGATCGGGAAGGCGAGCGCCAGGGCGTTGCCGAGGAAGTCCTTCTTCTGCTCCTCGTTGATCTCGCCGATATACTCGACCAGCGGATGATGAATCATCGGCTCGATGGTCTCGTCCCAGTATTCCTGATCCGCCTTGTCGACCTTGGCGGCGATCTTCAGCGGGGTGCCGGAGCGGATCGCCATCTCGATCGCCCGGTCGGGGCGCTTCTCGGGCGAGATCCGGCCGAGGAAGGCGAGATAGCCGCCCTTGGCCTCCGGGTAATACGGGCAGTTCTCCTTGGGCAGACCGTGATGGATCGTGGCCAGCCAGTTGGAATTCTCCGGCATCGGCGCGCGCTGGTTGTCCGAGATCGAGACCAGCGGCATACCGGTGAAGGTGTTGTAGACCGGCATGAAGTCCGGCACGTCCAGGCGACCATGCATGGTCGTCAGGCACTTGTGATAGAGGTCTTCGAACATCGGATACTGCAAGAGATCGATGTGGAAGTGGATGATGTCGAACTCATGCGCCCGGCGATGCACATGGTGCAGCATCGCGAGATGTCCTGCGGTGTGATCACGGTAGCCGAGAAGGCGCAGGCCCTCCGGATGGCACGCCGCCAGCTTGGCCGACGTCTTGGAATCGCCGCTGGCGAACAAGGTCACGTCATGACCTTGGCGGACGAGTTCTTCCGTGATCCATGACACGACACGCTCGGTGCCGCCGTAGAACTTCGGCGGCACGGCTTCCGCGAGCGGGGCAACCTGGGCAATGCGCACGAAGACGTCTCCTGTGAACCGGAATAGGGATGTTGGAGAGACTCATTACCGACGCGGCCTGAGCGGGACATGAACGAAACCGACGGCCAAGGTTTCTGGTTCCGCCGGCCCCCTGGGGCGAAGGCCAGTCTTTGCAAGCCCGTCGCATGTCGGGTTTCCACACCTGTCAGCATCCCTGCGGAACGGCGTGGGACAGGCCGGTCGCGGGGCGGCGGGCGCCCCTTCGGTGCGGTCGATTGAAACCCTGCAAAGTTTCTGTCATAAGCCGCCCGCGTTGAACCGCCCGGCCGATCGGGCTGCCGTGGCGGTTCCCGTTGCTCCAGCAGCATTCAAGCGCGAGGCACCGGCCGCCGGCCGGATCGCTGTCGCGTTCAGGAGAGCCAAATGCCCAAGCTGAAGACGAAATCGGGCGCCAAGAAGCGCTTCAAGGTTACCGGCACCGGCAAGGTGGTCTACGCCCAGGCCGGCAAGCGCCACGGGATGATCAAGCGGACCAACAAGCAGATCCGCAACCTGCGCGGCACGACGACCCTGTTCGAGGGCGATGCCGCCAACGTGAAGAAGTACTTCCTGCCGAACCAGCGGTAAGTTCTTCAACCCCCTCGCGATCTGTTTTGTTTTAAAGCTCCAGGAGATCTCCCATGGCCCGCGTCAAGCGCGGCGTGACCAGTCACGCGAAGCACAAGAAGGTTCTGAAGGCCGCCAAGGGCTATTACGGCCGGCGCAAGAATACGATCCGCATCGCCAAGCAGGCGGTGGAGAAGGGTCTGCAATACGCCTACCGCGACCGCAAGAACAAGAAGCGCACCTTCCGCGCCCTCTGGATCCAGCGGCTCAACGCGGCGGTGCGCGAGCATGGCCTGACCTATTCCCGCTTCATCGATGCCCTGGCCAAGTCTGGCATCCAGGTGGACCGCAAGGCGCTCTCCGAGCTCGCCATCCACGAGCCGGCCGCCTTCGCCGCCGTCGTCGAGAAGGCGAAGTCGGCCCTGCCGAAGGCCGCCTGATCGCTCCGCCCCGGCGGAACGCTCGAAGCTTCAAGAAGGCGCGGCGCAATCAAGGGCGCCGCGCCTTCTTCGTTTTTGGACCTGCCGCGGCCTTGGGAGGCTTGCGGGATCACGGGCGACGCGCAAAAGCAGCCCGCGCGGCGTGCGGCGCCGAGTGCAAGGACGGAATGATGGATCTCGACGCTCTCGAACGCGACCTTCTCGGGCAGATCGAGCAGGCGGGGGACGAGGCCGGCCTTGAGGCCCTGCGCGTCTCGGCGCTCGGCAAGAAGGGCAGCGTCTCCGAACTGCTCAAGACGCTCGGCACGATGACGCCGGACGAGCGGCGCGAGCGCGGCCCCCTCATCAACGGCCTGCGCGACCGGGTTCAGGGCGCGATCCTCGCCAAGCGCGAGGCGCTGGCGCAGGCGGCCCTCGACGCGCGGCTGGCCGCCGAGCGGATCGACGTGACGCTGCCCCTGCGCGAGGCGCCGGAGATCCGCGGCCGCATCCACCCGATCAGCCAGGTGATCGAGGAGATCACCGCGATCTTCGCCGATCTCGGCTTCTCGGTGGCGGAGGGGCCGGACATCGAGACCGACGAGCTGAACTTCACCGCGCTCAACTTCCCCGAGGGCCATCCGGCCCGGGAGATGCACGACACGTTCTTCCTCGCCCCCGACCATCTCGGCCGGCGCAAGCTCCTGCGCACCCATACCTCGCCGGTGCAGGTGCGGACCATGCGCGCCAAGCAGCCGCCGATCCGGGTGATCATGCCCGGCCGGACCTACCGGCACGATTCCGACCAGACCCACACCCCGATGTTCCATCAGGTCGAGGGCCTCGTCATCGACCGCTCGGCCAACATCGCCAACCTCAAATGGGTGCTGGAATCGTTCTGCCGCGCCTTCTTCGAGGTCGAGGGCGTGACGATGCGCTTCCGCCCCTCGTTCTTCCCCTTCACCGAGCCCTCGGCGGAAGTGGACATCCAGTGCTCGCGCAAGGGCGGGGAGTTGCGCTTCGGCGAGGGCACCGACTGGCTGGAGATCCTCGGCTGCGGCATGGTGCACCCGAACGTGCTGCGCAGCGGCGGCCTCGACCCGGATCAGGTCCAGGGCTTCGCCTTCGGCATGGGCATCGACCGTCTCGCCATGCTCAAATACGGCATGCCGGACCTGCGCCCCTTCTTCGAGGCCGATGTGCGCTGGCTGGAGCATTACGGCTTCCGGCCGATCGACGTGCCGAGCCTCGTCGGCGGGCTGACCGCCTGAGGTCCGCCACCCCGGTTTTCGATCCCGGCCGGGCCCGCGTCGGCGGCGGCCGTGAGGATGTTTTGACATGAAATTCACCCTCTCCTGGCTGAAAGACCACCTCGACACCGAGGCCTCGCTCGACGCGATCGCCGAGACGCTCACGCGGATCGGCCTCGAGGTCGAGGGAATCGAGGACAAGGCTGCGGCCCTGCGCCCCTATGTCATCGCCAAGGTGATCTCGGCCGAGCAGCACCCGAATGCCGACCGTCTGCGGGTCTGCTCGGTCGATGCCGGCGACGGCCAGCCGCTTCAGGTCGTGTGCGGCGCGCCGAACGCGCGGACCGGCATGCTCTCGGTCTTCGCGCCCCCCGGCACCTACGTGCCGGGCAAGAACATCACCCTGTCGGTCGGCACGATTCGCGGCGTCGAGAGCCGCGGCATGCTCTGCTCGGGCGCGGAGCTGGGCCTCAGCGAGGACCATGACGGCATCCTCGACCTGCCCGCCGACGCGCCGGTCGGCACGCCCTACGCCCTCTGGGCCGGGCTCGACGATCCGGTGATCGAGATCAACCTGACGCCGAACCGCTCGGATTGCGCCTCGATCCACGGCATCGCCCGGGATCTCGCCGCCACAGGCATCGGCACCCTCAAGCGCGAACCGCTGCCGCCGGTGCGGGGCGAGGGCCCCGGCCCGGCCCCGGTCACGCTCAGCTTCGATGCGCATGACAAGGATCTGTGCCCGCTCTTCGCCCTCCGCCTCGTGCGCGGCGTGACGAACGGCCCCTCGCCAGAGTGGATGCAGAAGCGCCTGCGGGCGATCGGCCTGCGCCCGATCAACGCGCTCGTCGACATCACCAACTACATGACCTTCGACCGCGGCCGGCCGCTGCACGTGTTCGACGCCAACAAGGTCGTCGGCGGCCTGACCGTCCGCCGGGCGGAAGACGGCGAAAGCCTCGTGGCACTGGACGGCAAGACCTACCGCCTCGATTCCGACGCGGTGGTGATCGCCGACGGCAACGGCGTCGAGTCGATTGCCGGCATCATCGGCGGGCAGGCCTCGGGCTGCGACGAGACCACCACCGACGTGCTGATCGAATCGGCGCTCTGGGATCCGCGCAACATCGCCCGCACCGGCCGGCGCCTCGGCGTCGTCACCGATGCGCGCTACCGCTTCGAGCGCGGCGTCGACCCCGCCTTCGCCCTGCCGGGGCTCGACCTCGCCACCCGCCTCGTGGTCGATCTGTGCGGCGGCACGCCGAGCGAGGCCACCATCGCCGGCGAGGTGCCGGAGCTGTCGCACATCATCGACTTCCCCTGGACCGAGGTGCGGCGCTTGGCCGGCATCGAGCTGTCGCGGGTCGAGATGAAGGTGACGCTCGAATCCCTCGGCTTCCACATCTCCGGCTCGGGAGACCGGGTGAAGGTGCTGCCGCCGTCCTGGCGTCCGGACGTGGAGGGCAAGGCCGACCTCGTCGAGGAGATCGTGCGCATCGCCGGCCTCGACCGGATCGAGCCCAAGCCCCTGGCCCGGGCCGAGGCCGCCCCGGTCGAGCCGATGCTGACGGTGCTGCAGCGGCGCGGCCGGCTCGCCCGGCGGGCGCTGGCCAGCCGCGGCCTGCTGGAGGCGGTGACCTACTCCTTCATCGCCAAGGAGGATGCGGTTCTGTTCGGCGGTGGCAAGGCGGATCTCGCCCTCGCCAACCCCATCGCCGCCGACCTCTCCGACATGCGCCCGAGCCTCGTTCCGGGCCTGCTGCGGGCGGCCCAGCGCAATGCCGATCGCGGCTTCCCGGATACCGCCCTGTTCGAGGTCGGCCAGTGCTTCGCCAGCGACGAGCCGGAGGGCCAATCCCTGCGCGCCGCCGGCCTGCGCCGTGGCACCGCCCGCCATGCCGGTGCCGGACGTCACTGGAGCGGGACGGCGGAAGCCGTCGATGCCTTCGAGGCCAAGGCCGACGCCCTGGCGCTGCTGGCGGCGCTCGGCGTCCCGACCGGCGGGCTGCAGATCGTGGCCGGCGGCCCCGACTGGCTGCATCCCGGCCGCTCCGGCACGCTGCAATTCGGGCCGAAGAACGTCGTCGGCTCTTTCGGCGAGCTGCATCCGCGGCTCCTGAAGGCGATGGACCTGAAGGGCACCCTGGCGGCCTTCGAGATCACCCTCGATGCGCTGCCGCTGCCCCGCCACAAGCCGACCAAGGCCAAGCCGGCGCTCGCGCTCTCCGACCTCCAGGCGATCTCCCGCGACTTCGCCTTCGTCGTCCCCCGCGACGTGGCCGCCGCCGATATCCTGAAGGCGGCGCAGGGCGCCGAGCGCAAGCTGATCACCGGCGTGGAGGTGTTCGACCTTTACGAGGGCGCCGGCATCCCGGACGGGGCGAAGTCGGTCGCCGTCGCGGTGCGGCTGCAGCCGGCGGAGCGCACGCTCACCGATGCGGAGATCGAGGCGGTGAGCGCCAAGATCGTCGCCGAAGTGTCGAAGAAGACCGGCGCGACGCTCCGGTCCTGATCGAACCCGACCCAGGGAGGGGCGGCCATGGATGCGGATCTCGTCGCGGTTCTCCGGCAAGAGAATCACCTTCCGGCCGAGGCGCTGAAGCGGGCTGCCTCGACTCCCGAGGCGGTCGCCGAGCCGGTGCTCGCCCTGCTGGAGCGGGCGGCGGAGGATGCCGAGGCGATCGAGGACGAGGAGGTCAACCTGCTGTTCTGGGGCCTGCATGCCCTGGCCGCGGCACGCGACACCCGCGTCTTCCCGCCCCTGATGCGGCTGCTGCATCAGGACGGGGAGGCGGTGGAGGGGCTTCTCGGCGACGGCATCACCGAGACCCTGTCACCGGTCATCGCCTCGACCTTCGACGGTGAGACCGGCACGCTGGCCCGGCTAATCCTCGACAGCACCGCCGACGATTTCGTGCGCGGCGCGGCCTTCAGCGCCCTCGGCTTCCTGACGCGGCAGGGCCGGATTTCCAGGCAGGAGGCGGAAACCCTGCTCGTGCGCTTCGACGACGCGCGCGCGGCGGTGGAGGAAGGACCGGCCTGGACCGCCTGGGAGGAGACGATCGCCTATCTCGGGTTGGTCGGCCTCGCGCCCCGGGTGGAGGCGGCCCGGCGGGACGGTCGCATCACCGACGAGTTCAGCGACCTGCCGTGGTTCCGCAAGGCGCTCAGGCAGGCTTCCGCCGAGCCGCCGGACCTCAGCGCCTTCGATACCCGCCACTACGGCTATCTCGACGATCCGGTGGCGGCGTTGGACTGGACAGCGGAATCCTACGGCCAGCCGGTCAAGAACCCGTTCAAGGATGTCGGCCGCAACGATCCCTGCCCCTGCGGCTCGGGCAGGAAGTACAAGAAGTGCTGTCTCAACGCGGCGGAGGCGAAGCCTGCGCCGGTGCGTCTGCCGGGCCTGTCCTGACGCCCGAGCCGTTCAGCGGATTGTCCGGATCCCAGGCATAGGCCAGCGTCTCGAAGCGCATCGAGCGGGCATCGACCATGAGCAGCCGCCCGACCAGCGGCTCGCCGAAGCCGGC